>JBAUSV010000170.1:0-12445 GCA_049581885.1 Gammaproteobacteria bacterium | reverse complement strand
CGAGCAGGAACGCCGCCGTCTTGCCGGTGCCGGTCTGGGCCTGCCCGGCCACGTCCCGGCCGGCGAGGGCGGGCGGGAGCGTGCGTTGCTGGATCGGGGTCAGGCGCTCGAAACCGGCGTCTTTTACACCTCGAAGCAGGGTTTCGTGCAGTTCCAATTCCTCGAAATATTGTGGGTTTTTACGGGGGGGGTTGCTCTGGGTCAAAAGATGGCCTCCTGGTGGGGCTTGAATTGTTCAGCGATTCGGGACAGAATACGCCATAAGGAACGCCGAACCCCAAAGGCAGTTCCCGAATGAATCAGTCCGAGCCGCTTCGGCCGCATCAAATCTCAGCCTTCGTGCCGTACCCGACCCGGACCTCATATCCCTACACAAGCAAGTCATGTGTTTTGCCGTGCCGTGAGGCCGGATAATCAATTTTAGATGGAGGTTCAAACGTGAGTGAGAATGTCTCGCATACGAGCGATGCCGCCTTTGAGGCGGAAGTTTTAAAGTCCGATACACCGGTACTGGTGGATTACTGGGCCGAATGGTGCGGGCCGTGCAAGATGATTGCACCAGTGCTCGACGAGGTGGCCGGTGAATTCAAGGACCGCCTCAAGGTTGCCAAGATCAATATAGACGAGAACGCACAAACGCCGCGCAAGTACAATGTGCGCGGTATTCCCACCCTGATGCTGTTCAAGGGCGGGGACGTCATCGCGCAGAAAACGGGCGCGTTGTCCAAGTCCCAGCTTTCAGCGTTTCTGGAGGCCAACCTTTGAGCGGACACGCCTATCGCCGCCGCAATAATTCCCGCGGTGGCAATCGCAATAACGGTAACAGTCGTCAGCGCGGGCCCAATTCCAATCCCGCCGAGGGCCTGCCGGAAATCGACGAAGAGGAACTCGAGTACGAGGCCGAGATCGAGACCAACGGCCCGGTGCTCAACATGTCCGAGCTCAAGCGCCAGAGCGCGTCCGAGCTGTCCGAAGTGGCCGAAGCAGTCGGCTTCGAGGGCGCGGCGCGCATGCGCAAGCAGGAGATGATCTTCGCGATCCTCAAGGCGCATGCCAAAAAGGGCGAACAAATCTGCGGCGAGGGCGTGCTGGAAGTGCTGTCCGATGGTTACGGCTTCCTGCGCTCCGGCGACAGTTCCTTCCAGGCCGGGCCCGACGATATTTACGTTAGCCCGAGCCAGATTCGCCGTTTCAACTTGCGCGGCGGCGATTCGGTGGTCGGACGTATCCGCCCGCCCAAGGATAACGAGCGCTACTTTGCGCTGCTCAAGGTCGACAGCATCAACGACGACAAGCCCGAAGCGGCCAAAACCAAGATCCTGTTCGAGAACATGACCCCGCTGTTCCCCAAGGAACGGTTCACGATGGAGCTCGGCAACGGTTCCACCGAAGACATTACCGCGCGCATCATCGACCTGATGGCGCCGCTCGGCAAGGGGCAGCGCGGACTCATCGTTTCCCCGCCGAAGGCCGGCAAGACGATGATGCTGCAAAACATCGCTCATTCGATTGCGCACAATCATCCTGAATGCGCACTGATCGTGCTTTTGATCGACGAACGCCCGGAAGAGGTGACCGAAATGGCGCGTTCGGTGAAGGGCGAAGTGCTGTCTTCCACCTTCGACGAACCGGCCACGCGCCACGTCCAGGTCGCCGAGATGGTGATCGAGAAGGCCAAGCGCCTGGTTGAACACAAGCGCGACGTGGTGATCCTGCTCGACTCCATCACCCGTCTGGCACGCGCCTACAACACGGTGGCACCGTCTTCCGGCAAGGTGCTTACGGGCGGCGTGGATGCCAATGCTCTGCAACGTCCCAAACGCTTTTTCGGTGCCGCGCGCAATATCGAGGAAGGCGGTTCTCTCACCATCCTCGCCACCGCGCTGGTGGAAACCGGCTCGCGCATGGATGACGTGATCTACGAGGAATTCAAGGGTACCGGCAACTCGGAAATCCATCTGGACCGACGCATTGCCGAGAAGCGCGTGTTCCCCGCGATAAACATCAACCGTTCGGGCACTCGCCGCGAAGAGTTGCTGGTCAGCGAGGAAGAACTGCAGAAGATGTGGGTACTGCGCAAGCTCCTGCACCCGATGGATGAACTGGCCGCGAGCGAGTTCCTCATCGACAAGCTCAAGGACACCAAGACCAATGCCGAGTTCTTCAACTCAATGAAAAGATAAATTCGCTCGGGACTCGGCGCATGGTTTGGCGCCTGCGCCAGAAGTTTAACAAGCGGAATGTGGGAACCCGGCTATGCTGGGCGATCAACAACAAATCACGCAGCGTAGCTGCGCTTCTGCAGGTTCTTCTGTCCGCTCAGGCTTCGTCCAGATTTTTTTTGACCAATACCGACTCGTGGCGGCGGTAGCCCCGGCGTTCGTAAAAGCCCATGGCGCCTGTACGACTGTCGAGAAAGACCTGGCACATGCCGCGACGGCGTGCCAGTCGCTCGGCATATTCGATCAGTCGCTTTCCGATACCTTGCCCGCGGGCATTGGACGAAACCACCAGATCGTCCACGTGCAGGTGCTTGCCGCGGGCGAAGGTGTGCACTTCCCGCAGGCCGAGTACACCCACCAGGTTGCCGTCCTCGAAAGCGCCGATGAGTTCGTAGCCGTGCGTTTCGCGTTGCCGGGCGAGTGCCTGATCGAAATCCTCACGCGACAGATGGGTGCGCAATTCGGCTAGCACACGCCAGGCGGCTTCCAGCTCGCCGTCCTCCACCGGGCGGATGTCGAGTTTCATACGGTTCTCTCCAACGCCCGGTGACCGATATCACGTCGAAATTGCATACCAGAGAAGCACAGTTTGGCTACGCTGTCATAGGCACGTTTTTTGGCGTCCACCAAGGTGTCTCCGAGCGCGGTCACGCATAGCACCCGGCCGCCGGCGGTTACGGTATCGCCACCTTGTTCGGCGGTGCCGGCATGAAAGACTTTGACGCCTTCGGGCAGAGCAGCATCGAGTCCGCGAATCGGTATGCCCTTGTCGTAGCGGCCGGGGTACCCGCCGGCGGTGAGTACCACGCCAAGCGCGGGTTGCGGGTTCCAGATAATAGGATGGCGGTCCGGTTTACCGGCCAGTGTGGCCTGGAGCATTTCCACGAGATCGGAATCGAGACGCATCAGAATGGGTTGGGTCTCAGGGTCGCCCAGGCGGCAGTTGAATTCGAGCACATGCGGCGCGCCGTCCGATCCGATCATGAGTCCGGCATAGAGAAATCCGGTGTAAGAGCTACCGTCGGCGATCAGTCCGGCGAGGGTGGGCCGGATAATCTCGCGCTCGATGCGCCCGGTTAGAGCCGCCGTGATGACCGGCGCAGGGGAGTAGGCGCCCATGCCACCGGTATTGGGGCCGGTATCGCCGTCGCCCGCGCGCTTGTGGTCCTGGGAGGTGGCGAGCATGGCATAGCGTTCGCCGGAGGCCAGCACGATGAAGCTGGCTTCTTCGCCGTCGAGGAATTCCTCGATCACGATTTCGCTGCCCGCCGCGCCGAAGGCGCCTTCGGTCAGCATATTCTCTATCGCCTGGTCTGCTGCTTCCAGAGTTTCGGCAATGACGACGCCCTTGCCTGCGGCGAGGCCATCGGCTTTGATGACGAGCGGCAGGCCGTGTTCGCGCACGAAGGTCTTGGCTGCGTTCACCTCGGTGAAGGCGGCGTAGGCGGCCGTGGGAATGGCGTAGCGTTCGCAAAAGGCCTTGGTGTAGGCTTTCGAGCCTTCCAGCCGGGCGGCCGCGCGGCTCGGCCCGAAGCAGGCCAGACCGGCAGCGTTGAAGGTGTCCACGATCCCTGCCACCAGTGGCGCTTCGGGCCCCACGATGGTGAGCACGACGGCTTCACGTTGTGCGAATGCGAGCAGGGCTGCGATGTCATCGGCCGCAACACCCACGTTTTCGCACCGTGACTCGCCTGCGGTGCCGGCATTGCCGGGCGCCACGTACACTTTTTCGACGCCGCGCGACTGCGCCGCCTTCCAGGCCAGAGCGTGTTCGCGTCCGCCGCCGCCGATAACCAGAATCTTCATGCCGTTCCGAAATCGTGATCGAAGACGTTATTGTAGGGGCTTAGTTGTCGGACAGGTTGCCATGAAATCTCTCGCCTATACCCTGACCTATGTGGTGCTTGCGCTATGCGTACTCGCGGGCGCGGCCAATCCCATCTATCTGCATTATTCCTATGGGGCGGGGCTTGTAATCATGGCGCTGGTCGGTTTCGCGGCCGGCGGCATTGCGCCGCGAGTAGTGCGCGGTTGGCAGGCGTGGCTGGCGCTGGTTGTGCTGACTTGGGCGGGTCTGGTGTTCGTGCTCGAGACCACGCAGTTCTGGCGTCTCGGCATGTTGATGTATCTGTGGCCGGCCGCTGCCAGCGTGGGGGTCGCGGCCGGACTCGTGGTGTGGCGATTGCCGGAGCGGCTGTGGGTATGGCGCATCGTGCCTATGGCCGCCGGTGCGGCGGCGGTATTCGGTCTGTATTTCTGGGGCAGCGTGCTGATTGGCGCGATTCATGGCGCCACGCCGGACATGAATGGCACGTTTCGGGCGCCGGTCTATGCCCTCGAGCGGCTCGACGGCGGCACGGTGCCTGCGTCTGCACTGCGCGGCAAGACGGTGGTGCTCGCTTTCTGGGCGACCTGGTGCGAGCCATGCCGCGAGGAGCTGCCGGCACTGGAAAAACTCTATACCCGACATTGGCGCAACGATCCACACGTTGCGTTTTACGTGGTGGATGTAGGCCTCGGTGGCGACACGCCGGCCAAGGGCCGGGCGTTTCTAGAAAAGCTCGGCGTAAACCTGCCAGCCGCCTTCGACAAGGACGGTGATTTATCGCGCAAACTCCGCACCGGCGGTGTATTGCCGGTGCGGATGGTGATTGCACCCGACGGCATGGTGAGTTACCGCAAATCAGGTTATGACACGCTCGATGCCGGATTTACCACCCTGCGAAAGGCAGTTGCCGCTGCTGTCCGCACGCGTCAGTAAAATGTGAGGTGCAGGCGCAGGCCGATGACGAAGGCATTGGGGTATACGCCCGAGGGGTGGAGGATATATTGCACATCGGGTTGCAGCGCGACGCTGCCGTTGAATAGCGGCAGCAGGGCGGTGGTTTCGATGCTGGTTTCGGCGGCATGACCGCGGATCCAGGCACGGGCGAAACCGAATCCGACGTCGCTCACCGTCGATGAGACGTCCCGGAAGCGGATGCCGCCCCCGAGATAGGCGGGAACGGGGTTGACCTTGCCCGGACTCACGCCGGCCTGCAGGAAGGTGACGGTGTCGGGGTGGCCGGGCAAGGGCTGCTCCAGATTCGCATAGACACCCCAGTCGCTCGTGGGCGGGCCGTAGGCGGCCGGGGCATGGCGGTACCAGCCACCGACACCGATTTGCGGGCTGTCCTTGGCGGCCGGATGCCAATCGCGTTCGCCTATCAGCATGGCGCCGCCCTTGAGAGCGCTCGAGCGGGCTTCGGGATTGCCCTGGAAAAGACCGACACGCCATCCGTTCCGTACCTCGCCGAAGCGGGCCATCACGCCCCAGGCCGGATCGGGGTAGGTGGCGGTCGGGACATCCACGGTCAGGGTCGGCGTGATGCCGAACGAGGCATTGGTGAACAGGCTGGCGGTGTCGTTGGTATCGAAGGAGCTGTTCAGGTCCATCAGTCCAGCGCGCACGAGCGAGTGCCCGAATGCTTGCGAATACCAGAACTGGCTTACCTGTCGCTGGTCGGGCGCATCCAGGTTGGAGAGCGTCTGGATATCGCCCACGTAGCGGCTTGGGTGGGTGCTGGTAATCGCCTGCAGGCCCAGCGCGAATTGCCCGCCTTGCCAGGCGCCGAGCGCCCCGGTACCGAGGCCGAACCCGAGCGAGAGTACGCTGTCGGTGGCATAGTTTTGTTTGGCCCCGCCATCGAGGTTGTCGAAAATATCGCTGTCCCAGTGCGCGCTGAAACTGAGACCCTTGTGAGGGGACGGCAGCGGGATCAAGCGTGCCGAATCTCCGCTGTTCTGAGCGTGAGCGCTGGGAGCCGCCAGGCACACCGCAAGTATCAGCAGCGTGATTGCAGAGATGAAACGAAGCATGGCCGTTGTTCTGTCCGGATCCTCAGTAGCCGCCGAGCTTGCCGTTGCCGGCCCAGGCGAACGTCCAGCTGACCGTGAAAGGCTTCCACCATGGCGGCACGCCGGTCTGCTTGCTGGTGTGACGGAAGAAACCGGCATAGGGCGGCGGTTCGATCTTCAGCGTCAGTGTGTACTTGCCCGGCCCGTCGAGTTTGACGTTGCGTCCGTAGTGCGGGCCGTCGCTCGCAGTCATGACCATGAATGTCCCGAAGTCCTGCCAGGAGCCGTGCATTTTACGCAACTGGTAGGAGATAGTGAGATAGGGCATCCATTCGCCGGGCTGGAAGCCCTGGGCGTTGTCCTTGCCGGCGTGGATGTCGGCTTCGAGGTGCACGTCGGCGTCGTTATCCATGCCCGGCATAACCGGCGCCATGTGTACCGGTTGCAGGTACACGGCATTGATGATCATGCCGTTCCTGACGACCGGTTTCCCGATCAGTGTTTCGTTGGCCCGGGCCGAGGTCAGTGGCAGCAAGGCGGCGAAAGCGCAGCACAGTACGAGTTTGCGGATCATGATGGGGCTCTTTTTAGAAGGGGATAGAGAAGGGCATTACATGCCGAACAGTGCCGGCCACCAGGCGAGTCCGGCGGCAATGCAGCCGATCAGACCCGGTGCCAGCGCGAGCATCAGACGTGTGCCCGCGAGCCCCTGGCGTTGCAGCAAACGGCAGCCGATGATCATGCTCCACACGAGTCCGGCCATGAACAGGGCGAGTTCGACATAGCGCGTGGGGTCCTTGCCGATGCCCCGTTGCAGCAGCGCGAACAGTTCACTGCCGAGTCCGAGCACGAGCGAGACCATGGCGACGGGTAAATACTGGTAGGCGAGTTCCAGAAACCGCGACCGGAAGGAGCCGTCGGCGCCGAGACGCCCGGCGAACCAGCTGCCGAGTGCAGTGCATACGGAGAGCGCGGCGGCAAAGGCAACGGCGGTGGCGAGCATGAAGCCGGTGATCATCGAGAAGTCGAGCCAGGTGAAGACTTCGCGCCCGGCGGGATGGACCGACATCAGCCATGCCGGTCCGGGGCTCAGGAAGGCGAGCCAGTCATGGTCGATCGCCCATATGGCAATCGCGTGGCGCACCTGCTGGTAGAGCGGCAGCGTGAGCCACAGGAAACCGCCGATGGCGGTGCCGGTGCCGAGAAACAGGAACCAGATGTCGGAGCCGTGCGGGTTGTGATGACGGACGTTGGCCGCTTCGCTCCCCGGTGCGCGCAGGCGGATGGCGAGTCCTCCCTTGGCGCCCGGCTGTACGCAGCGCAGGCACTCGATGCAGTGCCGCGATTCCTGCTTGCGGTTGATGTCGATGAAGGTGGGACACACGCCCTTGGACGTCCAGGTTTCCGGGCCGGTGCGCGGCATCTTGGGGGCGAACTGGACAATGCCGAGGCGCGAGAAGGAGCCGAGCGTGAGCCCGATCGGACACAGGTGCCGGCACCAGGTGCGCTTGTGAAAGCCCGGACCGTACAGGAACCCGACCAGCAGGGCACAGCCGAGCGTCAGTCCGAAGACTTCGGCAATGCCTTCGGGGAATGTGCGGGCATCGATCGTCTGCGCCAGGATGGTGATGACGATGAAGCTTACGACGGGTGCGCCTTCCCAGCGTATCCATCCTGGCACCTTGCGCTTGAGTCCGATGCGGTTGGCCCATTCCGAGGAGGCGCCCATCGGGCACAGTACGCCGCACCAGCTGCGGCCCGTGAAGATCACCGAGACGAACACCAACGGGAACCACAGCCCCCAGATCAGGAAGTTCGCTGTCAGCGTGAAATCATGGAACAGTCGTGCGCTGTCGCCGGGTGCGGGCAGGGCAAGCGGCACGATGACCAGTACCAGGAAACCGACGAACATGCCGGCGTGTATCCACGGCAGCCACCGGCGGTGATTCAAGGCGAAGCGCTCCAGTTTTCGCGACAGCGGTCCCTGGGTCAACGCGGTATCGGCGATGGCCTGCATGGCCTCAGTAGAATTCGTATTCGAGGCGCAGCACCAGGGTGGTATCGGCCGTGTCGTGGGTCGTGCCGAACAGCGCGACCGCGCCGTAGCGCAGGCTCTTGCCGGCGCCGAGCGAAAACTGCCCGGTAACGCCGGGGCCGAGCGAATTGCGGGGCCGGCCGTAGTTTCCGATCGTGCCCACCGGCTGGCCGTAGGCTTCGAACAGCGGCGAGAGTTCTTGCCGCCACCGGTATTCGAGCCGTGCACGGTATTCGAGCCCCACGCCGGAGCCGGCGTTGGTGCCGTACTCGTGGGAAGCCAGGAGGTTGAGCAGGGCAGTAAAGCGGCCGAAGTCCTTGCCGAAACTCGGGCCGAACTTCACCACGTAGGGGTCGTGGCCGTAACGCGGGATATCGATTTCATTGATGAGCCCGACGTCCATCCAGTACTTGCCCTGCGGCGTGAGCTGGAAGCGGTTTTCCCACTCGAAATCCTCGAGCTTGAGGCTTTCGCCATACTCCTTCTCCGCTTCGGCGTAGAGTTCCGTGTGCCACCAGCCGGTGAAGCTGTGGCCGAAGGCGACTTTCAGCGCTTGGCGCGCACCACTTGCCGGGTTGGTGCCCCAGGCGTTGTAGGCGCGGACCTCGATTTCGCTTTCGCCCTTCACGACCAGCGGGGAATACACCTGGTAGTCGGCCGCGCGGGCGGTGGCGGGCATCAACGAGAAGCCGCCCGCGACGAGCAGCAGGGCGAGCGTCACGGAGCTGCCCGTATGGGCGCGGCGGTTGCGCAGGCCGGTGAACCAGCTGCCCTTGACGAGCATGAAGGCGCCGATCACGGCGAAACTGGCCAGCCAGAACAGGAGCTGCATCAGGGAAGGCGTGGGCGTGTAGCCGGCCAGGGCGCCGAGGCTGCGACCGGCGATGCCGTTGCCGGAAATGATGGCCGAGCTGTTCCAGACATGGGGCACGAGCGCGGGCAGGTAGCCTGCCTGGATCAGGAATTGCGCACCGCGCGCAATCATGCCGGCGGCGATGAACAGGATGATCCAGCCGCTCACCTGGAACAGGCGTTTCATGGGGATGCGCGAGAGGCCGGCGAAGAGCACGAAGCCGACCGCGACGCCGGTGGCGAGTCCGATCAGGCTGCCGCCGAGCAGCGACATGTCCTTCACGCCGCTGGCCGCGATCCCGTATAGGAACAGCGCAATCTCCGAGCCCTCGCGCATCACGGCCAGCGCCGTCACACCGACCAGCATGAACAGCGTAGCGCTGCCGGCAAGGACCTCGCTGCCCATGGTTTTGAGCTTGTGCGTGAGCTCGCGCCCGTGATGCGCCATGTAGATATTGTGCCAGGCGAGCATGAGCCCGGCCGTGAACAGCACGCCGGCCTCGAAGATTTCCTGCCCGTTGCCGTGTGCAAAGCGGGCGATGATGCCGATGCCGGCGGCGACCAGGGTGGCGCCGGCAATACCGAGCGCCACGCCTACGCTCACCCAGCGCCCCCGGTGGGGCAGGCCCTTGACCGCGGCGGCCACTACACCGACGACCAGCGCGGCTTCCAGGATTTCACGGAAGACGATGACGAAACTGCCGATCATTGCTGGGCCCCCGGCTTGGCGGCCGGCACCACGATCCAGCCGGTCACGCCCGGGTTGAAGTCATCGAAGAACTTGTACTTGCCGGGTGTCAGTGGTCCGATCCAGACGGTCAGGGTGGTGCCGCCGGGGATCACCTTCTCACGGTTCAGGTCGAAGCTCTCGAACTCCGAGGGCAGGCGGCGCGTGTTCTTGACTTCCAGTCGGATGCGGACGCCGGCGGGTACGGTCAGCGTGGCCGGGGCGAAGGCATGGTCGTGGATGGTCAGCGTATAGCTGGCAGGCTGGGCGCCGAAAGCGGGCGCCAGGGCAAGGAGCAGGGCAAGGGCGGCAAGGCGGCGCATGGCAGGGACTCGATCAAGTTAAGTTAAATAATAACGATTCGCATTTAGCTTTGCAAGGGATGTAGGACGATTTAGCTTTCGACGCCCTTGATCGGTCCGGGACGTCTTGCGCCGCGTGGAAGCGGGCAGCGACCACTTATCGCTGTGCTATATTTCGTCCAAGGGGTGTGCAGGAGCACACAATATGAAAAATAATCTTGCAGTCTCATTGCCAAATGCAATCTCTGATGCGTGGAACTGGTGCGGCACGCTTTCATACCCTGAACTATTTTCAAAAGACGCCGCCTTGGCGTAGGAGCTGTAGTCATGTCGACGGTTTCTAGTGCATGGAGGTCTTTTTTTTCACGAAAAGCCATGTCTGTGGCCGTAATGGCGGCGGGAATGACGCTGCTGGCGGGATGTGGGGGCACGACAAATACGACGACGCCCAAGGTGATGCTCCAGGGCAGTGTGCAGGGAGACTCTGCCGGCTTGGCAAATTACAAGGTGTCGCTGTACGTCAGCGATCCCAGCCGGAGCACCCCCTGGGTGCTGCTGGGTTCGGCTACCACTGATTCCTCGGGTGAATTTAATATCTCCTACCACGTCTACTACTCGGATTCCGGCGTGCAGCCGCCCCTGTTTGTCGAGGCGGAGAGCGGGAACGTGATGCTCGCCAGCGCAGTCGGCAACGGCGGTGATGTGCCGGGCCACGTCGTCGTGAACGAGATGACCACCGTTGCCGTAGCGAATGCTTTCGCGCAATTCATCAATGGTAGCCAGATCGCAGGCAACACCTACGGCATGTCCAATGCTGTCCACATGGCGGCCAACCTGGCCGATCCCCAGACCGGGGCGGCCGGGCTCATCGTGTCCTCGACGCCGAACGGAAGCGAGACCACGACCTACGCGACATTCAACTCGCTCGCCAACGCGGTGGCAGCCTGCGTCGCTGACGATGCGAACTGCAACGCCCTGTTTACCGCGGCCACGTCGCCAGGCGGATCGGCGCCGTCCAACGTGCTGCAGGCGCTTGCGAACATAGTCAAAAACCCGTCTTACCCGAATTACCCCGTGGACGCCGACGACCCCGTCTATCAGCTCTCCCTGGTCGATCCGGTCTACCAGCCGGCGTTGACGGCGCGCCCGACGAACTGGCTATTGTTCCTCAAATTCACCGGCGGGTTCTACAGCGAACAGGACAGCAGCAACCTGATGGACGGCCCCGGCAACGTCGCCATCGACGAGAAGGGCTACGCGTGGGTGAACGACAACTACGTCCCCCAGGCGATCGGTGATTTCGCCTGCGCCGGCCTGCGCTTGATGAAATTCTATCCCTGGGGCGCGAACTACCCCGGGTCGCCGTATTTCGGCGGCGGACTCAGCGGCGCGGGATACGGCATGACGCTCGATCCCGACGGCCATGTCTGGATCGGCAATTTCGGGTTCGAGGATCCGCCGTGCACCCTGCTCCCGAAGGCCTCGCCGCGAAACAGCGTGTCCGAGTTTTACCCGACAGGTCTGCCGATCTCGTCTGATGTCACGGGGTACAACCAAGGGAACATCTCCTGGCCGCAGGGGACCGTCTCCGACAGCAAGGGCAATATCTGGATCGGCAATTGCGGGAACAGTTCGCTGACCGAATTCCCCGGCGGCGATCCCACCCAGGCGATCAATATTTCTCTGCAGACGCCTTCCACCGGCACCGTATTGAAACCGTTCGGGGTTGCCGTCGATGCCGACGACTATGTCTGGGTGGACGACAACCACAGCGACACCGTGTCGGTGGTTTCACCTGACGGTAACCTGGTTGCGACCGTGCCCGCTACCGTGTCCGGCGGTAAACAGGTTTTCACCCACCCGATGGGCAATGCTGCCGACATCGAGGGCAATATCTGGGTAGCCAATTCGGACTGGGTGGATGCGCCGTGCCCCGCCAGTATCACCTCGCTAGGTCCGGCCACCAACCCGTCGATCACGATGATTGACATGAAGACCCGGACTCCGTCCGCGGGCTCGCCATACAGCGGTGGCGGCCTCACGCTGCCCTGGGGTATCGCGGTCGACGGCGACGACACCGTGTGGGTGTTCAATTTCGGCCCGGTGCCGCCCCCCAACGCCGGCACCGTCCCCAACGGGATCAGCCGTTTCTGTGGCACCGATACCTCGAAGTGCCCAGCCGGGCTGACGACCGGCGATGCGATTTCGCCGTCCACCGGTTACCGGAGCGACTCGCTGGAGAGGGTCACGGGCGGGCAGATTGATCCGTCGGGCAACATATGGGTAATGAATAACTGGAAACTGTCCGTGAATCCGTATGTGAACCCGGGGGCCAATTCGATAGTAATCGTTGTTGGTGCGGCGGGGCCGCTGAAGACTCCGCTGATTGGCCCGCCGGTGCCGTTTTAATAAATTCGGCTATCCGGGACACGGCCCCGTGTTGAGGTTTGTTTGAAGCCTGGCTACGGCG
>JBAUSV010000169.1:0-11363 GCA_049581885.1 Gammaproteobacteria bacterium | reverse complement strand
CGCAACCAGGGTCAGCGCCTCGGCAAGCGCTTCGAGCACGTCGCCGACGCCGGCCACGCCCTGCCCCAGCGCGCTCACCTGAGTCAGCACGTCGGCGCCCTCGCCGGCCGCCAGGTGATCAAGCAGGTCATAGACCCGACCACGATCAGCGGTGCCGAGCATGGCCGTAACTTCCTCGCTCTTGAGGGCACCGCCGCCGAACGCCAGCACCTGGTCGAGGAGCGTCAACGCATCCCGCATCGATCCCCTGGCCGCGCGCGCCAATTCGGCCAGCGCCGCGGGTTCGGCCTCCAGCCCCTCGGCTTCGACGATACGCGCGAGCGCGGTCTCGATCTCCGCGCCCGGCAGATGATGCAGCGCGAACACCAGGCAGCGCGAGAGCACGGTCAGGGGCACTTTCTCGGGTTCGGTCGTGGCGAACAGGAACTTGACGTGCTCGGGAGGCTCCTCCAGCGTCTTCAAAAGCGCATTGAAGGCACTCTTGGAAAGCATGTGCACCTCATCGACCAGATACACCTTGTAGCGCCCCTCGGCCGGGGTGTAGGCCGTGGATTCGAGCAAATCGCGCATGTCGTCCACACCGGTACGCGAGGCGGCATCGAGCTCGATGAAATCGACGAAGCGCCCGGCCTCGATGGCACGGCAAGTGCCGCATTCGCCGCATGGCGTGGCGCTTACGCCACGCTCGCAATTCAGGCATTGGGTAACAATGCGGGCGATCGTGGTCTTGCCCACCCCGCGCGTGCCTTCGAACAGGTAGGCGTGATGCAGGCGGCCCTGATTGAGCGCATTGCTCAGCGCGCGCACCACATGGGCCTGGCCCACCACATCGGCAAAGCGCCGCGGACGATAGCGCCGGGCCAAGGCCTGATAAGCCATTACCGTCGGCTCCCGGCGGAAAAGGGTGGCAACCCGCACCCGCTGAACCCCGGCACCCGAATCCGCCGCTGCCGCTGCTCCCTTCCGGGCCTGACGGGGTTCACGGCATATCGTCGCGGGGGGCTGATGCGGGTCACCATTGAAATCCTGAATTCACCTCGTTAATGCTAGCAGGCCCGGGAGGCGGCATCCCGCCACGTCGCCAAACACGTCGCCAAACCTGTCACCCCACCAACCTCTCGGCACCCAAATTTCAACAACCCCGCCAGACCGCTAACGCTTTGGCAATTTGGCGTTGAAGCGTAGCGAGCGAAGTCCGGATTGAATGCCGGCGAGCGCAGTAGCTTCAACAGCTTCAACGCCAAATTTGGCGGAGAGGGCGGGATTCGAACCCGCGATGCGCGTTAGCGCATACACGCTTTCCAGGCGTGCTCCTTCGACCGCTCGGACACCTCTCCAATTTTTACTGCAGAAACGGCCGTCGGCCCTCCCTACCCCTGATCTCTTACTTGCTTTTGGGCTTCGCCACGCTCGCCGCCGAGGGCGCGGTCACCACATTGGGTGGCGTCACCAGGCAGGCCTCGTCGTGGCTCGGCTTCCCGGTCGGCGCCCCCCCGGGGATGTCGTAGCGCGAATCGTGATTGATCGGCTTGGCGCCCGGCGGCTGCTGTGGCGCCGGCCTGCTCTGCGCCTGATACCAGCCCGGCGGCACGCAGGAATGCGAACATCCGGCCAATCCGGCCAGCGCGCCCAGCATCACAATCAATCCCAAACTTCGACTCATTCCACTACTCCCAGCGCTTTCAGCGCCGATTCCACCAGTGCCTGATGCACTTCGGCGAGGCCCAACAAGGGTTGACGAATTCCGGACTCGATACGCCCCATCCGTTGCAGCGCCCACTTGACCGGTATCGGGTTCGACTCCACAAACAGCGCCTGGTTCAACGGCGTCAGTTCCCGGTCCAGCTCACGCGCCGTTTCGACATCTCCGGCCCGCGCTGCATCGCATAAACGACGCATGCGTTCCGGCACGACATTGGCCGTGACCGAGATCACGCCGTCACCACCGGCGAGCATGAAAGCGGCCGCGGTGGCATCGTCGCCGGAGAGCAGAACGAAGTCCGGTCCGCACCGGCGACGCAGCTCGCTGACGCGCTCCACACGGGCGCTCGCTTCCTTGATTCCGACTATATTCGCGACCGTAGACAGCTCTGCTACCGTCTCCGGCAACAGGTCGACCCCCGTGCGCGAGGGCACATTGTAAAGCAGGATGGGACAATCCACCGCATCGGCGACAGCACGGAAATGCGCGGCAAGCGCCCGTTGCGGCGGCTTGTTGTAATACGGCACCACCAGCAGCAGGCCATCGGCCCCTGCCGCTGCGGCCCGCCGTGACATATCGAGCGTCTGCTCGGTGGAGTTGGAACCGGTACCGGCAATCACCGGCACCCGACCGTCAACGATCCCGATCACGCGGCGCAGCAGGGATTCGTGCTCGTCACGCAGCAATGTCGGCGATTCGCCGGTCGTGCCCGCAATCACCAGCGCCTCGGTGCCGGCCTCAATGTGCCAATCGACAAGGCGCTCCAGAGCGGCGTTGTCGATGGCACCCGCCGCGATCATCGGCGTGACCAGCGCGACTTGCGAGCCTGTCAGCATAAAACGTTCTCCTACTTGACGCTCGACGGTTCCGGTCGCAACAACGGGAACAGCAGCACTTCGCGTATGGATTCGGCGCCGGTCAGCAGCATCGCCACACGGTCGATGCCAATGCCCACTCCACCCGCAGGCGGCATGGCGTACTCCAGCGCACGCACGTAGTCGTAGTCGAACACCATAGCTTCATCATCCCCGCCGGTGCGCTCAAGCACCTGGGCCTCGAAGCGCCGCGCCTGGTCCTCGGGGTCATTGAGTTCGGAGAAGCCGTTGGCTATCTCGCGCCCGGCAATAAAGAGCTCGAAGCGATCCACCAGCTCCGGATCGTCGTCCTTGACCCGCGACAGCGGCGACACCTCGCGCGGGTAGTCGATGATGAACGTCGGCTGCACCAACGTGTGCTCGACCTCCTGCTCGAAAAGCTCGAGCAACAGCTTGCCCCAACCGGCGTCCTTCGCTACGTCCACCTGGCGCGCCTGCAGAAGCTCGGCCAGGCGCTGGCGGTTGCGCACGTCCTTTGCCTCGAGTTCCGGCACCGCACCCAACACCGCCTCGCTCAGGGCCAGGCGTATGAAAGATTTTTCGAAGTCGAGCGTTTCGCCGGCGTACTCGAACACCGGCGAGCCGGTCACGTCGGAGGCCAATGTGCACAGCAGCGATTCGGTCAGCGCCATCATGGACTCGCAGTCGCCGTAGGCCTCGTAGGCTTCGAGCATGGTGAACTCGGGGTTGTGGCGCGCCGAGACTCCCTCGTTGCGGAAATTACGGTTGATCTCGTACACCCGCGGCATGCCGCCGACCAACAGGCGCTTGAGGTAAAGTTCCGGAGCGATGCGCATGTACAGCGGGATATCGAGTGCATTGTGGTGCGTGGTGAACGGCCGCGCCACGGCACCGCCGGCCAGCGGCTGCATCATCGGCGTTTCCACCTCGATGAAGCCGCGCACATCGAGCAGACCGCGCGCGACGTGCAGTATCTCTGCGCGCTTGCGGAACACCTCGCGCACCTCGGGATTCATCGCCAGATCGAGATAGCGCTGGCGGTAGCGCAACTCCGGATCCTTGAGCCCGTGGAACTTCTCGGGCAACGGGCGCAGGCATTTGGAGATCAGCTTCAACCGGGTCACGCGTAAGGTCAGCTCGTCGGTCTTGGTGCGGAACAGCGTGCCTTCGACGCCGATGATGTCGCCCAGATCGAGCGACTTGAACAGGTCGTAGTTCTCTTCGCCCACCTCCTCGCGCTTGACGAATATCTGCATCCGCGCGCTGCCGTCATCGAGGTTGGCGAAGCTCGCCTTGCCCATCACCCGGCGCGTCATCATCCGCCCCGCGATACGGGCTGGTATCGCGCGCTCTTCGAGCGCCGCCCCGTCGAGCGTCGCGTAGGTGCCGACCAGCGGTTCGATCTGGGCATCGGGTCGAAAATCGTTGGGATAGGCAAACCCCGCCTCGCGCAAACTGTCCAGCTTGGCGCGACGTTCGGCGACCAGATCGGTACGCGGATTTTTGTCTTCTGACATCAAGGGCTCCCTGCTCAGGTTCCGATTTCTACGCCCGCCTTGAGCGCAGCTTCTATGAAGGGGTCGATATCCCCGTCGAGCACCGCCTGAGTGTTACCCACTTCCACGCCGGTGCGCAAATCCTTGATCCGCGACTGATCGAGCACGTAGGAGCGGATCTGGCTCCCCCAGCCGATGTCGGCCTTGCTGTCCTCAAG
This sequence comes from Gammaproteobacteria bacterium, assembly GCA_049581885.1. GTDB lineage: Bacteria > Pseudomonadota > Gammaproteobacteria > JAKDMP01 > JAKDMP01 > JBAUSV01. Next base: position 7,111 of record JBAUSV010000169.1, on the reverse strand, counting down.
TTTCTGCTGCTCGCCACGCCGCTTCTGCATCTCCATCTCGTAGAGCTTGGCCTTGAGCTGTTTCATCGCGGTCGCCCGGTTCTTGTGCTGCGAGCGGTCATTCTGGCACTGCACCACGATGCCGCTCGGCTGATGCGTTATGCGCACTGCCGATTCGGTGCGGTTGACGTGCTGGCCGCCCGCCCCGCTCGCCCGGTACACATCCACCCGCAGATCCGCGGGATTGATCTCGATCTCGAAACTATCGTCCACCTCGGGCGCCACCGACACGGCGGCAAACGAGGTGTGGCGCCGGTGCCCGGAGTCGAACGGGCTCTTGCGCACCAGACGGTGTACGCCGATCTCGGTGCGCAACCAGCCGTAGGCGTATTCGCCCTCGAAGCGCACGGTCGCGCTCTTGATGCCCGCCACTTCCCCCGGCGAGACCTCGATCAACTCCGTGTTGTAGCCGCGCCGTTCACCCCAGCGGAGGTACATGCGCAGCAGCATTTCCGACCAGTCCTGTGCCTCGGTACCACCTGAGCCGGCCTGAATGTCGAGAAACGCATTGGCGGCGTCCATTTCACCGCTGAACATGCGCCGGAACTCGAACCCTTCGAGGGTGCGCTGAATGCGGTCCAAATCGTCCGCAATTTCGCCGAGCGCTGCCTCGTCGTGCTCACTCGCAGCCATTTCCAGCAGCTCGCCGGCATCGGCAACGCCCGTAGTCAGTTCGTCCACACCGCTTACGATTTCCGCCAACCGCGCTCGCTCACGGCCCAGGCTTTGCGCCTGTTCCGGGTCCGCCCACACATCGGGGTCTTCGAGACTGCGATCCACCTCGTCCAGACGCGCCTTGCTGTCGGCGTAGTTAAAGATACCCCCTGAGCGCCTCGGCACGGGCACTGAGATCGGTGAGTTGCTCGCGAAGGGCTGTGAGTTCGGCCACGATGATCCCGTCAGGTTACCTAAAGGAGAGATTCTACCAACGCTGCCAGAAACGCCGGCCCGGCACGTCCCACATCCGACCCGCGCCGAACAGGCGAAACGCACCGCGCTGGCGCGCAAACGCCGTAAGCCAGCGCTGACCCAACGCATCCTCACCCGCGCCGATCACCGCCACCAGACCCGGTGCGATGCCTTCGTTCAGCGCAGCATCCGGCTCCCGACGCTCCAGATCGAGCCACTGTGAAAGCCCACTCAACTCCGGAGCTTGCGCCGCCAGCACCCGCGCCCGCACACGTGGCACCACCGCTGGCAGGGCACCGCCGCCCCACACCCACAGCGCATTGGCCTGCAGACGGCCCGCCTCCTTCCGTGCGCGGTTGACGGAATGCTCGTACCACAGCATCTGCAACTCGTTAAGCACCCGCACACCCGCCGCGCTCACACCGAATACCTCGGGCGTGGCCTCTATTACGGCCCCCGCAACTGCCTCGACCGCGAACCCCGGCCGTGCATCGACCCCCTCCAACCGCGCGTACCAGTGCCCGTCCACCGCCCGTTCGAGTTGCAATTCGGTCTCCGGAAAATGGCCATGGACCGTCTCGATCAGCGCCCGCGCCTCATTCGGACTCAGCTCTTCTTCTCCCAGCCGTCGCAACAACAGGCGATCACGATCCGGCGTGAGCATCACCGGTTCGGCCAGAAACCAGGAGGGACTCGCCGAACGGCCTTCCGCAAGCCGCGCCAGAGCCGCCGCGGGCGGCGCCTCGATACCGAGCGCGCGGGCGACAAGCGCCAGCGTGGATCGGGCTTCAATCACGGTGGACGGCGCGCGCTTCAAGCGCTGTTGCACGAACCGCTCGCCAGCCGCAGCCTGCGGGTCGAAGTGCGGCCAGATCAGTGCCGGTGATAACATCGAAACATTCACTCTCGCGGATTCAACAGATGGAAATCGTACGCGACTTGCTGGTGAGCAACGAACAACCGATCGTCCGCCACTACCACCCAGGCGAGGTGCGCGTGCGCAACGCCACCTACGAGGAGAGCCTCGTCATTACGCCGCGCGGAGGCGCTATACCGTGGACGCCCCAGAGTTTCGACGAGCTCGAAGCGGAACACATCGCGCGCCTGCTGGAACTCGATCCGCTCCCGGAGTTGATCCTGCTCGGCACCGGAGAAATCCAGCATTTTCCGCCGCGTGAAATGATAGCGTCCTTGATCGATGCCAACATCGGCGTGGAAATCATGACCAGTGCCGCCGCCTGCCGCACCTGGAATATCGTGCTCAGCGAAGGACGCCAGGCCGCCGCCGCCATCATCATCCGCTAAGCCAGAGCAGTCGTGTCCCCGAGTCCCGATTAGTCGAGCACTTCGCGGTTGATCCCCGCCATGCCGATTTTGCGCCGCAGCCGGCGCATGGCGGCTATCTGAACCTGACGTACACGTTCACGGGTGAGTCCCAGTACCTCTCCAATGTTTTCCAGCGTTCGCCGTTCACTCCCGTTGATCCCGAAGCGCATTTCGATCACCTCGCGATGACGCGGAGTAAGTTCGTTCAACCAGCCCTTGATAAGCGCCTTCACCTCCTGGTCGCATGCGCAATCACGCGGATCCCTGGCCTGCACATCATCCAGGCAATCGAGCAGAATGTGTCCGCTATGATCGTCCAGCGGCGCGTCCACGGAGACCGAACGCTCGCGTATGCGGCGCAGCTTGGCAATGCGTTCGACACTGAATCCCGTGCGCTGAGCAATCTCCGTAGTCTTCGGTGCACGCGATAATTCCCTGCGCAATTCCTGCTCCGTGCGCATATAGCAGGACAACTCGCGTACCACGTGGATGGGCAAACGCACAGTGCGGCCCTGATTGACAACCGCGCGCTCGACTCCCTGACGAATCCACCAGGTGGCGTAGGTCGAGAACCGGCAGCCACGGTCGGGATCGAACTTGCCCACGGCATGAATCAGCCCGAGATTGCCTTCCTCGATCAGATCCAGCAGCGGCACCCCGCGGCCCACGTAAACGCGGGCCACGCTGACCACAAGGCGCAGATTGGCCTCGATCATGCGCTTGCGCGCGGCTTCGTCCCCTGCCTGTATGCAGCGCCCCAGCGAGATTTCCTCTTCTGCGCTCAGCAGCGAGTGGAACCCGATTTCGCGCAGATACATGTTGGTGGCGTCAAGCTCGTTCGACGTCGGCGCGGACTGTGGCCGATCCGGTTTTCCCGCATCCTTCTTGTCGTTGCCGTGCGCCGATAACGCTTGCGCCAGCAACGTTTCCGCGACGTCGCTATCGGAATCGTCCAGTTCGTCTTCGATTTCGATGGGATCATTTTCTTCTTCTTCAAGCGTGGCCAACTCGTCGAGAATCAACGTCTCGACGCTGTCGTCATTCGTTTCCGTGTCACTGCTTTGTTTGATCTTGCTCTGTTTGAATGACGTGGACACACGGGTCACGATTGAAGCCCCCCTTTGGCACAACCTTTGGTCGTCGATACGATGCTAACCCGGTTTGGGAAGATAGCGCAACGGGTCGACCGGTTTTCCGTCGCGGCGAATCTCGAAATACAACGCCGGTTTGTCGTTGGGATCAATGCCCATCGTTGCGATTTTTTGCCCCGCTTTTACGTTGTCGCCATCATGCACAAGCAAACGTTGGTTGTGACCATAAGCGCTTAGCCACTCATCGTTGTGCTTGATGATGATCAACCGCCCATAGCCCACCAAAGCGCTGCCGCTGTATACCACCGTGCCGGCCGCGGCGGCTCGCACCGCAGCGCCCAACTGACCGTCAATGACGATGCCTTTGCCGGCTATGCCCTGTTCGCCGAAAGTGGGCTGCGCCCTGCCCTGGCTCGGCCACTGCCAATGAATCGGCCCGGTCACCACGGGTGCCGAGGGCTGATTGACGGGCGCCGATTGCGTGACGCGTTGCTGCCCCGATTGCGCCGCAGCGAACCGGGTACCGTGGCGCGACGGGTACAGGCGAATGCGCTGACCGGGATAGATCGTGTACGGCGGTTTGATGCCGTTCCACACCGCCACCGAGTGATAGTCCAGCCCGTAATGCCAGGCGATCGAGTACAGCGTGTCGCTCTTGCCCACCGTATAGGTGGCCGGGCGCCTGCCGCTGCCCGGCAGATTGAGCGCCCCCGCGCAACCAGCCAAAAGCAACGCTGCAAACAGCGGCGACAGAATACGCGTATGGCTTCGCTTCATCGTTGACTCGTTCCTGAAGTGAACGGAACAAAGCTTACCGCTCCGAGCGCCTGAAATTCGACCCCTTGCTCGGTGCGCTTATAGACGCGCAGCTCCTGCACCGCGCGCGGGCCAACCGGTGCAATCAGCCGGCCGCTGGGCGTCAATTGCTCGAATAATGCGACCGGTACCACCTCGGGTGCGGCCGTGAGAATGATCGCATCGAACGGCGCCATCTCGGCCCAGCCCGCGCTGCCGTCACCGTAGCGCAGGCTCACGTTGCGCAACCCCAGTTCCAGCAGATGCCGACGCGCACCGGCCATGAGTTCACGAATCCGCTCGATGCTGTACACCTTCGGCACCAGACGCGCCAGCACAGCCGTCTGGTAGCCGCAGCCGGTACCGATCTCGAGCACTTTTTCGGGAATGCTTTCGGCAATGGCCGCCGCGGTCATGCGCGCCACGATGTAAGGCTGGGAAATGGTCTGCCCATGACCGATGGGCAGCGCCGTATCCTCGTACGCGCGGCTGGCGAGTGCCTCGTCCACGAATAGATGCCGTGGCGTCGCACGGATTGCCTCCAGTACGCGCGGATCGGCGATGCCTTCCGCACGCAGACGCTCGATCAAGCGTTCGCGGGTGCGCGAGGAGGTCATGCCGATGCCCGCCTGCGACATCATGCAATCGCCTCCAGCCAGCGCTCCACACCCTTCAGCACGCTGCGATGCGTCAAGTCCATGGTGAGCGGCGTTACCGAGACCGCGTTCGCGGCCACGGCGGCGAAATCGGTGTCCGCGCCGGCATCCGCCGCCTTGCCAGGCTCGCCGACCCAGTAAACCGCCTTGCCGCGCGGATCGATCTGCTTCACCACCGGTTCCGCCTTGTGACGCGCGCCTAGGCGCGTGGCCCGCAGTCCGGTCAGCTCCATCCAGGGTACGTCCGGCACGTTCACATTAAGTAAGGTATCTGCCGCCATCACGCCCTCTTCCATGCGTTCGATCAACAGGCGCGCCACCCGGCCCGCCGTATCGTAATGACGCGGCTCGGACGAGACGAGGGAAACGGCCAGCGCCGGGCGGCCCAGAAAACGCCCTTCCATGGCCGCCGCCACGGTGCCCGAATAGAGCACGTCATCGCCCAGATTCGCCCCGTTGTTGATGCCCGAGACCACCAGATCCGGCGCGGCATCCAGCAGCCCGGTGATCGCCAGATGCACACAATCGGTCGGCGTACCGTTCACATAAAAAAAGCCGTTGGGCAAGCGCCCGACGCGCAACGGCACATCGAGCGTGAGCGAATTGCTCGCGCCGCTGCGGTTGCGATCCGGCGCCACCACCGTCACCCGGCCCAGCGGTTCAATCGCCGCCACCAGCGCGGCCAGACCCGGCGCATGTACGCCATCATCGTTGCTGAGCAGTATGGATAACACGGTATGCAGACAAAAACAGTAAGCTAATGATAGGTTATAAACACGCGGAGGCCGAAGCATGAGTCTCGATGACGAACAACGCCGGCAGTTCCGTCGTGCCGTCGCCGACGCTATCCGCCTGCCCCACCGGCATACCGACTCGCGCAAGCCCCGCCCGAAGCCGATCGCGCGTTTCCGAGAAGCGGACGAACACAAAGCGCTCGAAGAAAGCCTTTATGACCCGCGCAACCCCGACGAATACGGCTCCGAGCCGCCGCTCGAATACGTCGCTCCAGGCGTGCAGAAACGTCTCATGCGCCGTCTGCGGCGCGGCACCGTGCCCGTACAGGGCGTGCTCGACCTGCACGGCAAAACCCAGGCAGAAGCTCACCCGCTGGTCGCCGACTTCCTCGAAACCTCAATCGGGCGCGGCCACACCTGTGTGCGCATCATTCACGGCAAGGGCTTCCGCTCCGGCCCGGGTGGTCCCGTGCTCAAGGTCGCCGTCGCCCGTTGGCTATCGCGCCGACACGACGTCCTCGCCTATTGCAGCACCCGCCCCGTCGATGGCGGCACCGGTGCGGTCTACGTACTACTGCGCCGCGACGGGGAAGGCAAATAGTGCCAAGCCGGGTGTGACCTGTTAAAATTCGCACCCACGGCGGGCGGCTAGCTCAGCGGGAGAGCACTGCCTTCACACGGCAGGGGTCGCTGGTTCGATCCCAGCGCCGCCCACCATATTTTTCATAATTATCAACAGCTTAGGCGTTACCCTCCGAATACCACGGTGGCGCCTTTCGTTGCGTCCAAATCGCGTGAAACCGCCTGAAATAACATGATACAGCGCGGGATTTGGACGCAAGCTGAAATCTAGCGTTTCCACCCGATATCAAGAGCAGATAAGCGCAGTCGCCAGCAGCAGCGGCAGCGTAAAACGGGTCGTTGTGATGTTCATGCGGTGGTCCCCTTCAAAATGACAGGAGAAAAGCCCGCCCCGCAGGGCCTAGCTTGAGTCGCGTTGCCTGCGGCGGCGCCACCCGATCAGCGCCAGCCCGAACAACCCCAGTAGCCCCCACAGTCCGAAGGCTCCGCCGCCAGTCAACATGCCATTCGGAGGCGACACCGGGGCCGCCTCGACCGCGAAGGTAAACGTCTCACCGGCGCTCTGGCTATAGGCATCGGTCAAGGTGACGGTGACCCTGGCCGTACCGGTCTGGTCGGCTGCCGGGGTGAAGATCAAGGTGCAACTGCCCGCAGCGGTGCAGCTCGATGCACCGCTGATGTTGGCATTGGGAAGGAGTGTCGTGTTGGAACTGGTGGCCGTGAGCGTGAGCGTGCCGGTACCGGCGATCGTGAACGCCTCGGTGCCGCTTTGATCTAAGCCGACCGTGAGGTTGGAGATCCCGCTCAGCGTGGGCGCGTCGGGTGGGTTCACGGTGAAGGTAAACGTCCCGGTGGCGCTCTGGCTATAGGCATCGGTCAAGGTGACGGTGACCGTGGCCGTACCACTCTGGTCGGTTGCGGGAGTAAGGGTCAGGGTGCAACTGCCTGCGGCGGTGCAAGCAGAGGCACCCGTGATGTT
>JBAUSV010000168.1:0-1887 GCA_049581885.1 Gammaproteobacteria bacterium | reverse complement strand
CAAAAACTGTTTTTTGGGAAAAAAGCTTAATCGCTCCCTGAAACTTGAACAAGAGACACTTTTTTATCTGAAGTTTCACCGTTTTTGAAGTCTTTCAGATTCCACCGCTAATTTCCGCTTGATAATCTTTCACGAAGCGAAAAAACTTGGCACGGAATTTGAAAAAAGTTTCAATTTTTATGCCAACTATTTCAATGACTTATAACGATTTTTTGCTTGAACCCCATTCCTTTTCATGATAGGATGTCCACATAAATTATTGATATCCTAAAGGAAAGGAGCAATTCAAAATGTTTATTCTAAACGATATTTTTACGCCTCTTCAGAATGCGTTTTCATCCACCAATCTTGGCAGAGAACGTCGCAAATGGTTCACCTATACTATTTTGGCATTCATCATTCCTTTCACTTCTTCCATTTCTTCAAACATTTTTCGCTGCATCAACACGCTTTTCGGCTTGGGTGTGAACCGACGTCGATTCTACGCATTTATGGCATCCAACAAACTTCCATGGGATAAACTGTGGCGGACTTTGTGGAGCATGATTCCAGATCCCCTGTCAGATGGGCGCTTATTGGTTGCCTTGGATGATTCCATCAACCCCAAAACAGGCAGAAATATCTTCGGTTGTTCACACATCTTCGATCATGCCGCTAAAGCGAATCAGTCCAAATATCCCTGGGCTCAGAATGTGGTTCTCGTTGGACTGTTGAAGCGCATTAAAGGACGATGGGCATGTCTGCCCCTTGCTCACCGATTCTATTTGCCAAAAAAGGCTATCGAGGCAAAACGGGATAATATGATGATTCCCGGCAAAAAATCCTCTTTCCAAACTAAATTGGATCAGGCAGTTGAGATGTTGATTCAACTGGCCCATCATTTTGCCGGAGTTCGTCTGTTGGTCGCTTGCGACAGCTGGTTCGGGAATAATGGCTTATTCAAACCCCTACGAAAACATCTCGGAAATTCAGCCCATTTGCTCTCCAGATTACGTTCAAATACAGTGCTATACTCCATGCCTCAGAACAGAAAGTTGAAAAAACGAGGCAGACCTCGAAAGTACGGACTCAGACTGGGATCCTGTGCTGAAATGGCTGCCAGGTTCATATCTCATGCATCAATCCATCGCGTATTCCTTTATGGGAAATACAGAGACGTCAACGCCTTCTCACAGACTGTCATGCTCAAAACACTTAAGTGCCCTGTCCGGGTTGTCTGGGTCTTTCGAAAAACACAGTGGATTGCTCTCTTCTCTACAGACATGGATCTGTCTATTGAGCAAATTATCGAGTACTATGGCGCCAGATGGAAAATCGAATCAGGTTTTAAGGAAATCAAGCAGGACATCGGCAGCAGCAAAAGCCAAACCCGCAATGCACATGCTGTCATCAACCACATCAACTTTTCTACGATGGCCGCAACTATTACCTGGATCTATGGCGCCCGGCTTGAGAATACACCGGAACGTCGTCACAAAGTCAAAGGCCGTAATAGTTTTGCCTTCTCCGACCTGAGGCACATTATTGCAAACACTGCTCTGAGCGAGGATTTTGATGCCCTTTGCCATAAACAAGACAAACTCTCACGAAAATCTTTCGTCGCCGCACTGCTGCGTATGGCCGCGTGAAAAACAATGAGCAATTACCGTGAAACTTCAGTTGTAGAAATGTTCTAAAATCTGTTCACTGAGCTCTACAAATGCATTGTAGGAAAACTTCAGCCTGGCTTTAGCCAGGGCGACTTTTGAAATGAACTTCATGGGGAGATCTGAAGGCACCAAAATTCGAAAGAAACGGTTCAACTCATTTTGATAGGAACCGGTAGCCAGATCGATTATAAAGACAATCAAGGTTGGAAAAGGTAGTTTTCTTTTACGGGTAAAATCC
>JBAUSV010000167.1:0-13187 GCA_049581885.1 Gammaproteobacteria bacterium | reverse complement strand
GCTGGAGACCGGGTGGGACGCGGACCTGTGTGCGCTCTCACGCAATCCGCTGGACGATATCCACGTGCTGGCGGAGACCTCCAACGTCACCCACGTGTGGAAGCACGGCCGGCTCGAGAAACAACCTGCCTGATAACCCGCAGGAGCGGTCGTCGCGACCGCGATTCCGGAGGCGGCGGCATGGCGCCATGAATCGCCAGCGCCGCGAAAACCGACGAACACGACACAGTCATGGAGGCTCTCATGCCGAAGGTGATCAATCCCGCAACCGGTGAATGCATCCGCGAACTGCCGTGGCACACGGCGGAGGAGGTTGAGCGCAAGCTCGATGCCACGTGCAAGGCGTTCGCGCAATGGCGGGAATACAGCTTCGAACAACGTGGCGACTGCCTCAAAGCCGTCGCGAAGAAGCTGAGCGATGGCAAGGCGCGTCATGCCTCGCTGATGACCGAGGAAATGGGCAAGCCGATGCGTGAGGCCCTTGGCGAAGTCGAGAAGACGGCCTGGTGCTGCGAGCACTACGCGAGCCACGCGGCAGGGTACCTGGCGACCGAAACGCTGGAATCCGACGCCACCCGCAGCTGGGTGCAGTACCTGCCGCTCGGTACCGTACTTGGCATCCTGCCGTGGAATTCCCCTTACTGGCTGGCCGCACGCGTGTTTGCGCCGGCGCTCATGGCCGGCAACACCGTACTCATCAAGCACGACCCCCACGTGCCCGGCTGTGCGCTGGCGATCGAGGACGCGTTCCGCGAAGCGGGCGCACCCGAGGGATTGCTGCAGGCCCTGGTGATCGACAACGACGCGACGGGCCAGGTGCTGCGCGACCGGCGCGTGCAGGCGGTTTCGTTCACCGGTTCGACGCGGGGCGGACGTGCGGTTTCCGCCATCGCCGGCGAGCAGATCAAACCGGCCGTACTCGAGCTGGGCGGCTCCGACCCCGCCGTGGTGCTTGCCGATGCGAACCTGGAGCAGGCCGTGGACACCATCGCCACCTCGCGCTTCATCTGCGCCGGCCAGTCCTGCATCGCCGCCAAGCGCATCCTGGTCGAAAAACCCGTCTACGACGAGTTCGTGCAGGCCTTCGAAGCGCGCCTGGCCGGGCTGAAGGTGGGTGACCCAACCCGTGACGACACCGATATCGGTCCGCTGGCGCGCACCGACCTGCGCGAGCAACTGCATAAGCAGGTACGGGATTCCATCACGGCAGGTGCCCGTTGCCTGCTGGGCGGGGAATTGCCTGACGGTCCGGGATCCTTTTATCCGGTCACGCTGCTCACCGACGTGCCGTTCGATGCGCCGGCGTTTACCGAGGAAACCTTCGGGCCAGTAGCGGCGGTCGCCGCCATCGACGACGCTGAACACGCACTCGCCGTCGCCAACGACACCGACTACGGCCTCGCGGCCAGCCTTTGGACCACGGCGGAGCGGGGTGAGGTCATGGCCCGACGCTTCGAGGCGGGACAGGTGGCGATCAACGGCATCGTCAAGACCGACCCGCGCCTGCCCTCGGGCGGCATCAAGACCTCCGGCTACGGCCGTGAGCTCGGCCCGCACGGCATCCGCGAGTTCGTCAACGCGCAGCAGGTGTGGTTGGGCCCGAAAAAAGGTTAGCGTCGGAGGGAACGCCGGCATCCTGCCGGCGTTCTTTCCTCTATAAACCTCTGGCTGTCCGTTTTCCCAAACGTTGATCAGCATGAACCGACCCTGAAAAGACATTGAACCTAGTTCAAAGCAGCCATTCGACGCAGCAGATAATACGGTTGACGTGAGCCGGAGCGACGCGACTCAAACCCTCGTGTTTCCGGGAAACCCGGGCGGTTCAACCTTCCGTTCGGTCTTGAGGAGAACATTCTATTTCTCAATCCCGTTATTTTTCGGGGAGATTACCCATCCACCCGTTGAATCCGCAGTCGATTACAGACGAGGCTATACATGACGGTTTTCAGTCGTTCGTTTCTTATTCGGAGTGAGTCGTTGGAGCCCACCAGACCGGGGCAGTCCAGTTGCAGCAAGGGGAAATAGATGAACCGCATCGTGGCCATGCTGAGGGTTAATGAGCCACCGATGGGGCTAGGAGGCAACGGCATAGCTCTGCGCTCATCTCAACTGGCAGCAGATAGGTTAATTATGTTGTTGTTCCGGCTAGTATCCCCTTTAGTAGATTAATTGGACTCGGCGGGCAACCGGGAATATTGACGTCGACCGGGATGACGTTGCTTACCGCCCCGCAGCTTGCATAGGACACCCCAAACTCCCCCCCGGTGCAGGCACAGGTTCCGGCGGCGATGACCAGATTGGGTTGGGGCATTGCGGCGAAGGTTCTGCGTAGTGCTGTCTCCATGTGTCGGGATACAGGGCCGGTGACCAACAAGGCATCCGCATGGCGCGGTGAGGCAACGAAATTCACCCCGAATCGCTCGATATCGTAATAGGCATTGCTTAGGGCATGTAGTTCGAGTTCGCAGCCATTGCATGATCCGGCATCGACGTGCCGGATGGCAAGTGAACCAGAAAAACGTTTGTCGAGCATGCGTTTTACATCGATACCGATTGTTTCCAGTTCCGCGTCTTTCGCTGGAGAGGGCTCCGTAAGAAGACCGGTTGAGATCGCGATTTTGAGAATACGAAGCATGGGGCTGCCTTAGATGTCGTGTCCGGAGTACGAGGCATTCACGGATTTATTACAAACGGGAAAATCTGCAACGATATTACCGTTCATCAGAATTTCGAGTGCGGGCCAGTTGAACCAGCTTGGGTCTCGGGGAAAATACCGGGCTATAGTCCCGTCTTTGGAAAAGCGCAGGTAGGCGATGGTTTCGCCTCGCCAACCCTCTACGATACCTAGGCCTTCGCTGTTTTCACTGGGTTCAAAAATGGCCTTTATTGCGCCATTCGGTAAATTTTCGATAAGAGCGGCCATGAGATCGAGACTCGCAAGAATCTCTTCTATCCGGATACGCATCCGTGCAGCGACACCGCCATCCTCAAGTACAGGAACTGGAATCGCGTAAGAGGTGTACGGCGCATAGGGGGCATCGCGGCGCACATCAAAGCTGAGTCCTGAAGCACGGCCTACATAGCCGAGTGCACCTAGACGTCGGGCATCGGTTGAGTCTAGGCGACCGGTGCCGACGAGGCGATCCTCAAGTGAGGGGTAGTCGAGAAGAAGCTCGATTAAGGGGGCAAGGCGTTTGCGTAGCGTCGCAAGATCCTTATGGAGCTGGACTACGTCTGCGGGTGAGGGGTCTATATGAACTCCGCCCGGAACCAGCGTATCCATGAGTAGCCGATGGCCAAAAATCTCGCCGTTACGCCGCTGCCAGAGTTCGCGCAGGCTGCCAAGCTGATAATGGGCGAATGAGAACCCCACATCATTGCAGATGGCACCGATATCTCCCAAGTGGTTGGCAACGCGTTCCCGCTCGGCCAGGATTGCACGAAGATGATGGGCACGTGCCGGTACTTGAGTCCCGGTTGCTCGTTCCATGGCTTGGCAGGCCGCCCAGGCGTGTGTGATCGCTGAATCCCCGCTCACACGCGTGGCTAGCCGGATGAGTTCTTCCGGATTTCGTCCGATGGCGCGAGCCTCGATGCCCTTATGTACATATCCGAGGCGCTCCTCGAGAGCCAAGACGTCTTCGCCAGCGATTTGGAACCGGAAATGCCCTGGCTCGATGATCCCGGCGTGAACCGGCCCTACGGGAATTTCACAAATTCCAGAGCCCTGTATGCGCTGGAAGGGGTAGCCGGTGTCAGCAGGTGTGCGATGGAACGCCCCAGAGTCTGGCGTATGGCGCAGGGGGTAAGCTTCCTCGGGCCAGGCTTGGTGGCGTGTCCAGCGCCTCGGATCCGGGTGGCCTACGAATGTGATTCCCCATAGGTCATGGGCATGGCGCTCCATACGTGAGGCAGCGGGGAACGAAACAGCGTGTGATGGGACTTGAGCCTTGTCGTCGCTCACAGATGTACGTAGCAGAAGGTAGTGTCCATTGTGCTCAAGTAGGGCATTGACCCATATAGTCCCATCGATCTCATCAGCCCACAGGCCAGCCCAGCGGATTGCCTCATTCGCTGCCACTCTGGCGACCTCAGCCCAGGCGGATACGGGGACTTCCGCGCAGTGTACGGGGGTAAGCTTTTCAGTGGCCTGTTCTGGCGAAATGATGCCGTGTTCGGCAAGAACTTCAGCGGGCCCTCGACGTTCCATATTCATCGGACACCTCCGCCCACAATAAGCCGGGCTGCCTGCTCTAGCCAGTGGGTGAAGAACAGCGGAGCCGCGAATCCGAGAATCAGGACGAGTGCGAGATGCAAGGCAACTGGCAGCATATTCGCTTTTATGGGCTCTTGACACGCTGGAACCGGTCCGTACACCATGGGTTGAACATGGCGAAACAGGCCAGAAAAGGCAATGATGAGACCCAATATCAATAGGGCGGCTGCCCACGGATAGTGGCGTATCGAGACCGTGATAAGTAAGAATTCGCTAGAGAAGATACCAAATGGTGGTAGGCCTGCGATGGCTACAACGCCGATTAGAAGGCCCCATCCCACGGCAGGTTGTGTGCGAATTAACCCTCGGATGTGATCGATGGCCTGGGTTTTGGCAACATGGGTCGCATGGCCGACGCTGGCGAAGATGGCGGATTTGGTTAGAGAATGCGCTGCCATATAGAGCAGTGCTGCGAAGGTTGCGATCGGGCCACCCAGGCCAAACCCGAAGGTGATCAGTCCCATATGTTCAATCGATGAGTAGGCAAACAGGCGTTTCACATCCTGTTGGCGCTGCATGAAAAGACCTGCTACCAGGAACGAAAGTAGGCCGAATCCCATCAGAAGATAGCTGGCCAGGTGAGGGTGTGCAGAGGGAGCAAGCGCTCCATCGACAAGCATTTTGAAGCGGATGACGGCATACAGCGCCACATTGAGTAAAAGTCCCGACAACAGTGCGGAAATAGGAGTCGGGCTTTCTGAGTGCGCATCGGGAAGCCAGTTATGCATCGGGACGAGACCGACTTTTGTTCCGTAGCCGACGATCAGAAACACAAAGGCGACCGTCATGACTTTAGGGTCCAGATTGTGGGCCACTGCATACAGTGCATCCCAGCTCAAACCTTGGCCTGATGGGAGGTCGGTATGCTGCGCAGCAAAATAAACCAGGACCGTTCCGAACAGGGCTTCGGCAATGCCTACGCTACACAGGATGAAGTATTTCCAGGCGGCCTCAATCGCCTCGGGGGTGCGATGAAGCGATACGAGCAGTACTGTCGTCAGGGTGGCGCCTTCCACCGCTACCCACAGAATGCCGAGATTGTCGGTCGTGAGCGCGAGCAGCATCGTGAACATGAAGCCCTGGTAGAGGCTGTGGTAGAGCTGCATGCGTCGAGGGGTGACCCGCCCCTGTTCGAGGCTGTTTTCCATATAGCGGCGAGAGAAAACCGCAGTCGTCAAGCCGATGAATGTGGTGAGTAGCACCAAATACACATTGAAGCTGTCGCAATGGAATTGGGACACTGTGAACGGACCGTGGCGAAGGATGCCGATCACCAACAGAATGGACGCCACGAAGCTGATTGCAGAAAAGATGATATTTCCCCAGCCGGCGGTTCTGGGGTTGCGAATTAAGGCGAGTACACCGATCCCGAGGAAGGGGGTGAAGACGGTGAGTAGCAGTGCGATCATGTGATGTCCTCACTCATCTGTGGATATTCCTCAGATCCTTCAGAGAGGCGTACTAGGCGATCCACGTCGAGCGAATCAATGCTTCCACGGATGTGAAGGAAGAAGATGCCGAACAGCACCATTGCCACCAGCAGATCAAAAGCGATGCCCAGTTCGACTACGAGCGGCATGCCGCGTGTGGCGGCCACTGCCGCTAGAAAAAGACCATTCTCAAGCGACATGAAACCGAGCACCTGGGCGATCGCCTGGCGTCGGGCGGCCATCATCAGCAAACCGAGAAGTACGACTGCGAGACTGACCGGGATTACATTACGAGTCGTAGAGGTGTCGAGCCTGATTAACGGGAGGGCTATCCAATATGAGAAGATGACCAAGGCAGCTGCCGTCAAAAGCGTAAGTATGGGACGCGGAAGAACATCGGCCTGGCGGCTGACTCCGAGACTGCGTGCGAGTCGATGGAGCATCCAGGGGATTGCGACGACTTTCAGAACGAATATGATGACTGCCGAAATATAGAGGTGTGAATCTCCGGACAGATGAGCTGCAAGCGCCGCAACGGCTGCTACGAATGCGCCTTGCCAGGCGAAAGCATGGATTGCAGAGACCGTGCGTACCAGGGCGAGTAGTGCGAAGGATACAAAAAGGACGAGCGCAGCTAGAGCAAAGACGGCTTGTTCGATCAGTGGCGGGTGCATGCTCTAATCTCTTACAAATAAAGGATCACGTGGGTAATGATCCCAAGAAGACCCAGTAGAAAGGCAAGGTTCAAGAAAGTAGGAATCCGGAATAGGCGCATCTTTGCTGAAACAGTCTCCGTAACAGCAAGCACAACGCCAAGTGCAGCGATTTTGAGTGCTGTCGAAAAAAAGCCTATACAGAGAGCAGGAGGAGAGAGCGTGGTGGCTAGCCCCCACGGGAAGAACAGATTGACAATGAGCACGCCATACAGCATGAGTTTCAATTCGGAAGCCCATTCGATGAGAGCCAGGTGCCGTCCGCTGTATTCGAGAACCATCGCCTCGTGAATCATTGTGAGTTCAAGGTGCGTTGAGGGGTTGTCAATGGGGATTCGCCCGGTTTCTGCGACACTCACCATCAGAAGTGCTGCTAGTGCGAACAGAAAAGAGGGTCTCAACTCTGCTGAGGAGTGAAGGATGAAATTGGTAACGCTTGCAAGGTTTGTGCTATGTGCCGTCATTGCCAGCGTGAATATGACCAGGAGCAATGCGGGTTCGGCGTAGACCGACACCAACATCTCTCGCGAGGCGCCCATACCCCCAAAGGCGGTGCCGATATCCATCCCTGCAAGCGCAAGGAAGACTCGTGCAAGTGCGAGAAGCCCGATCATGACAATGGCGTCCTCCAACGAGGCGCTGGGTAGCTGTGTGGTCACCAGTGGGATTGCGGCTGCAGCGATGACGGTGGCGCCGAAGATCACGTATGGAGCAATCCGGAAAAGCGGCGACGCAGTGCGTGCTACCACGATGTCCTTTGCAAAGAGCTTTCTAAGATCTCGGTAGGGCTGCACCAGAGAGGGGCCTCGGCGGCCCTGCAATCGGCACTTGACTCGTTTAATCCAGGCTGCAAGAAGCGGCGCAGCACACACAAGCAGCAGTGGCTGCAAGAGCGCGAGGAGCCAAGTCGCGATTATTTCGAGGATACGATCCATAACAGGACAACCAGGGTCGAAAGCGACCAACCAATGTATTGACGGATGCGGCCCGATTGCAGCGGGCGGACACGGCGGGCTAGGCCTTGTATGACGGTCACTGGCGGGTTATACAGCCATTTCCAGGCCAGATCTCTCACGCTCAGCTGATAGCGGGATGCATCGTCTCCGTGAAGGACTTGTTCCTCAACCTCAAAAAGAAAACCGAACAAGCGACGGAAGGGCTGCGCAAAGGCACTCGCCGTGTACTGCATGCGGGAGGTCGGAGGCGCATATCCGCAATCCCACGCGCTGGGTCTGCGCACGCGGTGTGCGAGGCCACGGCGGAACAGGAGTGGAAGCAGCAGCCAAACTAGAAGCAGTGCGAGAAGAACAGGCACCGGAGAATAGCTCGCGGTTAAGGGATTAATGGGAGTGATTCGCCACCAGCCATGGGAGGCTGCTTGGGCGAGAGGAGTGCCAATAATTTCTTGGGTTACTCGGCTGAGAATCTCCATCACTTGCGTTGGGAAGACACCTGCCCCAAGACAGGCGGCAGCCAACAGCCCCAGGGCCGTTCTCATCCCGCGCGATACCTCTCGTGCGCGGCGAACATGGCGGGAGCGGGCCTGCCCCAGGAACCCGACCCCATAGGCACGTACAAAACCGGTGGCAACTAGGCCTGCCGTCAGTGCGAGGGCGCATGCAGCCAGAGGAACCAGTATGCGGATCACGCCGCTTTCTATCTGCCAAGCTTGGAGCGCGGTCTGGAAGGTCAGCCATTCTGAAACGAATCCGTTGAGGGGCGGTAGTGCCGAGATGCTCAAACATCCAATCAGGAAAAACGTTCCGGTCCAGGGCATGCGCCGCATCAGTCCACCCATCTGCTCGAGGCTACTTTCATGCGAGGCGTGGATGACGGCGCCTGCTCCAAGAAACAGTAGTGACTTGAACAGGGCGTGATTAAGCGCCTGGTATAGCGCGGCGGCAAGTCCAAGTGCGGCCAAAGCGGGATGGCCTGTGCCAATGAAGATCATGCTCAGGCCTAGCGCGATGAACACGATACCCATATTCTCGATGGAGGAGTAGGCAAGCATTCGCTTGATGTCGTGTTGCATCAGCGCGCCAAGTGCGCCAAATACCGCCGTACCGGATCCAAAGATTGCAAGCGTGATGCCCCAACCCAACTGCGGAGGCCCGAGAATCTCGAAGGCAACACGCACAAAGCCGTACATGGCGACTTTCAACATGACTCCGGACATCAGGGCCGAGATGTGGGAAGGCGCAGCCGGATGTGCTTCAGGAAGCCAGCCGTGGACGGGCACTAACCCCGCCTTCATCCCAAACCCCAAAAGCGCCAATGCAAATGCGAGATTGATCCGGATTGGTGATAACGAGGTTCCGTGCATTGCCGAGAATACAAATGTCCCGGCTGCAGAAGCAATCAGACTGAAGGAGATCAGAATCGCAAGACCGGCGATATGAGCGAATACAAGGTATATCAAGGCAGCGCGGCGGCTGGCGGCGTGATTGTGTTGCAGTGCAACAAGGAAATAGGAGGCGACCGACATTAGCTCCCATGCGGTCATGAAAGTGAAGACATCGTCTGCAAGTACGACCATCAGCATCGCTGTCACGAACAAGCCGGTGAAGATGCTTAGAACGGATGTATTTCCGCGCTCGTGTTGAAATTCGCGTACATAACTGGGGCCGTAGATCGCTACGGGAATCAAGACGGCGCCCAATAGAATGAGGAAGAAGGAGGAGAGGGAATCTAGTCGCACATGCCAGTTGAGCCCGGGCAGGCCGAACGGCAAAGCAGCAGTAATCGCTGTACCGCTCAGGAGTCCAGAGCTTCCGGCGACTGCTGCGCATAGACCGGATAGGCCGAGAAGGAGAAAGGCGAGGTGGCGTAGGGCCCAATTCCTTCGTGAAGCGAGTAACCCAATCAGAGAGGAGACCAGTGCGGTAAGCACCGCCGCCTGGGCGGAGATGAGGGCGAGCTGCAAGGTGTTACTCGCTGGGTGGCGGTGTCTTCAGGCGGACGCCGCGTCCACCGCTGGCGCTCAATTCAGCTTCACCGATCAGTTCAACGCCTGCTCGATTGAGGGCGTCGATCACTTTGACTAACGAATCCACATTGCCGCGTATTGTCCCGTCACTCGCTTCCATTCTCTGGATGGTCGGTTGAGAAAGGCCAGACAGATCAGCTAGTTGCTGCTGATCAATACCCAAGAGTGCGCGAGCCGCCTTCATCTGCGCAGAAGTAATCATAAAAATTAATGTTAATAAAATAATATTTAATGCCTGAAACATCATTTTATAAATTCTAAGCGTCTTTTGCAAGAGCGTATCTTGATTTTTGTGCTTTCGGGGTGTCGTCATGGAATCCAGTGCCTTTTCTTGAAAATTCCCTGCTTAAACAGCTCATTAGGCGAACCGCGCCGGCTCTTGGAAACACTTGATCCGTGATTGGGCTACCGGCGATTCCCTGGGTACTCCGCCATCAGGGTCATCACGTCTCGAATGTCCTAAATGGAGCACATTCCTGACTGGTGGTTTATGGCCGAAACTCGTCCAGGCGTGAGTCGCTCCTAAGGGGACATTGGCGGATTTAAAATCTTGGTCACACGAGTGCCATGAGCCCGGATGCTGCCGAGGCAGATCGCGTTGGCATTGCGTGGGGAGGCGGTGCTTATTTGACGGTGAAGTGGCGGTCGAGGTTGAAGAACGACTCGCAGCCGTCCTCGGTCACGTGTACCGTATCGGAGATGCCGCAGGTCTTGTCGCCGTCGATGCCCCACATCCACGGAATGATGTGCAGCGTCATGCCCGACTTGAGTATCTCGGGCGAGCCCTGCTTGAGGCTCAGCATGTAGCCTTCGTCCCAGGCCGGGGCAAAGGCGATGCCGATGGAGTAGCCGGCGCGGGTGATCAGGCTTGCACCGAAGTCGTTGTCGTTAATGATGCGTCGTACCAGACCGTCCACATCCGAGACGGTGACGCCGGGACGGATCAGGGCTTCAACCTCGTCCAGCGCGTTGAGCATGATGCCCTCCGCCTTGCGCATCGACCGGTTCGGTTCGCCGAGTACGACCGTGCGCATCATTGCGGTGTGGTAGCGCTGCACGCAGCCAGCCATTTCCAGGAACACGTGTTCGCCGGGCTGGACCGTGCGGCCTTCCCAGGTGGCATGGCCGATCATGGTGCGCGGCCCGGAGGTGATGTAGGGCAGCACGGCCGGATATTCGCCGCCGGCCCGGAACATGGCGTCGCAGGCCGCGGCGGCTATGTCGTTCTCGCTGACGCCTTCCGCCGCCGCGTCGAGGCCGGCCTGCATGCCGGCCTCAGTGGCCTTCGACGCCTTGCGCATGATCTCGATCTCGGCTTCCGATTTGCACAGGCGGCCTTCCTCGACGATGCCGTAGCAGTCGAGCAGGTTGCCGTCGGTAAACAGAGTGTGGAAACGGTCCTGCTGGTAGGCCGGGAAGAAGTAGCTGTTGCGTTCATAGCCGACATGCTTGCCTTCCAGACCCAGGTCGCTGATGACGCTGTACAGCATCTGCAGGGCATCGCCGGTGTCGCTGTAGTAGCGGGCGTCCTCGACCCAGGTGCGCTTCTCGATGTTGGAGGCTTCCATCTGGCGCGTCACCGACACCGGCTCGCTCTCCAGCGGTACCACCAGCGCCTGGAAGAACGAGTAGCCGGTCGTCTGGTGTCCGCACAGGTAGGCAAGGTTTTCGGGGTCGGAGACGACGACCGCATCGAGCAGCCGCTCCGCCATGCGCTCGCGAAGTTCCTTCAGACGGCGTTCGTATTCGGCGAGCGAGAAGGCCAGTCCGTCATGATCCCTCATAAGCCCGCCTTGGCCACGGCCTGTTCGAGCAGGTCAAGTCCCTCGTCGAGCGTATCGTCCTCGATGGTGAGCGGCGGCGTGAGCTTCACGACCCGCCCGCCGGTGCCGCAGTTGGGGATCAGCAGGCCCGACTCGAAGGCGTGGCGTACGATCTTCTGAACCCGCTCGCCGGTGCCCATGTCGAGCCCCTGGATCATGCCGCGCCCGCGCACTTCGGCATCGGCCGGGGTCTGGGCGGCGATCTTCTCGAGGCGTTTGCGCATACGCTTGCCCTTCTCCAGTATGCCGTCCATGAACGCCTTGTCCTCGAAATAGCCGAGGCCCTCGGCACCGGCCACGAACGAGAGATCCTGGCCGCGGAAGGTACCGGTGTGCTCGCCCGGTTTCCACTGGTCGTGCTCGGGCTTGATCAGGAGCAGGCCGAGCGGCGTGCCGTAGCCGCCGATGCCCTTGGCCAGGCACACCAGGTCCGGATCGAGTCCCATGTTCTCGAAGCTGAAGAAGGGGCCGGTGCGCCCACACCCCACCTGGATGTCGTCGACGATGAACAGGCTGCCGTATTCGCGGGCGAGCGCCTGCAGTTCCTGCAGCCATTCCTTGCGGGCGACGTTGACGCCGCCCTCGGCCTGGATGGTCTCGACCAGGAAGGCGGCGGGCGGCGTCATGCCGCTGGAACTGTCTTCCAGGGCGCGGCGGAACGGGGCGAGCGTATCCACGCCGTCGCCCAGGTAGCCGTCGTAGGGCACGCGCTCGACGTCGTTCAGCGCCACGCCCGCGGTGGAGCGGAAGTGATCGTTGCCGGTGCAGGCCAGCGAGCCCAGCGTCATGCCATGGAAGCCGTCTGTAAAGGCAACGACCGTGCGCCGCCCGGTGACTTTTCTGGCGAGCTTGAGCGCCGCTTCGACGACGTTGGTGCCGGTGGGGGCGGGGAACTGCAACTTGTATTCGAGCTTGCGCGGCTTGAGCACCACCTCCTCGAAGCGCTCCATGAAATGCTGCTTGGCACGGGTGTACATGTCGAGGCTGTGGGTGACGCCGTCGGACTGCATGTAATCGATCA
Organism: Gammaproteobacteria bacterium; assembly: GCA_049581885.1. Lineage (GTDB taxonomy): Bacteria > Pseudomonadota > Gammaproteobacteria > JAKDMP01 > JAKDMP01 > JBAUSV01. The sequence goes on along the minus strand of JBAUSV010000167.1, from coordinate 938 downwards.
TTGCCTCGCGCAGCCGTCGGTTGTTGTGGCCGAAGATGAGTACGCCTGCGCCGCCGAAGAAGTCGATGTATTCCTTGCCGTCCACGTCGGTCTGGCGGGCATTGACCGCGGTGTCGAATATCGCCGGCCAGGTCCGGCAATAGGCGCGTACCTCTGATTCAAGTCGTTCGAAGATATTCATGATCAGCTCCTTCCATGTGCCTGCATGGTGCATTTCGGGCATACAACTCATGGTAGGCGTCATTATTTATGCATGCAAGGGAACTTCCCGCGGCATCCCTCAGGCGCGGTGCAGACCGCGCCCGGCGAACAACCAGACTAGGGCCAGAACGTCGAAGCCCAGTGCGCCGGCGACCAGGGCCTGCGGCGCCAGGTCGTACAGCGCACCGAGAGCGATGCTGCCGAGCATCCAGCTCGCTCCCATGGCGGTGTCCAGCAGGCCGAAGGCCTCGGCATGGCGGTCGGCGGGGACGACCCGCGCCACCTGCGACTTGAGCAGGGTGGTCTGGGCGCCCATGCCCAGCCCCCACAGCAACACCCCGACCCAGAGCAGGGCGCCCGAGTACAGGAACAGCAGGATGCCGCCGCCAGCCGCGCCGAGGGGCACCAGTACCAGCAGGCCGGGCCCAAGGCGGTCGCTCAGCCGCCCCAGGGAAAAGGCGGTGATGCCTTCCATCGCCATGCCCACTGCGAAAATCACCGGGATAAGCGCCAGGTGCACGTGGTCGACCCGGGCCAGGTGGAATGAAATCAGCACGAAATGGGTCAGTCCCGCCGTGGACAGGGCCGCAAACACCAGCCAGAACCAGAAGGCACGGGGCAGGCGGCCGCGCTCCATCGGCCGGGCGGGGGCTTGAAAGCGTTCCACCCGGCGGGCGAAGACCAGCGAGACGAGGGCAGCAATCGCCGGCAGGGCGAGAATGGCGAAGGCCGCACGG
>JBAUSV010000166.1:0-2112 GCA_049581885.1 Gammaproteobacteria bacterium | reverse complement strand
TCCTTAGGATTGTCTGTTTGTATTATCGATCAGCTGAGATACGCCTCGATCAGCGCTACCATCTCGCCCGCCGCTTCCGTCGCTCTTTTTTGGATAAAGTGCTCGAAATAGTCATCTATCATCCTGTCGAAACTGCCGAAGGCCGTGATATGCTCTTCGCGTTTGGGGTTGACCAGAATGGAGTGGTCAAACTCACCGGCCAGAGAAACGATATCGATCACCCTTCCGCTCGTGCCGATGGCGACAAAGAGGTCACACTCCTCCACCGCCTCATAGATACGCCGATACTCCGGCGCACTCTCGCCGAACATCACGACGTTGTGGCGGACGTCGCTGCTACCGCAATAGGGACAGCTCTCATCCTCTTTCTGCGCACGGTAGCCGATGTCAAAAAGACCGTTGCACGACTCGCAGCGCAGATCGCTCAAGGTACCGTGAAGATGGATTACATTCTGGCAGCCCGCCTTTTCAAGCAGGTTATCCACGTTCTGCGTCAGGTTCCACACCCTTCCCGGATATTTTTTCTCCAGCGCGGCTAAGGCGAGGTGGGCTGCATTCGGCTCTTTCTCTTCAAGCTCCTTGCGGCGGGCGTTATAGAAGTCGGTGACGAGCTTTCTGTTTTTCTGCCACCCCTGTGTAGAGCAGACCTCCATGACATCATACTTCTCCCACAGTCCGTCACTTTCGCGGAAGGTGCTGATACCGCTCTCGGCGCTCAGCCCGGCTCCGCTGATGATCATCACCTTTCGCATGGTCTTAGAACCCGTACTCGTCAAAATTGCTCAGTGCCAGGTCCAGCAGGGCGATGGCATCATCCATAAGCGGACTTGGTACGGCAAAGTTCAGCCGCATATACCCTTTGCCCTCTTTACCGAACGAGGTTCCCGGGCTGAGGCCCAGTGCCGCCTGTTCGATAAAAAAGCGGCGCAGTTCACTGCTGCTGAGTCCCATTCCTGAGCAGTCGAGCCACGCCAGATAGGTTCCCTGGGGTTCGACAAAACGGACCTTGTCGCTGTGTCTTTGGGCAAGTGCGCTCAGCTTGGCACTGTTTTTCTGAAGATGGAGCAAAAGAGCTTCCAGCCACGCTTCGCCCTGCGTGTAGGCCGCTTCGAACCCTGCATGCGCAAAGACGTTGCTCTGGGCAAAGTGAATATTCTCATGCACCTCTCTGAAGCGCTCACGCATCGCTTCATCACGTACCACAACGGTAGAGATGGCCAGCCCGGCCACATTGAAGGTCTTGCCCGGGCCGATCGCTGTCACCGTTATAGCAGCCACCGCCTCGCTCAGCGAGGAAAAAGGGATATGCCGATACGGTGCGTAAACCAGGTCGGAGTGGATCTCGTCGGCCACCACTTTAATGTTGTGCTGCAGACAGATATCGGCCAGCTCCTGCAGCTCTTCACGCCGCCAGACCCGTCCGACGGGATTATGCGGTGAACAGAGCAGCAGCAGTTTGGTATCGGCATCGATTTTTGAACGCAGATCCTCAAAGTCAAAGGTGTAGTCACCCGTCGCGTTCCGCTGTAACGGGTTGCGCAGTACCTGTCGTCCGTTTTGCGTGACCGTGTGTAAAAAGGGCGGGTAGATCGGTGTTTGGACGACGACCTTGTCGCCGGGCTCGGTAAAAGCCTGTATCGCGATGTTGATCGTCGTCACCACCGAGTGTGAGTAGAACATCCAGTCGCGTTCGATACTAAGGCCGTGGCGTTTTTTCATCCAGGCGATCTGTGCTGCATAGGCACTCTCCGGCACCTCTTCATACCCGTATATCGGGTGGGCCGCACGTTTTTGAACGGCCTCTACGATGCAGGGCGGCGTCTGGATATCCATATCGGCCACCCACATCGGCAGGACTTTCTCCGTGTGAAAGAGTTTTTCGCGGAGCGCATATTTCTCCGCATTGGTCACCGTCCTGTCAACGACCGTCCCAAAATCGAAACTCATTTTTTCTTCCACACGCTCATCTGCGATATCGTATGCTGGAACTTTCTGGCAGTTTCCGGTATGACAAAAGGGACATCGTGCGTCGCCACCAGCTCAAAATGGGGCAGCAGCACCTTTTTCAGACCGTCGAGAGAATCGACGATATTGCCCGCTTCATCATAGTAC
>JBAUSV010000165.1:0-2133 GCA_049581885.1 Gammaproteobacteria bacterium | reverse complement strand
TTCGGCGACCAGCCTCACGACATGGACGGAATCGAGGAGTTTCCGTTTGGCGGCAACATGGCTCTGAGCCGCCGCATCATCGAGCAGGTCGGGGGGTTCGACACCCGCATGGGGCGCAAAGGGGAGGGCGCCAAGCGCGAAGAGTTGTTCAAAGGCGAGGAAACGGACTATTTCCGCCGGGTGGCGACGGCGGGGGGCAGGCTGTTCTATGCACCCCAGGCCACCGTCCAGCACAAGATTCTTCCCCACCAGCTGAAAAAGAGGTTCTTCCGGACCATTCACTTCAACGCCGGTTACCAGCGCGCCATGCTGGATGATACCCGATACGGACGCAGCTTCCGCGGCGTGCCGCTGTTCCTGTTTCGCCAGACGGTCAACGCAGCAGGGCGGTATCTCTCGCAACTGCTTGCGAAGGGCCCGAGCGGGGCTTTCCGCCAGCAGATGAATGTGGGCTATTTCTGCGGCATGATTCTGGGCTATGCCCGCCGTCCGCAGATGGCGTCCAAAGAAGTGCCGTCGGATTGAGTGCGTAACCGTGCGCCGCCTGCGCTGCGGCGTGTTTCCCGCAGGAGAAGGGCGCATCGGTGCCGCTGGGCGGTGAGTGGGCCGCCGGCGGTTCGGGATGGGGGGCCGATGGCTGGAATAACCGATAGGCGCATGTTGGCGAGCATGAGGGGCGAGTTCGTCGGTCGCTCTCTGGCGGAGGAGCGGTGGCCACGGTAGCGGCGTGGTGGCGGCGATGGACCGAGCCGGCCGCGGACGTTGCCGATCCGGTGGATCGGCGGCAGGCGCGGCTGCTGGCCGGCGTCGTTCTGTTCATCCTGGCGTTGGGTTCGACGTCCATTGTCCTGCAATTGATTTTGACCCCGGATTTCTGGCCGGTCTTTCTGGTCGTCCTGGGTGCCATGGTCGTGCTGCTGGGTGGCTACCATCTTGCCCGCCGGGGCCGCTACGCAGCCGGCACGCTGGTTACCTGTACGGTGCTTGCCGCCGTCAGGGACCTGGTCAGTGACCCGAACGACGCCTCCATTGTCAGCGCGACCATAGCCATGGCCCAAAGCCTCAACCTGGAAGTCATCGGCGAAGGCGTCGAAACACAAGAGCAGTTGGCTGCGCTGCGCGAACTGGGTTGTCGCGAGGTGCAGGGATACCACCTGAGCCGTCCGGTCAGCCAGCACGACATTGCCTCCCTGCTGCAGAGCCCGTTCGTCCACTGACGTAAACGACTTGGATCGCGGCGTGCCCAAAGCGATAGCGGCCGCGACAGCCATTTGGCTGCTGAAAGTCAGTATGACGGCGTGTCTGCCAGCGCCTTCCCCCGGCCCGGAAAGTCTCGGCATGACCTGTCTTCAGGGCCGCCGTCTGGCTGCCTCGACTGCCCTTGTTCGCCAGCTTCACTCTCTGATACGTACGTAAAGCGGAGAACGTCTGTCGCGTGCAAAGCGAATCGAGTAATGCACTGGCAGGTGCGTTGAGAATATTGCTTCAGCTGTGATTAAATTCGCGGCTTCGTATGGAAAAAGCCCCATATTGGCCTTACGAAGTCTTTGTTGGACACAAAGAAAACGTAAATTGTAAAAGCTGAGAAAACGCGTCGTGAGGAAAGCGCAATGCGCTGCGACAAGACTCAAGAGAAATTGCATCGAATCGCAAAAGCCGGCGGAAAAATGTCCCGCACAGTTTTCGCGAGAATGTCAGTTGTTGCTGTAATCGACTGGATGAGAGCGTTATGGCAGGACTATAGAGCCACAACATTGGCATTGAATGTAAGTCATGTGCCGGCTGACGATCGATTCGTTGCGGCAAAAATGTCAAGAAATAATACGAGGTGTTAACCGGTAAATGACATTTCTGTCTTGAACTTCACGCAGTGGACGCAACATCGTTGGCAGTTGTAAGCAAAGCCGGGAAGCGGCCCTTAAGTGCGATGTGCATGTGCCGATAGGTAGAGCGCGAAGCGTCACGACATGGTGCGTTTCAATCTGCACGTCAATGGATCGTAGTGTTGGGCAGCAATTGCGGTGGACAATCAACAATTCGTGAAAGCACGGGCGGCAAGGGGCGTAGGTAGTAGGAGTCGGGCTGCAGTGGAATCACGGAATATCCGGATGCAGGGTGGTCAGCGCAGTACCG
>JBAUSV010000164.1:0-7464 GCA_049581885.1 Gammaproteobacteria bacterium | reverse complement strand
AGAAGGCGGGCGACCAGGTGCTGGTCAACGTGCAGTTGATCGACGCCCGCACCGACCATCACCTCTGGGCCAAAAGCTACACGCGCACGCTGAATAACGTCTTCGGCGTCGAGGGCGAGGTGGCGGAAAAGGTGGCCGCAGCGCTCAAGCAAACACTCGATCCGGACGAGCAGGCGCGAGTGACGGCGGTGCCGACTCGCAACCCGGCTGCCTACGATGCCTACTTGCGCGGGCTCTCCCTTGCAACCCATACGAATGCGAATAGTCCCGAGCAATTGACCGCCATGGGCGCGGCCTTCCGCAAGGCGGTCAAGCTCGATCCCGGCTTTGCCCTGGCCTGGGCGCGCCTGTCCTCCATCGACGGCCAGCTCCACTTCGGGCTTATCGACTACACGCCCGCACGTCTGGCCCAGGCCAAGGCGGCACTGGATAAGGCGCGGGCACTTGCGCCGGACGCGGTCGCGACCCGGATCGCAATGGCCGATTACGCCTATTACGGGCGCTACGACTTTGACAAGGCGCTCGCGGCCTACCGCAGGGTCCTGGACGTCGCACCCAGCAATGCCTATGTCCTTGCGAGCATCGGCTACGTCGAACGGCGCCTGGGGCATTGGCAGCGCGCGATCGACTATCTGCAACGTTCGCTGGCGCTCGATCCCCGCAACGTCAACACGCTGTCCCAGCTTGGCTGGAGCTACGCGGCCCTGCGGCGTTACACCGAGGCCAGGCAGTTCGTGCGCCGGGCCCTGGCGATCAATCCCGATGACGTCGACGTGCGGACCCAACTCGCCTACATTTACCAAAGCGAGGGCAATCTCGTACAGGCGGGAAAAATCCTGGCGGACTTGAAAATCCCGCCGGGCAACTGGAACAGTTTCCAGACCGGGGTCTTCCAGGCCCTGTTTACCCGCCGCTATGACGACGCTATCCGGACCCTGCGGACAACGCTGAGCAACGGTAATACCCTGCCCCTGATCGCACAGGGCATTTACTATCAATTATTGGGCTTTGCCGAGCACCTCTCCGGCCACGAAGAGGCGGCCCGGCAGGCCTATGCCCAGGCGCTGGACGCCTTGCAGGCAGCCCCCGAATCACCCATCGTATTCATTCATCTCGCCATGGCGGACGCCGGCCTGGGACATAAGGCCGCCGCACTCGCCGCGTACCAGAAAGCCATGGACTCTCCCCGGGTGATACGCGATGCTTACCAGGGACGAGCTGTCGTCATGTTTTTCCTGGCGGTCGTGCAAGCACAGCTTGGCGAAAAGACCCGGGCGATCGACACGCTTGGCCGGTTGCTCGCACGTCCCCCGGGCAGCGCCCTGTCCTTGCTCCTGACACCCGCCAGCCTCAGGTTCGATCCGACCTGGGATCCGCTGCGCAAGGCCCCTGCCTTCCCGGCCCTGCTCAGGCAATACCCGGTCCCGGCCGGCACTTCAAACGTAGCGGCAACGACACCCTAAGCCCCGGTCGTCATGCCTGTGCAAGCCGGTATCCAGTCGATATAAGGCATCCCGGCCACCGGCCGGGATTCATGTTCCTACTGGATTCCGGTCTTCGCCGGAATGACGCACAAGTTGATGGACCGGGATTGCAGTCGCACGCCGGCGTGAGAAAATGAAACGGTTGGAAAGGCGGAAGTTTGACGATGGCACGGACGGAAACACCGGGACTCGAGCTGGGCAAACCGGCGCCGAAATTCGAACTGAAGGGCACGGATGGCAAGAGGTACACGCTCGCCGACGTGAGCGGCCCCAAGGGCACCCTGGTGATGTTCATCTGCAACCACTGCCCGTACGTGAAAGGCGCGATCGAGCGCATCGTGCGCGACTGCAGGGAACTCGAAGGCCTGGGCATCGGCTCGGTGGCGATCATGTCGAACGACACTTCTGCCTACTCCGCCGATTCCTTCGACAACATGAAGCGCTTTGCCGCCGACCACGGCCTGCCCTTCCCCTACCTCATCGACGAGACGCAGGACGTCGCCCACGCCTACGGCGCCGTGTGCACGCCAGACTTCTTCGGCTACGACGCCGACGGCAGGCTGCAGTATCGCGGTCGCATTGATGCCGGCGGCCCCCGGGACCCGGAACCCGGCGCGAAGCGCGAGCTGTTGGAGGCCATGGAGCAGATCGCCGAAACCGGCCAGGGGCCCAAGGAACAGATTCCGAGCGTCGGCTGCTCGATCAAGTGGCGCTGAGGCCGGGTATGCTCGTGTTTGTGGCAGAAAGGATAGCTGTCAGGCTTTTTTATGCCTGAAACGTTCGAAGGTCCGCATCAGCGAGTGCCTCCAGAAGAACGTGAGCACCGCTGCCAGAGCTAACAGAACGATCGCGACTCCGCCTAAAGCGATACGAATGCCCTTGGCCAATGTCAGCAGGTTCCTTCCCTGAATCAGATCCTGCCGGCCCTGGTCGAGACGCGCTTGCCCGGCATCCACCTTGGACTGCCCCGCCGCTACCTGCTGCTCTCCCTCGGCAATCTGCCGCTGGGCGTCCTTGAAACCCTGCCCCTTGTTGAATGCCTTGTCGGCGAAGACCAGCAACCAGTTCTTCCTGGCTTTCGCGTAGGCCGCCTTGCCCTCCGACAACTGCGTCTTGCCGGCGGACAGCCTGGCTTTCCCCGCCTTCATGTCCACCTTCCCCGCCGCAAGCGCTTTCTTGCCGGCAATCATGTCCAGTTCGCCGGAATTGATCATGGAATTGATATAGATAAAGCCCGAGCCCGACAGCAGCGCCACCACCAGGAGGATACCGAGAGTAATTACCTTGCCCATGCCACTCTCCTGCACTTTACGTGCCCGATGCCCATCAGACAGGGGGATCTCCAATGGGGGTTATCGACGCATATGCATGCACTAAATATAGCACTTGGCGATGGTTCCCGCCATGGCTATAAATCGCGGCTGCCACTGCTCCTGCAGGGAGTATTCAAGGCCAAATAATTATTTACTTATGGCGCTCCGTGGACTATGTTTCAGGTGATTAATCCATTTCCACAAGGAGATCAGTGATGAAATCGGAGATTTTCTGGCTTGCGGTGACGGCGATGATGACCGGCGTATTCTTCGTCCCCTACATCCTGGACCGCTTCATGGTCCGGGGCATCATGGGCACCCTCGCGAACCCGGGCCCGAACGACAAGCCCCAGAGCGCCTGGGCCCAGAGGGCACAACGCGCCCATATGAACGCGGTGGAGAACCTGGTGGTCTTCGCCGCCCTGGTCGTCGCAGCCCAATTCGCCGGCATCAGCACCCACCTGACCGTGGCCGGCTGCATCATCTACTTCTGGTCGCGTCTGGTCCACTACGTCGTCTATACGATGGGCATCCCCGGCCTGCGCACCCTCGCCTTCCTGGGCGGTGTGCTCGGCGAAGTGCTGATCGCCATCGCACTGATTCAGGCGATGTAATCAAAACACCAGATCTTGATATCTGAACGGGAGTCATACAGGCTCCCGTTTTTCTTCACCATAAGAAATTGATCATACGAAAATGTGGTCTGGACTATCCCGGGTATTCCGCGATACACCCGTGATAGCGCTCTATAGGCGAATCAATTTCGCAGGTGTTCCACAACATTCTTTGTAACCTGTAGCGCTATCTCATCCCATACATGCTCGACAAGGCCAGTCTGACTTGAACCACCTACCCTCGGGTCTTTTGCCTCCGAATGGAATAATTGGCGCCAATGCTTAGAACCAAACGCAAAATCAACATCGATCTTACAGCTTGCCCAATCTATTGCGGGTGTCGTATTAAATATCCCCGCAGAGTATGTGAATTTCGTTTTTGCTTTTTTAATTTTAATTATAAGTACTTTGGTTGAAGAAGGATCAATTCCAATCGCAGCATCAAGCGTTTCGAGTATGCGGCCTGACAAATCGGGACCAATTGGGATACGTGTTCTCGAGCCGCCCCCGACAAAACCGGAGGCACCTTCAACATCTACACGATCTGGGAAAGATGCGGGGACCCATTTAACGGATATTGGTCCGATTCTCCTAGCATCCAACTCACGCGCCTGACTTACAGTCTCAAAAGTTGGCCTAGTAGTAAATGGGAGATTAACAGCACACCCGGAACAAAGCGCGACCCCTAATCCTATAAAAGCAATCATCAACTTTCTCATAGTTAACCCCCATTTTTTTTAAAGCTAATTTGACGTATAACATTTTTGAACTATAGCACTCAATCAGGAAAAGTGTGCAGGAGCGAAGCGCAGCTAAAGCTGCTCCTACAAAGGGTATTGTGACGTAATTGTCAGGCGACAAACATTCGACGACGTTGACGGCCAATCCGTCTAACGATGTTTCCTTATAGATCACGGCCGGTAGCCCGCATCGTCGCGATGACTTCATCGAGTGAAACAAAGTTACACCGCAGGGAGTCTCCGGCCGCGCGCTCACTCTCGGTCGATAAAGATCGCTTCCGCTAGTGCGCGAGCGGCGTCAGTTCAATTCCGACCCGGCGATTGCGGGCACGGCCTTTCACCGTGGCATTTGAGGCTACCGGTTCGGACTCGCCATAACCGACGACCAGGATGCGTGCTGCGTCCACACCCGCGTTGACGAGATAGCGGGCGACGGCAAGTCCTCTCTGCTCCGAAAGTGTCCGGTTATAGTCGGCGGCTCCGCTCGAGTCGGTATAGCAACGAATCGTGATCAACGTCTTGGAGAACTCTGTAAGCACGGGGGCGACCAAAGCCAGCATGCCCCGAACCCCATCCGCAAACTGCGTACCGTCCTTGGCAAAAGCGTCTTCTATCGGCCCGATGACGATGTTTTCGCCCCGGAGCACGGCACTCACGGTCGTGCCCGCGGTCGACTGCCGCAGTTTGGCTTCCAGCACCTCCATGTAATATCCGACGCCTTTCGGGGCAAGCGCGTTGCCCGAACGCTCCGACAGGGCTTCCGTACGTTGCTTGCGTGTGGCCTCGTAGTGGCCGGGGTCGACGACTTGAATGCTTGGCGTCCGGTGCTCACCAGCCGTCGCCGAGGGTCGTGCCACGGTCGCCGGCGCCTTCGAATGCACTTGCTTCTTTTGCATCGGCGCGGGCACTTGCGTCTTTTGCGCACCGGGACCGACGCAAGCCGCAATGACGAGCACTGCGCTCACGAGCACGATCCGGCCGGCCAGGACCATGACTGCATTACCTTTGCGGCTGCGTCCCGTCAGGCACTGAACATGCGGGGAACGCATTTTCATAATCAATTCTGTCTCCGCTTCAACGCCGGGATGAACGGCCGGACTTTCGCCTGATTGTTTCCGACGAATTCGCGGAACGCATCAGCGGCCAGAGGTTCGCTGAAATAAAAGCCCTGCCCATACTGCACGCCCTGCCGACTCAACCACTGCACTTGCTCCAGCGTTTCCGTGCCTTCCGCGACGATATCCAGCCCAAGGTCCTTGGCCATTTCGATGACGTGCAGAATAACCTGGCTTGTCACGGTCTCCCTGCCGATCGCATTCACGAAAGACTTGTCAATCTTCATGGTATCCAGCTCGAACGATTCCAGGTATGACAGGCTGGAGTAACCGGTGCCGAAATCATCCACCGCCACTTGATGGCCCAGTTCACGGAAACTGCGTATGAGCGCCCGGACGTCGGCATTGTTGACCAGGGCGCGCTCCGTTATCTCGAGCTTGATGCTATGGGGTCCTATTCCGGCGGACTCGAGACTCGCACTCAACAGGTCCTGGAATGCGTGGCTCTCCAGATCCTGGGGCGTCATATTCAGGTTGATACTGAGATGCGGCTGTTCCCGAAGCAGTCCACCCAACTCATCCAGTATCGCCTTGAGGACATTCTCCGTGAGCATCCTACCCAATCCGGCGGCTTCCGCAACCCGAATGAACAGGTCCTGGTCTACCAACTCCCCATCGTCGCGCACCCAGCGTGCAAGCGCTTCGGCGCCCACGCAACGACCTGATTCCAGATCGATGACCGGCTGATACCGCACCCGCACGCGGTGCTTGCGCAGGGCTTCCCGCAACTCGACGGAAAGGCTAAGCCGGTAACGGCCATAGCGCCAGATGCCGTACACCCACAGAGCGGCTAGCACGAGGCCGACGAGCACGGCCAACTCCAGCGTATGGCGGTACAGGCCCCACAGACTGCTGGTGGGCTGCACGGCCACGATGTCGATAGGGAACACCGAATCCAGCGAGACCCGCGAGATCAACCGATCGTGTTTGCTGTCCACCGTCAACCCGCTCTTCAAAGAAGACGGGGGCGGCAGCTTTGCACCCCACGGGCTGGCCGCCATGCGTAGACCCTGCACCCACAGTCCAATCTTGTACCCCTTCATGGGGGCCGTCTGAAGCAGCGTCCGTGGATCGATGGCGAGATCGTAGTCGCCGTAACGCATGAGAAAAAGCTGCACACCGTTCACCTCGGTCTGCGGACTCGGCCACCAGGCGATCACGCCCGACTTGTAGATGTGATCCGCATGCTGGGGCTTGAGTGCGCCGGTCTGCAGAAACCCGACACCACAGAGCCGTGTCGCCGCGTGCCAGTAGCCGATGGCGCGTATGTACGGGTGCCCGATTGCCGCCTGTTCCATCGCTTGCAACTGCGCTTTCGAACAGCCTTGCGCAGGCAGCTTGTTCAAGCTTTTCAGGGTATCCCTGGCGTCCTCCATCACCCGCTCGGTGTTGCGGCCCAGCGTCTGGGCCACCGCAGCAACCTTTTCCTGCTCATTCGTTATCGTGTCGCGCCACAGAAACCAGGTCACCAGGCCAAACAACAGCACAGTGCCGGCCAGCGCTGCCCCCGCAAAGACAAGTATCGTTTTATCGCGTTGTTTCAAGTAGGTATTACAGTGGCGTCTATGCGGAGCCGTCCATGTTGCCGGAAAGGAACGGCTCCGGATCCAACCCACCGTCGAGGCTCTATACCTGAATTCGATGAACTCACTCTAGGCCAAAGCCGGCTCATCCGCAACTGCCGTTTGCAATGACCTGTCAGGCCGGACAAATAAAGACGCCTCCGGTCGGGCGCTCTCGCACTTGCGCCAATCGGCGGCATGAATCAAACGACCGCTCGCCGCCCCGGTTAACGGGTTCCTGCCGGCAATCATGTCCAGTTCCCTGGAATTGATATAGATAAAGCCCGCGCCGGACAGCAGCGCCGCCACGAGGAGGATACCGAGAGTAATCACCTTGCCCATGACGCTCTCCTGGGCGGCGTGCTCGGCGAAGTGTTGATCGCCATCGCACTCATCCAGGCGATGTAGGCACCCAGCTCTCCGCCTAACAAAACGGGAGCCGGTCAGGCTCCCGTTTTGTCATATCTCAGCCTCAGTCCAAAAACTCCGGCCTGTTCCCGATTGTGATGTTGCAATGCGAGACCTGACCCCGGATCTTTTGCGCACCCTCGCCTTCCTGGGCGGCGTGCTCGGTGAAGTGCTGATCGCCATCGCCCTCATCCAGGCGATGTAGGCACCGAGCTCTCCGCCTAACAA
>JBAUSV010000163.1:0-2006 GCA_049581885.1 Gammaproteobacteria bacterium | reverse complement strand
TAGGGAGACAAAACGAAAACTTCTGAAGTCGTTACCGCCTTACTTCGTGAAGGTCGCCGTGCTCGCCGCGACCATCTCCGGTGTCAGGGCGCGATCGGTGTAACTCTTGCGGTTGACCTCAGCGGTGTGGCCGAACTGCGCTGACCGCATGACCTCGGGAACCACGCCAATGAGCATCGTGTTCAGTGTCGCCCGCCACACGTGAGAGCGTTCGGTGGCAAAGGCCTCGATGCCCAGCTGATCGTGCATCGCCAGATAAAGCGCCTCCACGGCCTTTGAGGCATTCCGTAGGTCCCAGACTTTGGTGGGATCGAATGGCGAGCCCACGACCAGTTCCGACGGACCCGCGCAACGGTTTAGGCGCTCACGCAACCGGTCAGCGATCCGTGGTTCCAACACGTAGGCGACGCGGGCTATGCCTCCTTTCGCGATCTTGCCGGCGACGTCGATGCGCAGGTTCTGTGCACTGTCAGAGAACAGGCCGCACCAGGCTTGCCTAGCCTCACTGATGCGCAGGCCCGTGCCGGCCTGGAGCAACGTCAGATCGATCGTGTTGCGGCGCTTGGCGATCACATCGTCTATGGTCCACCGGCCGCGAATCGGCTTCACCGCGCCTTCGGCAGGATCCAGACTCAGCAGGTAGTCCACGGCGGTGAGGTAATTGTCGCGGCCTATGCTCACTGCACCTTCACGGGCTCCCTCGCGTTGCGCGGCCCCAGTCTTCAGGTCGATGCGGGTGCCCTGGAGCGTGTTGTGGTCGATCAACTCGTCATGCTGTAGCTGCCGCAGTACATACCCAGTGAGGACCGTGCGCGCTTGGCGTGCGCTCTCCGCACCGTGCAGTCTTGCGATCTCTTTGAGGCAGTCCTCGAGTGTTCGATAGCGCGATCCGGTGCGAATGTCGAGGCGACTCAGTGACGCGGTGTGGGTGTGGTCTGCTGTGGTGCAGTCGCCCGTAAGTTGCTTGAGTGCGAGCATGTATCGCACCTTGGTTGCCGCCGATAGCCGCGACTCGGTTTCGATGTGCGGTCTGACCACGATGTCGATGTACTCGGTGATGGCCGAGGTTGGCTTCCACCTGGCGTCGCGGCCCTCGCTCCGCAGGAGTTCCGCAGCCTTCGCCCGAGCCAACTCGCGCAACCTGCCATCGGTCTCGCGCTTAGGAACCTGGGTGCGACGTTTGAGGGGCTGCGCGTAGCCAACCGGGCGCACAGACCATCTCAGGTACTTGAAGTCGCCGATCACGCTTGGCTGGGCACGGTCGATGCTGTGCTCGCCCTCCCTAAGCCGTGTCTTGGATGCCGACTGCTTGCCATCGATTCTGGTTGTCTTCATGTGGCCAAGAATAGCCTGAACAGGCTCCAAAAACTACTCTTAGACAGCGCCGTAACTACTCCAAACAGCGGTGTACTGCGGTATACAGGGCGTCACTATTGCCTGATATACCAGCCAAAAACCGTGTTTGAATGGGGTCTCAATCGCACTAGGCGCCAGGAACCCGGAGGTCGCAGGTTCAAATCCTGTCCCCGCTACGAAACACGAAGGCCCTGACCTTAACTGGTCGGGGCCTTCGTCGTTTGTCTTCGCCGACGTTTCGTGGAGCGTGTTTGTCGCGGGGCCTTGCCCTCACCGGGGCCCGGTGGGGCAGGAGTGGTCCGCACCCGGGCTACTGGGCCTGCATGAGCACTATTCAGGCGCGGGTACTCTGGTTGATCGTGTGCGCCGGGAAACCGACGCTCCTCGACCGGAGGTCCCATGAACACGACAGCTCTGAGCGAAGTCGTTCCCGTCCGCTCACGCTGGTGGAACAGCCGCGTGGTTCTCCTCATCGCATTCGCGTTTTCGGTGATGGCGGACCCCGTGTCCTCAGTGGCGTACGCGATCGAGGCGGCGCTTAGAGCGCTCGGCGGCAGGCTCGACCTGCTCGTTGCCGCCATGGGGGCCGTGGTATTCGTCGTCGCGCTCGTCGTGGCTTCGTATCACCAGCTCGTCGCACGCTTTCCGGA
>JBAUSV010000162.1:0-7137 GCA_049581885.1 Gammaproteobacteria bacterium | reverse complement strand
GTCTGCGTATCATGCCGGGCAAGGTTGAAACACTCGCGCTCGAGGCGAAATCGCCGAAGATGCAGGATCTGGCAGCATTGACCCAGACCTTCCCCAAGCAGCAGGTCGAGATTACAAGCGCCACGCGCAATGGCTCCGAATCGGTTGTGAGAGTGTGGAGCGATGACAACCCCGGCACGTATTACCTTTTTGCGCATAAACCCAAACCATCGCTCACCGAATTGTTCAAGGCGGAACCGTGGGTGCATCCATCTACGATGTCACCGATGCGGCCCATAACGTTCAAGGCTCGCGACGGAGTAACACTGCACGGCTATCTCACGGTGCCCAAAAATTCCAGCGGCAAGGATTTACCGATGCTGGTTATCGTGCATGGCGGCCCGTACGGCATCCGAGACCACTGGGGCTACGATTCGGAAGTGCAACTCTTTGCCAGCCGAGGTTATGCCGTGCTGCAGGTCAATTATCGTGGCTCCGGCGGTTACGGGAACAAGTTGGTCGTACTGGGCATTCAGCACTGGGGCGACACCATGCAAAACGACGTGGCCGACGGTGTTCATTGGGCGATCAACCAGGGCATCGCCAACCCCAAGCGCATCTGCATTTACGGCGGCAGTTACGGTGGCTATTCAGCGCTGATGAGCGCCGAGCGTTTCCCCGACCTTTATCGCTGCGCCATCGGTTATTCCGGCGTTTACGATCTGTTCGTGCTCAAGACGCGCAAGGGCGACATTGATCGCAGCGCATACGGTCGACGATATCTGCACGAAGTACTCGGCAGCAGCGACGCCAAACTGAAGAAGTTTTCTCCGGTTTATCAGGTCGGCTCACTCAAGGTGCCCGTGCTGCTAATGCACGGTGGACAGGATGTGCGCGCGCCCGTCAAGGGATACGATGAAATGGTCGCCGCCATCAAGAAACACGGAACGCCGCTGAAGACACTGTACTTCCCGCGTGAGGGTCACGGTTTCTACAAGTTAGACCACCGCGTAAAGGCGTACGACAAAATGCTGGCCTTTCTGAACAAATACATCGGGCCGGACTCTAACGCCGCCGCGAGCACCAAGCACTAACCCGGATCGAATACCGCATAGGCCTCGAGCAGCGTCCGCCAGCCATTTTCGGCGGCAGGCATGAGGTTCAGCTTGTGCAGGGAACGCAGCAGGCGGTCCAGGTTGGCGCGCTGCTTGTGCGGATTGGTACATTCACTGCAACCGCAATCCAGGTCGATGATCACCACACGATCCGGTGTAACGAGAATATTGTTGGCGTTGAGATCGGCATGCCAGCCGCCCACTGCATGAAAGCGGCGCACCGCCCGACCCACCTCGACCCAACGTGCTTCGGGAAGCGTCATCGCCACATCAGCCAACGTCCATGCATTGCGGATTCTCGCAACAAGAATATCGGCACGATAGAAAAGCCCCGAGCGCACCACGCGTACCGCGACCGGATCCGGCACGGGCGCACCTGCCTCGGCCAACTCTGCAAGCACACGCAGTTCGCGCACCGGACGTGCTGCGCTTTCGCCGTGCCAAATATAGCTGTCTCGGATCAATCGTCCCGGCACGCCGCCACGGTGGTAGTGGCGCAGCACCCACTGGCCTTCGGCGCCGGCGCTTACGGCGACACCACGGCCCCGGCCCAGCGGTTGACCCGTGCCCTTTCGTTGCCAGTAGGCAGGGTCGAACCAGTCCGGGGACGGTTTCAGCGCCGCATCGGCTAGGATGAAGCCTCCGTCGAAGACCATTTTGCTGAATTCCATGGCTGCCCTCACGTTTGATACTCCGCCCCGGCGCGTCTGCATCCTGCGCCTGTCTGCCGTGGGCGATGTGTGCCACACCCTGCCCGTAGTGCAAACCCTGCGTCACGCCTGGCCCGAGACACACTTTAGCTGGATTATCGGCAAACTCGAAGCCGACCTCATCGGCGATGTGCCCGGTATCGAATTCATCACCTTCGACAAGACTGCCGGCTGGCGTGCCTACCGCGACCTGCACCAACGGCTGCGCAACGCACCTTTCGAACTGCTTCTGCACATGCAGATGTCGCTGCGTTCTAGCCTCGCCAGCCGCTGCCTGCGCGCACCCATCCGTCTCGGCTTCGACCGTGAACGCGCCCACGACTACCAGTGGCTTTTTACCACCCACCAGATTCCGCATATCCCCCGCGAGCATGTCATGGACAGCTTCTTCGGATTCGCCCGTACGCTCGGCATCAGCGAGCAGCGCCTGGAGTGGAATATTCCGATTCCGGCTCAAGCCGAAGCGCGAGCCCGCGAAGTCATTCCCGACGATACACCCACCCTGCTCATCAGCCCGTGCGCCAATGCAAGGTTCCGTAACTGGCGCAACTGGCCGTACGAACGCTATGCGCCAGTGATCGAGTACGCGGTGCGGGAACTCGGCTGGCAGGTTATCGTCACCGGCGGCCCGAGCGCCGCCGAAGCCGAGGCTGCCGCCACCATCGAGACCACCAGCAGCGTTCCCACAGTGAATCTGCAAGGCAAAACCACACTCAAGGAGCTGCTGGCGCTGATTGCCCGAACGCGCGTGCTTCTCTCGCCCGATTCGGGGCCGATTCACATGGCCACGGCAGTCGGCACACCGGTCATAGGACTCTATGCGACAACCAATCCGGACCGCGCCGGCCCCTACCTCTCTCAACAATGGAGAATCGACCGCTACCCCGACGCCGTGCGTAAATTTCTCGGCAAGACGGTCGAGGAGGTTCCCTGGGGCACGCGCGTACGCGACCCGGGCGCGACGGCGCTGATCAGTAGCGAAGAAGTCATCGTCATGCTCGCCCGTTTGGCGGGCAGCTAGAATATAGAGTTGATCGAATAAACCGCAGACTAGCCCATGCAGATTCCGGAAATCCTCGTTATCGAATCACAGCACCAGCCAGGCAACCTGGGGCGAATACTTACCGTGATCGGAGAATGCGGGGCGCTGACAGACCACATCACACTGGTGCGCCGTGACCAGGACAAGAGCGTGTGGGAAATCACGGTCGAGATGGACGAAGCACATGGCCGGGAGCTGTATGACCGCTTCGAGAACCTGCCCTATGCCCGGCTGTTGGGACGTTCGGATCGCGTATTCGACCGCCACCGCGGCGGCAAGATCGAAACCGTCTCCAAAGTCGCTCTGGACTCCACTCAGCAGATGCGTGATCTATACACCCCGGGCGTCGCTCGCGTGTGCCTTGCTATTCAAAAAGCGCCGGAGAAGGTCTGGGAATACACCAACCTCGGCAACACGGTAGGCATCATCACCAACGGAACGGCCATCCTCGGTCTCGGTCATATCGGCGCCCTCGCCGGACTACCGGTGATGGAAGGAAAATCGATGATCTATTCCACGTTCGTCGGCATTTCGGGCGTGCCGATCCTGCTTAACGAGACCGAACCCGCGAAAGTCATCGCCGCCGTGCAGGCCATCGCTCCCTCGTTCGGCGCCATTCATCTGGAAGACATCGCGGCACCGGAATGTTTCGAAATAGAAAACACTCTGGCAGACACACTCGACATGCCTGTCATGCAGGACGACCAACACGGCACGGCCGTAGTAACGCTCGGGGCCTTGCTCACAGCCACGCACCGGGTAAAGAAATCACTTGACGATGCGATCGTCGGCCACATCGGCCTCGGCGCCGCCGGCCTGGGCATTGCCCAATTACTGCTGCATTACGGAGTGCACCGGGTGATCGGAACGGACCTGCGCGATGCGGCCCTGGACCGGCTGGAAGAACTTGGCGGCCACCGCACCAATCTCGACGACCTGATGCAGCAGGCCGACATCGTGATCGCCACCACCGGTGTCAAGGGTTTGATTAAACCGGAAATGGTACGTAAAGGGCAAATTATCTTCGCTCTGTCCAATCCAGAAGCCGAAATCGAACCCCACGTAGCGCTCGCCCAAGGCGCGGCCTTTGCCACGGACGGACGCAGCGTCAACAACGCACTCGGCTTCCCGGCCCTGTTTCGCGGCGCCCTCGATGCCCGCGCCAAACGTTTCACCAATGCCATGTACCTGGCTGCAGCCCACACGCTCGCCGAACTGGCCCCGCCGAACGAACTCCTGCCTCACGTGCTCGACAAATCCGTGCACGCCACCGTCGCCGCCGCCGTCAAGAACGCAGCGCTGAAATGAAGATAGGAATCAGCCGGCTTTAACGACGACGCGCGCAAAGCGGCGCTTGCCGACCTGCACGACGTAGGTGCCAAGTGCGAGCACCTGCTCGCGCTCCGTGACACGTTCGCCGTCCACCTTCACGGCGCCCTGCTTGAGCATGCGATTGGCTTCGCTGGCGCTCGGGACCAGTCCGGCCGCCTTGAGTAGCGCCGGCATATTCTGGCCGCCCTTGAGCTTGATCTCGGGCATTTCGTCGGGCACCTTGCCCTGCACGAAGCGCGCCACGAAGGCCTCGTGCGCCTTTTTGGCGGCGGCCTGGCCATGGAAACGGGCCGTCAGTTCTTCCGCGAGCTGGAACTTGATGTCGCGCGGGTTGGCCCCTGCTTCCACGTCCTTGCGCAACGTCTCCAACTCGGTCAGGGGGCGGAACGAAAGCAATTCGAAGTAGCGCCACATCATGTCGTCGGAGACCGACATGATCTTGCCGAACATCTCCTCCGGCGGCTCGGTCAGACCGATGGCGTTGCCGTAGGACTTGGACATTTTTTGCACACCATCCAGACCTTCCAGAAGCGGCATCGTCATGACCACCTGCGGCTTCTGCCCGTGGCTGCTCTGCAACTGCCGTCCTACCAGCAGGTTGAAGCGCTGGTCGGTGCCGCCCAACTCTACATCGGCCTTGAGTTCCACCGAATCGTAACCCTGCACCAGCGGGTACAGGAATTCGTGCACCGAGATCGGATCACCCGCGCGGTAACGCTTCTCGAAATCGTCGCGTTCCAGCATGCGCGCAACCGTGATCTGGCCCGCCAGCCGGATCAGATCGGCACTGTCGAGCTTACCCAACCACTCGCTGTTGAACGCGATCCGGGTTTTGTCCAGATCGAGGATTTTGCCTACTTGTTCGGCATAAGTCTGCGCGTTCTGCTGCAGTTCTTCCGGCGTCAACGTCGGACGGGTCGCACTGCGCCCGGAAGGATCACCGATCATGCCGGTGAAGTCTCCAATCAAGAACACCACCTCATGGCCACGTTCCTGGAACTGGCGCATCTTGTTCAACAGCACGGTATGTCCGAGATGCAAATCCGGCGCCGTCGGATCAAATCCCGCCTTGACGACCAACTTGCGCCCGCTCTTGAGTTTTTCGTCCAACTCCTCACGCTTGAGGATATCGTCCGTACCGCGTGCCAGCTCGGCCAAATCGGAATGTTCTTCTGTTTTTTCCATATTGTGCGGCAGTCAGCGTTTGTTGGGCAGGTAGAGGTCGGTGATGGTGCCGGCAGCGACTTCCGCTGCCATGCCGACGCTCTCCGACAGCGTCGGGTGCGGGTGGATGCTGAGCGCGATATCTTCGGCATCGCAGCCCATCTCGATGGCGAGCACCAGCTCGGCGATCAGCTCGCCCGCGTTCGGCCCGACGATGCCGGCGCCGACGATGCGCCCGCTTTCCTTGTCGAAGAGGAGCTTGGTCGCGCCCGATTCGACGCCCAGCGTCAGCGCCCGTCCGTTAGCCTGCCAAGGAAAAACCGCTTTGTCCACGGCAACCTTTTTCTCCTTGGTCTCGGTTTCGGTCATCCCCGCCCAGGCCACTTCCGGATGCGTGTAGGCGACGGAGGGAATGGCGCGCACGTCGAAATGGCTGCGCTCGCCGCAGGCCGCCTCGGCCGCGACCTTGCCTTCGTGGCTCGCCTTGTGGGCGAGCATCGGCTGGCCGACGATGTCGCCGATGGCGAAGATGTGGCCGACGTTGGTGCGCATCTGGCTGTCCACGGAGACCAAGCCGCGCCCGTCGATTGACACGCCCGCGGCCTCGGCGCCGATCGAGGAGCCGTTGGCGCTGCGCCCGATCGCAACGAGTACGCGGTCGTAAATGCCGCCCCACTCGCCATCCGGTCCCTCGCATTTGGCGCGGATCCCGTTTTTCTGCGGCTTGAGCTCGTTCACCTTCGTGTTCAGGTGGATCGCCTCGAAGACGTCCTTGACCTGTTTCTGGTAGATGCGCACGAGATCGCGATCGGTGCCCGGCATGAGCCCGTCGGTCAGTTCCACCACCGTGACCTGCGAGCCGAGCGCGGCATACACCTGCGCCATTTCCAGGCCGATGATGCCGCCGCCGACCACCAGCAATTTCTTCGGGATATCGACGAGTTCCAGTGCGCCGGTGGAGTCCATGATCCGCGGGTCGTCCGGCTGGCCCGGGAAGCGCGCGGGCTCGGAGCCGGCGGCGATGATGGCCTGGCGAAAGGCGATGACCTGCTTTTTCTTGCCCTCGCCCACTTCCAGCAGGTTCGGGCCCGTGAAGCGGCCGTAGCCGTGCACGACGGTCACCTTGCGCTGCTTCGCCATCTGGGCGAGGCCTCCGGTGAGCTTGTTCACGGCGTTCTGCTCGAAGGTGCGCACGCCCTCGAGGTTGATCTTCGGCTTGCCGAAACTTACACCATTGGCCTGCATGGCATGCGCCTGCTCTATCACTTCGGCAGCATGCAGCAACGCCTTGGAGGGGATGCAGCCGACATTGAGGCACACGCCGCCCAGGCGCTCGCGTGCCTCGACCAGCACTACCTCGCGTCCCAGGTCGGCCGCCCGGAAAGCCGCCGTGTAACCGCCAGGGCCGGCGCCCAGGACCAGCACGTCGCAACTTGAATCGGCCTGCGCGCGTGCATTTTCGAAGGCGGCGCTGTCTGCTTCCTCGCGCGGAGCGGCAGGTTCCACATCCTCGGCGGCTGATGGTGCGGGTTTCGGCTCGGCTTCATGTTCTTCGCCGCCCGTTTCCGCACGGCCTTCGGGCTCGGCTTCCGGGGCCTCTTTGGGTTCCGGTTCGCCCTTCGGGGCCTTACCGGCCTCGTCGCCGGACTCCGGCTCGGATCCGCCGGCCTCCTCGGCCAGCGCGATCACGTCACCCTCGCTCACCTTGTCGCCGACCTTGACCTTCACCTCGCTCAAGGTGCCCGAAAACGGCGCCGGAACATCCATCGTCGCCTTGTCCGACTCCAGCGTGATC
>JBAUSV010000161.1:0-1572 GCA_049581885.1 Gammaproteobacteria bacterium | reverse complement strand
CCCCTGCGGGGAGAGGTCGCGAGCGCCAGCGAGCGGGTGAGGGGGCGCCCAGCTATCCGGATATCTCGGCCCCCCCTCACCCTGTCCCTCTCCCCGATGGGGCGAGGGGACGAAAGCGGCAGGCGCCGGACCGTAACGCAATGCTGCGCCGCGCCCGGGACACAGCCTCTCATTCCCGCGCGCGGTTCGCACCGGGTCATGATCCTTTCAAAGAACTCCCCCGACCCGTCTTCGCGCTGGCGCGCTTCGCCGGGCCAGGGGGTGGCGGGCGCTCGATGAGTGCCATGCCGAGGTTTGCTATGGGGCGCTCAGCCGAGCGCCCGCCGCGGCGTCTTTTGGCAACCCACGCTCGCTCTCCGCCGGGTGAACGGTGCGCCTCCGGTTCATCGCCGGCCCGCTTCCTGGCCCCTCGCCCTTGGACAGGCGAGGTTCTGAACCCACCCGGCTTAGGGTGGTCGTAAAGCCACGGCCGGTCGTAATGCCGGCGGGCGAGCCTTGCAGGCACCTCCCGGTCCGCACCGGGTCCGAAGCCCGGCGCGAAGCAGGCGCCGCTCGTCTCCCCGTGACGGTTCGGTCGCGACACGACCCCTCGCGGAAGACGATGAGCGCATCATCTCACAGGTCTGGAGAAGGGGAATAAGTCGGGGAGGTATCCCCGATGCGGGCGGTGCCTCGACCCCCTCCCTTCGCGCCTAACTCGCGTTGCTCCTAAGGCGCGCAGCCCTCCCCCTTTCAGGGGGAGGCGGAAGACTGCCGAGCTGCTCTGCCCCTCGCGACGCCTCTGCAAGGCGCAGCGCCAAGCTGTCGCGCTGGCGTGACCACGAACTCTCCCTCCCCCTGAAAGGGGGAGCGATCGCATATGGGCACCGCCCCCTCGCCCCTTTGGGGAGAGGGCTCCGCGCCTTAGCGAGCAGAGCGAGCTTAGGAGCGGAGGGTGAGGGGGCGCCGACATATCCGGACAGCTCGGCTCCCCCTCACCCGGATCGACCCACTGAGGCGGCCCGATCCGACCTCTCCCCGGCGGGGAGAGGTGATGCGCCGTGCCATATGCGATTCCCCTGCCCTGAAAGGGGGAGGATAGGAGGGGGTCATCGGGGCCGGCCGAGGTGCCGCGAGCTGGACAGGTTCTCCACCGTAAAGGCATGGTGGTCAGGCTCTTGTGACGCAAGATCGAAAGGCCCATGCCCAACATCTTCGCTGACTTGGCCGTAGCGGCGCCCGAGGAAGCGCTGACCGACCTGCTCGCCCGGCCGGGCCTCAGGATCGAGCGCATCGTGTCCACCGGACAGGCCTCGCCACCGGGCTTCTGGTACGACCAGGCCCATGACGAATGGGTGATCCTGCTTGCCGGCGCCGCCGGGCTCCTGATCGAGGGCGAAGACGAGAGGCGGCTTGTCCCCGGCGACTATGTCTTCCTGCCGGCCCACACCCGCCACCGCGTCACCTGGACCGACGCGGAGGCGCCGACCGTGTGGCTGGCGGTGCATGTGGGGGAGTGAGGCTCGGGCGCAAGTGGTTGCGACGAAGCCCCGCTGCGAAGCGGATTCAGGCCCCCTAAAGACCGGCACTTCG
>JBAUSV010000160.1:0-2506 GCA_049581885.1 Gammaproteobacteria bacterium | reverse complement strand
TCACCGAGCTGACCGGCATCACCGACGCCATGGTCGCCGGGCAAAAGGTCGACGCGGCGGCGGTCGACGCCTTCGTCGGAGACGCAAATATCGTCATCGCGCACAACGCGCGATTTGACCGCCCCTTTTGCGAGAAGGCCTGGCCGCTCTTCGACCAACGCCACTGGGCTTGCTCGGTCGTCGAGATCGACTGGCCGAAATACGGGTTCGGCGGCGGCAAGCTCGGCTATCTGCTCGCCGACATGGGCTATTTCCACGAGGCCCATCGGGCAATCGACGACTGTCACGCTCTTCTGGATATTCTGTCGCAGCCGCTCCCCGGCGCCTCCGGCACCGCCTTGGCGGCGTTGCTGACACGCGCGCGACGCAAGACGATCCGCGTCCGCGCGGAGCACTCCCCCTTCGACCTGAAGGACAAGCTAAAAGCCCGCGGCTATCGTTGGAACGATGGCACGGACGGACAGCCGAAAGCTTGGTTTATCGACGTCGACGAGGCGTTGCGTGACGCGGAGCTGAAGTGGCTCAAGACCGACATCTACCAGCGCGATGTCGACATCACCTGCGTCAACATCACCGCGCTCGATCGGCACTCCAGCCGCGTCTAGCGCAGCCGGCGTCTCAGTCGCGGTCCGGGCCGATATTGTCCATTATGGAATATTCAGTGAATCCATCCCGGACGGGATTTTCGGAAGCGGCAGCCCTGGCCGCGGTGCCAAAACGGCATCAGCAAGTTGCCTTTCCTCCCCGGGAGCAGAACAGGTGGCCATTCAGCTGATCGCAGAGCGGAACCGCGATACCGAATTCCCAATACGCGTGAGACCAGCTCAGGCGCACCTCGTATCGCCCCCTGTAACCTTGGAGGCCCGCTCAACGAACAGCCGACCTATATGGCGACATGAAGTGTTTCAGTTTATTGTCAGCAGCAGTGTGCCAGGCCTTGCTTAGGTGGCGAAATCGGACGCCGAGGACGATGCCGGCTGACCTATTGGGCTTGCTGCTGCAGGAGACAACGCGCGCCGCTGGCATTGCCCCTCGCCATCAGCCAGCATTTACCGATAACGCTCTGCACGGCGTGCAAGCGCTTCCTGGAGCCTCTCATCGTCCGATCGCACGTCATGGCGCCAAGCATCGATCACGATCAGGTCACCCTTTTCCGCCTTCCTCTTGGCCCTGATCAAGATCAACGCCAAACGCCATATTGTGCTATTCGACAAACGTTGAACCACCAACGATTGCTCCTCGGTGATACGTTTCGGCCCGTAACCGGCCGTCACATCCCCGCGCGTGGAATGACCGAGAAGTATTTTCCGGGAGCGATCGCTCAACCCCTTTATATCGTCGATGTAGCCTTTGAAGGTGTGCCGGCCTGAATATTGCGACAAGCCACGGCGGGTCAGGCCGAGTTTCTGTTTTCCATATGTGAAGGCTTTACTGACGTAATGACTCCATTTGATCTCGCCCGTCTTCTTGACGTAGACGGGCCAATCCGGAAAAAGCCAGAGGTCGAATGCCTGCGCTTCTATTTCAGCGAAAGCCTCCGGGGAGATCTGTTCCCGACCGCCGGCCTCTTTTGTCTTTCTGGCAATATATTCGGCCACGATGGCGTCTCGGCGCTCAATAATCCCAAGACGGAGCAACAACCAGTGGACCGGAAGCCACCTGAAAGCCGCATTGGTTTTTCCGTCATTGCCACCCGGTTGCGGATCAAAACGGTCTTCTTCATCCTCATCTTCGCCGCTCTTTCCGAATTTTGCGTAGCGAAAGTGCGGCTCTCCATACAAAACCAGGATGTCGCGGCAGCGTAGCTGCGCGACTTCACCCGGCCGCATGCCAGTCAACAGATTAATCAGCTCGCACCAATAAAAGAAGTCCTGGTAGAAGTAGCTTCCAGGTGTCCAAGGATGCGCGGGTCCGCGGCACCCCGTAAAGCGAGCGCTGCCAAAGAACAGCAGAACCTCTTCGGAACGAAACGCGTCCCGCTCGGCCGCCGGCGGATTAAGTCTGCTGGATATATAGAAATCAGGCACCGTACCGGACGCGAAATTGAAGCCAATTCCGAATTCCCAAAGCTTGGTCAGCCCGTTGCGCCATCCGCCGTTAATCGTGGTCATGCTCGTGCGCTTGTAACGAGCCGGTTTTCCCTCGCGCGTGAAATGCCAGCCATTTTCCTGAACATGCTTCCAGCGAAAATAAAGGTTAGGCCGGTCCTTCGGCGCAAAGCCGAAGGGCTTGGGAATATTCGGGATCGCAGCCTTCAATTTCAGGAGTTGGTCCCCTACCACCTCCGACAAGATCGGATCGTCCAGCAGCGCGATAGCAAAATTCACGATCGGGGCTATTTCGCTTTCCGCTCGCCGGTCACTGTCCTCGCTCTCCCGTTGATCGAGGAGCCGCCGAAGGATTTCGGACATGCGTAAATGCTGGATGCCGGTCGCGGCGGATTCTGGAAAGCCGGCCGGCTTTGGCCCGGCAGGGGCCCCGCCTGGCATTAGGGCGGGGAAAACGA
>JBAUSV010000159.1:0-1647 GCA_049581885.1 Gammaproteobacteria bacterium | reverse complement strand
GCGCTGCACCAAGCGCGCCAACATGGTACTGGGTAGCAGCGACGTGCTGCTGCTTCTGCAGCGTGGTTATGTTGACGTCGGGTTCATGGGCGGCGCACAGATCGACAAATACGGTAATCTCAACTCGTCGTTCATCGGCGATCCCACGCATCCGAAGACGCGGCTGCCGGGCACCGGCGGCGGCAACGACATCTCCAGCCTCACCAACATGATCGTCGCCATGAAGCATGAGAAGCGCCGCTTCGTGGAGAAGGTCGATTTCATCACCAGCCCGGGGTTCATCCGGGGCGGAAACAGCCGTGCGGAAAGCGGGTTGCCGCAGGGCGGCATGTTCCGGGTGATCACTGAGCTTGCCGTCTTCTCATTCGACGACAGTGAGCGGCGGATGAAGGTGTTGGCGCTGAATCCGGGGGTCACGTGTGAGGAGGTGCAGGACAACACAGGCTTCGACCTGCTGTTCGACGACGCCGTTCGAGTCACCGAGCCTCCGTCCGAGCATGAGCTGGCGACGCTCAGGATGCTGGATCCCGACCGACATTTTATCGCTTAAACGTGGAGAGCCGACAATATGACGGTCCTGTCGAATACCTATGGCATCGCGGCGCGCAACTTTACGGCCTATCCGCAAATGCCCGATGCCGCGGCGCTGATCGAATACGGCGAGACCGTCGAGAAGCTCGGTTACGACTCGCTGTGGGTCTGGGATCACATTCTGCTCGGCGTGCAGCCGAACTTTCCCATCCTCGATTCGCTGACGGTTCTGACCGCCATCGCGGCGCGCACCAAGCGCATTAAGCTGGGCACCGGGATCCTGGTGCTGCCGCTGCGCAATCCGGTCGCGCTTGCCAAGCAGTTGTCGACCATGGACCATGTATCGAACGGCCGGATGCTGATGGGCATGGCTTCGGGCTGGTACAAGCGCGAATTCGACGCTATGGGCATTCCGTTCAACAAGCGCGGCAAGCTGATGGACGAGAATCTCGAAATTCTCAATCGGCTGTGGACGGAAGAGAAGGTCGACGGTACCTACATGGCGCACAATATCTCGGCGGCCGTGATGTACCCGAAGCCGGTCCAGCAGCCGCGGATTCCGGTCCTCATCGGCGGTTACGTGGACCGTGTGCTGAAGCGCGCCGCCACCACCGGCGACGGATGGCTGACCTATTTCTATGATCCGCCGAGCTTCGCGAAGTCGTGGGCCAAGCTGCGTCAGTTCGCGGAAGAGGGCGGCAAGGATCCGGACCAGTTGCTCAATGCCTCGCAATTGCCGATCATGATCGGTCCCTCCAAAGAGGCCGTCCGCGACGACATGATGGACTGGCTTAACAAGGAATGGGACTTCCCCGAGAACAGCGACTGCACCCGCGACAGCGCGGTCATGGGCTCGGTGGATGACTGCGTGGCCCAACTCCGGGAGCATCATGCCGTCGGCGTGCAGAAGATCATCTTCGTGCCGTACAAGTATCAGCCCGACCAGGTCGAGATGATCGCCAAAGAGATCATTCCGCGTCTGAAGAACGGCTGAAGTCGCAGTACATCGCACATCCGATCTCATGCAAATGCGGGCGCCGGGATTCCGGCGCCCGCTGCACATCGGGCCGTTCAGAGAACAGCAGACGCTTTCAAGGCGGTCTTGGGTCGGAGAAA
>JBAUSV010000158.1:0-10689 GCA_049581885.1 Gammaproteobacteria bacterium | reverse complement strand
GTCGTGCGGTGGCAACAGCAAGGCCGATACAGCGACCACCGACAGTAACCCCATACCCGAAACAGCCATTCTCCGAAACCAAACCCGACACTTGCCCCACCAAGCGCCCTCCCGGCGCGCCCAGTGGTCTCCCATAAACACTCCGACCGAAGCGAACCATGGGACTGAGTATCCGATGAACTTCAAGAAATGAAACCGGTCGGGGGTGATTGCATAGTAAAGCGCCGATATCAACGTGATTAGGGCAAAATACGACGAAATCAGACGCCCCCTGGTTCTGCAATAGAGCACCAGCCACCCCGCAGCCATTAGACATATCGCGCTAACAATCGCCACGTATGTTGGATTCCAAGAAAATAGACCCTCATTGTGGTGAAGCAACTTATCGGCGATGTACTCCATGTTGCTCGCCTGCAGTACCATTAACACCCCGCATACCACAACTAGAGCACCAACCACCCAGACAAATGTCTGTTTGCGGGTACGCGCATACTCCGCTATACCGCTCGCGTTCACTCGTACTCCAGCGAGTACGGCACAAGTTACCGCAATCATGCAAAACAACGGGTCAGTCAGATAGCAAAGCCCAAGTATTCCTATCCCAACCACCCAAGCTCTCTTTCTTTGGAGTCCGTATCCAGGTCCTGGCATGCCCCAGAAGCTATAGAGCAGTACACCGCCCGTCAGCACGACTAATTCCCGAAACCAGTGATAGCCTGGCGCCAGTAGCAGAGCAAAATCGCCTAAACGAAAGAAGACAGCAACCTTGAAAAACAAGGCCAATAGCGCGACGTAGGGATACTTACGAAATAACCAGAAAAAGAGCCCGATGTACGCCATGCCGCACAGAGCGAAAAGAACCCATGCGACTTGTACAAATCTCGTCGGGCCGAGTGCCGACGACCATTCCAGCAGGCGGCTTGCCACTGTGGGCACCAGATAACCGTACTGCGCATGAGTCCATCTCAAACTGCCATCGTACAAATGAACCCAGTGGTGGAGTACGCTCGTGCCCTTCGCAGCCCAGTAACCTTCCGTTACACCCCTATCGAGTATGGGCACGTCACAGGGTGGATAATAATTGCGCGCACGCCACAGAAACGAGTTCACCGTGGTCATTGGAACCACATTCTGCATCGCGAGCATCCACAATTGGTTGGCATCGTCCCAATCAATCCGGTCCAAGGCGACAATGCGGTCAGTTCTCCTAGAGAAGTACACAGAGCGCGAATCTCTGAAGATGCGTTTCGGTATTGCGATCGTGCCTTTCAACAACCTTATCTCGGGAGGAGCATCGTTAGAATCGCCATTCCTTTCTGGCACTCGGCTTTGCGACGGTTCATCGCCCGCCTTCCCTGCTGTACCATTCCGAGCCGGACCGGGGCTGCAGAGCATTCTTGTGAAATAGACGTGTGGCAACACATCTTTTGCATTAGCATCTTCCGCGGGAAACGCACCAACAAAGCGAAACAACAGGACGTATGGCACCAAGAAAAGAATCGCCACCGCGGCTAGTAAATATCTCGTTTGGCGTTCGGGCCGACCTTGATCTGCTTTCAATGCAAGTCCCCGTTAGTAAAGAATCTACGATTGTCCGCCCTCTACCACCAATACAGTTGCCGACCCAGCTAGTCCAACTTGTTCGGGCGGCAAAAAGGCTTTCTATATCCCCGGTGCAGACCGTCGGTCTCAGTTCGAGGTTACTGGCAGGCCGTGGCGTAATTGGCGATCTGGCACGCAACGGAACCAGGCGAGTGTTCCTCGTGACGCAGTTGCAGCGTCCAATGTTCACGCCAATGAAGGGCACTGCCACTTGGCTTACAAAACAACGACCCGGATGGAAGCCTTAAGACAGGAACCCATTCACAGCGATTCTGCAGCAAAGCAGCGGCCTCCTTACCGTGCCCCGACTTGATACCCGAAAACCCAGCGTTTGAGCACGAAGTAGTTGATTAAGGACGCCAGGGCGAGAGTCGCCAAGCCAGCCCAGTACTCCGAGCTGATGACCTGCAGAAACGCTGCCAACAGCCCGAGGCTGATGGCGTATTGGAACACGTATGCGCCGATGAATCGCTTGTATGGATGCGCGGTGGTGTGGAACACAAGGCGCCTGTAGGTGAAATAGTTGAATACGACACCGATCACCTGGCCTAGCAATTGAGCGACGTACGCCCCCGTGCCCAGGAATACGAAAAGAGCATAAACACCGTAACCGAAAGCTGTGTTGGCTCCACCCACGGCATAGTAACGCGCGAGTTCCAGTAGT
The DNA here is from genome assembly GCA_049581885.1 of Gammaproteobacteria bacterium. Taxonomy (GTDB): domain Bacteria; phylum Pseudomonadota; class Gammaproteobacteria; order JAKDMP01; family JAKDMP01; genus JBAUSV01. Next base: position 8,423 of record JBAUSV010000158.1, on the reverse strand, counting down.
TTACGCATATTGCTGCGATCAAAAATTGACACGTTCGCGCTCGACCACCACAGGTCTGTTTTGCACATGGGTATAGATTGACCCGATGTATTCTCCTAGTATTCCCACAAACACAAAAAGCACGCCAAACAACATGAGTACGATGATCGCAAATGGGGCAAGCCCCAGCGGAACAGTCTGCCAGTGGGCGAGCTTGTAGAAGAAGAAGCCAATGGCCGCCATAAAGCTGCACCCGGCAAGGAGGAAGCCAAACAGCGTCGCTAGCCGCAGGGGCACCTTCGAGTGACTGACAAGCCCGAGCATGGCCATATCGAAGAGGGTGTACAGGTTATTCTTCGACACGCCTCTCAGCCGCCGCGGCTGCTCGAAGGGTATTACCTCCGTCTCGAACCCGAGTTCGCACACCAGACCCCGGAAGTAAGGGTAGGGATCATTGATCTCTCGGATGATCTCAATGACTCTCTGATCGTAGAGCCCGAATCCAGTGGTGTCCTTCACGATCGGCACTTCGGCGATCCCGTCCACGACACGGTAGTACGCTTTTCGCACCCAGTGCACAATTTTGTTCGTATTCGAAACAGGCTTCGAGGCCAACACCACCTTGGCGCCCTTCTCCCAGCGCCCGATAAACTCGGGGAGCATTTCCGGCGGGTCCTGCAGATCGGACGCCAGATAGATCACTGCGTCCCCATGGGCCTGCAATACGCCGTAATAAGGCGAGCGAATGTGCCCGAAGTTCCTGGTATTGACAATAAGACGGACCCTGGAATCCTTGGCGATCAAGGCCTTTATTGCATCCGCCGTTCCGTCCGTTGAGGCATTATCAATAAAAATGATCTCAAACCCGTAGACGCTCTCCTCCATGACCTTACAGATTCGGCCGTACAACTCGCCGACGTTGGCAACCTCGTTGTAGCAAGGCGTAACGATCGAGATTCTCTTGTCCATCAGTAATCACTCACTGCACTGCGTACAAGACGCTATCGAATGAGTTGTGAGCATGGCCGCGAATGTAGAAGCGGTAGCCAAGCCCCCATCCATGAATGAGCAGAGGAATCTCCCAAAGATGGCCCGGCAGATGATACAGACTGATCGCAAGATTGGGTTTGAACCGTCCAATCAGCTGAGCCGCGCCGTTGAGAGCATCGATCTCCGCGCCTTCGATGTCCATCTTGATGAGGTTCGGAGCGAAGGCTGGAATCGCCTCATCGAGGGAAACACACTGAATAATGCTGTCGCCGTCTTCCGTGACACGGCTGGCTTCCCCAGCCCCCGCGCTGAACCGCACCACACGGGCGTCCGAGGACACACCGCAGGGGTAGTTGATCACGTTTAGCAGCGGATACCGGTTGGCGAGTTTCTTGAAATTATCGAGGTCGGGTTCGAAGGCCGCCACTGCTTCCACGCCGTAGCCCGCATCGAGCAGGGCCTGGAGGGTATCCCCGTCATACGCTCCGCAATCCACGAAGCGCAACGGCTCCTGCCACCGAGGAAGGCTCGCCGGAAAATACTGATCGCCGGAACGGGGCTCCGGCAGTTCCCCGTAGTCGCCCCTAATCCGAAAACGCAGGATCGCCTCCGCCCAGCGCCGGCTCCCGTCGTCCTCTAGCATAGAAAACAAGGCGTCGACATTGGATTGTTGGTCCGCATAGAAGCGATTCCCAACCAACCAGAAGCGGAATGGTTGGTCGTCCGGGAACGCGTTCGTGAAGTCGAACATCGTCAGGACATCTCGGAAGCCCATCTGCCGAAGCTTTTCCAGAAGCGGGGGCATGAACACCGCTCGATTATGAATGGCGACCAAACATCCATACGACGCCGGGGCATTCGCGGCAGGCCACTGATCCGGGCGAAACACGGGGATACCTGCGCAGCTCTGCCCCTCACTTGCGTGCGCGTCAAGGAATGCGCCCACTTCGATGCCCTTCGCCGTAAGATAATGTGCAACGGCGCGGCCGCTGTTTCCTGCTCCGTAGATCACCCACGGCCCCGCGAAATCGGAGCTGTCGGGGAGTTCACCGAGGAGAGCGGATATGTCGATCGTCGTCATCATTCAACGTCCTGTTCTTGAAATGCTGTCGACCGTGCGGGCTATTGCATCACGAAGTCCGTACGTGATTCTCAACCCCAGAGTCTGCTGCGCCTTGACAATAGACGGGACATAGCGGTCCACCCTCCCCGGCGCAAAGTCCTGCGACCGGAAGTTGCGGCGAGACGGGGTGGCGACCGGGACACCGCACATTTCGCCGATCATGGCAGCAAGCTCCCCTATCTCCACGGCTTCGTCGGAACCGACATTATAGATCGGGCACGCGTCCGAAGCCGCGGCTGTCATCCTAAGAAGCCATCCCACCAGATCATCCGCATGCATATAGCTGCGATACACAGGGTGGACTGCCTTGACCGTGATTTCCCTGCCTTCCATTGCATCGCGCAAGAAGTTTCCTATGGCAAAATGTTGATCCCGCGGCAACCAGGTGCCTACGAAGGCAAAACACCGCGCAATGCACACTGCCGTGCTGCGCTCCTCCGCAAACCTGCGCAAAACAGCCTCCGCCTGCCGCTTCCCGCGGGTATAAGCCTCTTTTGCCTGGTCGACTCTGCCCTCGGCCTCCAGCGCCGCGTAATCTTCCGGAATGTGCTCTAACCCACCAGGTTGCCTGCCATACACGGCTCCTGAACTACAGTACAGCAGTTTCGCCTTCGGCGCGGTGCGCGACACCAAATCACAGAAGTAAGTCGCTCCGTCCACGATATTGGCGAGTTCCTTCTCGGGGGCTGCAGCATAGCGGCGGGCATCGGATGACGCTGCCGCATGTATGATCAGATCCGCCTCAGGCAGCTCTCGAAGAGAAGTGATGTCTTCATTGACCAGATCCACCGCGGGCGACACAAGCGCCGGCGCTTCCACCGCCAACCGGGAAGCATTTCTCGCCAGTGCAACTACGCGACGAATCCCGAACGCTTCCAGGCGACCGTGGGCAAAGGAATCCAGAATGGACTTGCCGAAGAATCCGCTCCCTCCGATGACCAGCAGCGTCCCCATGGCACCGGCAACAGTGCGCGTCAGAGACCGCGGTTCAGGATCAGATTGCGCAGATGCTCGCTCTCATTATATGGCCCGTCGATGTGCGTAATCATGAGAGGCTCATCGGCGTTAATCGGGGCAATCAGCTTTTCTCCGTCCATCACCTCACGGCACGACAATTGTCCCTTACGCAGCGGGATCGCCAGGTAGAAGTCCCTCTCGAACGCCTCTTTGGTAAACACATAACCGGGTTCCAGGGGCCGGCGCGCGTAGGCTCCCCGTACCAAGGCGTCGAGGTATTCGGTTTCCCGCCGGGAAATGCCCCGCCGAACCTCTGAACGGCCGCCGCACATTTCAGCGGCTTTGTGGAATGCCTTGTACCAATCGTCGCACTGTTCCGGCAGAGAACAGTATGGAGATACCGGTACGTCCTCATAGTCGATATCCACATGACGCTCCCAGGTGCGCGCTCCCTTTCCGTAAGAGATAAGCATCGACGAATGCCAATCGTTGTATTCGTGTGTGGACAGACCGATGACGTGATCCGAGTAACGCCGTTTTAGGTAGTCGATCTGGTCCAGATCGAGTTCGGAGTCCTCGGACGGATAAAGGGAAACACAATGGTTGATGGCAAGCGGGATGTCACGGTGTTCGAAAAAATGCACCATGTCATCGAGATCTTTCTCCGACGCGCCGCCAGTGGACGCGATCACGGGTAGTCTTGTCGCAGCGATTCTTTCCAGCAGCATCCAGTCGTTCGCGTCAGAGGAGGCAATCTTGACAATCGGCAGATCCAGTTCGACACAGAGGTCGACAGACGCTTCATCAAAGGGCGTAGCCATAGGCATACATCCGAGCCGACGAATCTCGTCGACCATGCGCGCCACATCTTCCCGTTTTAGCTTGGTGTCTTCTGTCTTCTTGACGTACCGCAAATCCGTGCTGCCTTTGAAGTCCGGGTGAATAAATTCGTCCACGTCGCGGAACTGCAGCTTGATTGCCGCCTTGACGTTATTATAGCGAACCACAGTTGCGTGGTCCCGAATAATCTTCAGTCCGCGCTCCACACTGCCCCAGTGGTTGTTCGCCAGTTCGAGCACAAACAGATTCTCGAAGACGTCTTTATCCCTTTGGCTGGTCATTTCCTCTGCCCCTTAAGAAACTTTGTCAGTGCATTCAAATCTTCAAAACGGAAGTGCGGCGCAAAGCCGACGGATTGCCAGTCAGCGGCCGTGTGCCGGTCGTTCACATAGATGGGTGTAACGTCGCAGTGCAGGGCGGCTTCCACATCCTCGACCGCGTCTCCTGCATATGCCACTCGACTCGCTTTGTAATGCTCGCACACAATGCGCGACAGAACCGACCGCTTGCGATTGCCCCCCGCAGGCTGTTCCGAAGCCGACCAGACCCGATCGCCGAACTCGTTGATTCCGAGCTCTGCCAATATCTGGCGGACACTTTCGATCCGACGATTGGTAAGCACGAAAAGCTGCTGTCCTGCCGGCGTCGGCGCGAGAACATTCAAGAGCTCGTCGACACCGGATTTTTTTTCCACGAACCGAAATGACTCACTGTCGAACACCGCACTGAAGTACCGCTTGAACTCTTCGAACTCGTCGGCACCGATACCCAATTGCATTGCGTAGTCGTTCAACGACAGAGCGCCCAGGCGACACAAGTCCACATCGCGCAGGTCAATATCAAACCGGTCTGCCGAACGTGTAAGTGCGTGCTCGAGCGCCGGCGCACTATCCACCAACGTGCCGTCAAAATCGAAGCCGAGCACATCGAATGCTGGCTCAGGCATCGGTGCTCAGGCATCGGGCTGTGCGCCTGACCTCTTCCAGCTCCGCCGGATCGAGAAATGGATACATATCATCCAGCTCCGGTGTGCTGATTACGCCGTCAACCATCTTGGATTTCAGGCGGGGTTCGAATTCCTGTTTGAGATCAAGCTGAACACTGCAAAGTAGGGGGCCCTCGCCCGCCAGGATATGCGCCAGCGAGTCCTTCCAACCGTCCTTTCCCAGGACATAAGAGCGAAAGCCGAATGCCGCCCCAACTTTCTCAAAATCCGGAAAGCTCAAACCCGATTGAGAAGAGGCACCCGCTTCGCGGCCGAAAAAGTTCCGCTGGGTTTGCTTGATGGACAGATAACCGTCGTTATTCAGGATGAATATCACGACGTTGAGGCCCAGCGCGCTGATCGTCTGCAGTTCCTGAAGATTCATCATCGAGCTGCCGTCACCCGCGAGACAAATGATACGCGCCGGCCGTGCAGCCACTGCAGCTCCTAGAGCCGCCGGGATATCGTAACCCATGGACGCGCAGCCCGAGTTGCTGAACAGCCGCATACCCGCCCGCAGTCTGCCGATCTGGAAAGGCACAATCGTAGCCGTAGCGTCTCCACAGACCACGACGTCGGTATCTCTGAGCCGCTCGAACAGCTCGCCAATGAAATGATACGCATTGATGGCGTCTTCAGAGACTGGGTAGTCCTCGGGGCGAGGCGAATATTTCACCCCAATGTCTCGGCACCATGATACCCAGGCGGAGTGGCGGGGCTCCCAGCCTTCGCGCTCCAACGCTGCATTGACACTACCGAGAAAGACACCCAGGTCGGCCGCGACTTCGATGTCCGCTTTCACGAAAGGCTTTCGGAATTCAGGCGGATCAATGTCCACCCAGATCTTGCGTGCGTGGCGTGCAAAGCTTGGCCAGTTGTAACTGACCTGCCGTATGTTCAGCCGCGACCCCAGAATCAGGACCAGATCCGCATTCTGGACGACGAAATTTCCCGCACGTGTTCCAATCGTACCCGGTCTTCCGGCGAATAGCGGATGGTCCGAGGGGATAATGTCATGGGTCCATGCCGTGGTTACCGGGAGTTGCAGTCGTTCGGCACAACGCAACAGCGCGTCTTCGGCGCCCGCTATTCGAATCCCTGTGCCGGCCAGAATTACCGGCCGCTTGGCGTTAGCGATTTCCCGAAGAACCGTATCTACCGTTTCGGGCGGCACTTCTGTGCCGGACGACGTCCGCTGCGGTTCATTTTCTAAATAACGCTGGACAAGCTCGTCAGGTATATGAGCCCCCTGGATGTCGACGGGTACGTCGACCCACACCGGCCCGGGGCGTCCGGAGGTAGCCACATCAAACGCCTTGTCGAGTAGTTCGGGCACGTCTTCGGGAGTTCTAACCAGGCAAGCCCACTTCGTCACCGGCGTTGCCATTGCAACGATGTCGACTTCCTGGTCGCCAAGTTGTCGCAGGCCGGGAACCGGTGTGAAATCACGCGAGGTCTCTCGCTTCACTTGCCCCGAAATGACAACCATCGGTATCGAATCGGTAAAGGCTCCGAAGACACCATTCAGCGCATTGATTCCACCCGGGCCGGCGGTCACATTGACTAGGGCCGGTTTGCCGGCAATGCGGGCATAGGCCTCAGCAGCAATGGAGGCTGCCTGTTCATGGTGGCAGAAAATCTTTTCCATCTCCGGGCAAGCGCCGAATGCGTCGTTGAGATGCATCGCCCCGCCACCGGTGACCAGAAAACACTTTTGAACACCCAGCCGGGCAAGCCGGCTAGCGATGTAATCCGATACTTTCATTAGGGAATATCACATAGATCAGAAGTTGACGCCGAGGAAAGTCTCTATCTTTTCACGAACATAATCAAGCCTCTGCTCATCCAGACCAGGATAGACCCCGATCCAGAAAGTCTGTTCCATTACAACATCAGTGTTTTTCAAACTGCCGCTGACGCGATAGTTTCGTCCGTCCATATAGGGCTGTCGTGTCAGATTACCGGCGAACAGCAGACGGGTTCCCACATTGTTCTGGGTGAGGTACTTCAACAGATCCACCCGTGCGATAGGTGCATCGGCGCGCAACGTAACGGGAAAGCCAAACCAGGACGGATCGCTTCCCGGAGTTGCCTCCGGCAGAATAAGGAACTCTTCGCACGACGTGAGGCCGTCTCTCAGATATGCGAAATTCGCCTTGCGTTTCTCCACAAAGCCATCCAGGCGGTCCATTTGCGCGAGCGCGCAGGCGGCCTGCATATCAGTGATTTTGAGGTTGTAACCAATCTGGGAATAGGTGTATTTGTGGTCGTATCCGAATGGCAACGCGCCCAGCTGCCAGCCGAATCGCTTGCCACACGTATTGTCCTTTCCAGGTTCACAATAGCAATCGCGGCCCCAGTCCCGTATCGAGGTGATGATTCGGATAAGATCGCTGTCGTTGGAAAAAACCGCGCCGCCTTCGCCCATGGTAATGTGGTGCGCAGGGTAAAAGCTCACGGTTCCGATGTCTCCGAAGGTGCCGACCGCCTTACCTTGGTACGTCGAACCCAGGGCATCGCAACAGTCTTCTATGACCCACAGGTTATATTTGTCCGCGACCCGCCTGACCTCACTCAGGTCGAACGGATTTCCCAGGGTGTGTGCGAGCATGATCGCTCTTGTCTTGGGCGTAACCGCAGCCTCGATGCGCGTGGCATCGATGTTATACGTCGGGACCTGGATGTCTACGAAGACCGGCACCATGCCATACAGCAATATTGGATTGACGGTCGTTGGAAACCCAGCCGCCACGGTAATGACCTCGTCTCCAGGCCGCAGAGCGCGCTCGCCCAATTCGGGCGCGGTGAGCGCCGCAAACGCAAGCAGGTCGGCGGACGAACCGGAGTTTGTGGTGATCGCATGTTTCACACCGATATAAGCTGCGAGCCGCCGCTCGAACGCTTCGTTGAAGCGCCCAGTGGTAAGCCAGCCATCCAATGATGCTTCGACCAGATTCCGCAACTCGGGAGCACCAATGACCTTGCCAGAGGGTGGGATCGCGGTGGTTCCGGGCGCGAACTCCTGATTCCCAAACGATTGCGCCGCATACTGATCCACGAGTTCCAAAATTTTCCCGCGAAGCTCATCCTTATTCACTGTCACGCATCTCTTTACCGTAGTTTTCGATCTGATCCAGGCTTATCTGGTGCATGTCGGCCCCGCCTCGGTATGCCTTGCTCCACTCCACCACAGCCGCCAGTGCGCGCTCCAGATCCCAGCGCGGACGCCACCCGAGTTCTGCATGCGCCTTAGAGCAGTCAAGCTTCAGGTAGCGAGCCTCATGCGGGTGCTCGTCGGTGTCGGACTGCCAGCGAGGGGTTTGCTCGCCCCACAACTCGTTCAGCCGTTCCACAATCCATCTCACCGGCCTGGCGTCCTCGTCACGAGAGCCAAAATTCCAGGCGCCTGCGTATGCGGGACCTTCCTTCCAGAGACGCTCGGCAAGCATCAAATAACCGGCTAGCGGTTCAAGAACATGTTGCCAGGGGCGCACCGCATTGGGATTGCGGACTTTAACCGGTTTAGCCGCCGCGAGATTGCGCACGACG
>JBAUSV010000157.1:0-2725 GCA_049581885.1 Gammaproteobacteria bacterium | reverse complement strand
GCTCCGTGCGCCGCACGCCCTCGGGCGTGACCTCGAAGGCCCAGGCGAGCAGGATGGCTACCGGGAAAAAGAGGACGAAGACGCCGATCAGCACCTTGAGCACCCAATGCGGTGCGCCGAACGTGGGCAGCACGATGGCCGCGAGCTGAAGCAGCAGCCACGCGGTGACCGCATAGGCGATGGCTACCCGGAATACATGACGCCGGCGGAGCTCGTTTAGGAGGCGGGGTGCAGCCACATCTGTCCTCGGGGCGATCTTGTTGATCGTTTTACGAATTTAAACGTAGCACATATTCAGCATAATGGCTCGTCGCTGCGGTATTTGTTCCGCTTTCCGGGGCGACGAATGTGCAAAGGGAGCGGGTCCGGGGGATTCGAGGTGGAGTTTTGCGTTTTCCGGCATCGGTCACTCTCTTGTGGAATAATGCGGAAAACGCATAAGACCCGAACCAGGAAGTTCAGGAATAGAAAGTTGAGCCGCTGCGTTCGGTTCGGATAGCCGCCCTGGGCCTGACGTTGGTTCATGGGCACCCGGAGGGGGGATCTGCATGCCACGTCACTTCCTGTTGCGCGCCTTCTTGAGCCTGATGGTCATCGGTACCGCTGTCTTCGGTTCCATCGCCGGCTTTACTGATAATTACGGGTTGCCTTTCATCGTCAATATAAGCGGCGCACACCATGCAACGCTCGAGCCCTTCAAAGGGATCGCACTCCCGCCTGGACTCGCTGCCGGTGACAGGTTGGACCCCGAGCTGCAGCCGCGCGGCACGCGCATAGCGATCATGCGGAGCACCGGCAATTCGATTCTTCCGAAAAATCATACGTACGATTTCGTGATCGCCCACGGCGGCGGAACGGTGACTGTTCCGGTCACTACCGTGAATGCCTTGCAAGCGGCTCAGTTGCGGTTCTATATCTGGGTCGGCCTTCTGGCAAACACCGGCTTGAGCGTTCTCGCACTTCTGATCCTGTGGTGGGGGCGGGACCGGGTTGCCCTGGGCATGGTGATCTTGACGCTCAGCTATGTCGTCGCCGATTTCGGCTTCACCCTCCATGCGGCTGATGGCGTCATCGGCGTCATTCTGTTGACCGCGGCGGGCTGCATGTTTTTGCTCGGACGGATCGGATTCTACGTGATGGCCGATGCCATGGCGCGGCCGATGCTCGGCAGTCGCACGCGCAAAGCATTCCTGGCGGTCTTCGTTGCGATGCTCCTCGCGGGAGCGACGCTGTATCAACTCGGCGGGCCGTTGTTCTACATCTATCTGGGGTGGGCGGGAAGCAACGCTTTCCTCGGGGGCCTGATCTGGAGCGCGGTCTACCTGGTTCCCATCGCCATGTTGCTCGCAGGCTACCGCAAGGCGCCGACGGCCCAGCGCTTGCGCCTGCGCTGGATGCTGATCGGCAGCGTCGTGTTCATTTTCGGCATTTCCATGGCCAATACGACGATCTTCGGTATTGGGGGCTATGTCCTCAATGTCTCTTGCATGCTTCTTGGCAGCGCCGGGTTCCTGTATGCCGTGCTGCGCCACCGGGTCGTGGACGTGTCCATCATCATCGACCGCACCCTGGTCTATGGCGCCACGGCTACCGTGGTTATCGGCGTCATCTCCGCCGTGGAGGCTGTCGTGCAAAGCGCGGCGCTGGGCAAGAACGCGAGCCTGGCGCTGCAGGCCGGCGTATCGCTCGGGCTGGGCATTGCGCTCGTCGCCTTGCATAAACGTTTCGATGCCTGGGTCGAACGCCTGCTCTTCCGGCGCCGGTACAAGGCGGCGCAGGCGCTCAGGGACTTCGCGGAGCAGTGCGCGTTCATCGAGCAGGAATCTGCCTTGCTGGATCGCTCGGTTCATCTCCTTAAACAGCACACCCGTGCCCCGGGCGCCGTATTGTATGAATACGACGGACATGGCTATGCGGCCATCCGGCAACTGCCGCGCGGGCATTATCCGGATGCCATCGACATCGACGATCCGGTGGCGGTCGCCCTGCGCGCAGGACGCAATGAAGTGGGGTTATGGGAGGCGGGCAGCAGTCTCGGCAACGATGGCTACGCCTTCCCCATGACGGTCCGCGGCAACCTGCTCGGATTCGTGGTCCTCGCGCACCGGCCGTCGGAGCGATATACGAAAGAAGAGCGTTCGCTGCTCGAGCATGTCGTGCACGAAGCCGGAATCGCACTGTTCGCCGCCCGCGCTCGCAGCCAGGCGGAATTCCTGCGCGAGGCAGCCGGCGACGACGCCCTGCCGGAACCCTGGCGCGTGCGCGCCCGCAAGTTGATTCTGGGTGCACGCGAAACCTGAACCGGAGAAAAATGGGGGCCGGCCATGTTTTCCCGGGGTTTTCTTGACGATCAAATGCGGACTCCCGATTCCTTTCCAGTGCCCGTTTTGGGTAAAGTTCTTGTCCAGGGGCACGTACTGCGCGCTTCCGCTATATGAGGAGAGACCAGTGAAAAAGTCGACCTTGGTATTCCTGCTTGGATCAGCCGTCGTTCTTGGCGCAGCCGCTGGTTCGAACGTCGCATTCGCCGCCGGCAGCAATAGTGTGGAACAAAACAAAATACTTGATCATTGCCAATACGTGCCATTGGCTACGAACTTGGCGTTTCCGAAAAAGTTCGGCGCAAAAAACACGACCGTTTGCGTCGATATCCCCGTCCACGTACAAAAAGCGAAGATGGTGTTCAATATGGACACCGATACGGTTGATGGCCAGGGCAATTCAA
>JBAUSV010000156.1:0-3359 GCA_049581885.1 Gammaproteobacteria bacterium | reverse complement strand
TGCCGAAACGCATCCCGATCTGCTGCACGTGCGGGTGCGCGAGGACAAGACGGTGATTCTGGTGGAACAGATTCGCGACCTTGCCCGGGCGTTGTCGCTGTCCTCGGGCAGCCACGGCAGGCGTTGCGCAATCATTCACGAAGCCGAGCGCATGAACAAGGCGTCCGCCAACGCATTGCTCAAGACACTGGAAGAACCGCGTCCGGGGGTGTCGATTGTCCTGGTGACGGATCGGTTGGCCGCGTTGCCTGTCACTATCGCCAGCCGCTGTCTGCAATTGCCCATTGCGCCGCCGCCGCAAGTGCAGGCCGAGCAGTGGCTGCAGCAACACGAACGGCGCCAGGACTGGCCTTTATTTCTCGCGCTGAGCACGGGCGCGCCGCTGGCGGCGGTGGAATTGGCCGAAGAGTGGCCCGGCTCGCCAGGACAGGACATCCACGGTATTTGCGCTGCGGCGGCCGGGCGCAGCGATCCGGTGGCCGTCGCTGCACAGCTCAAGACCTTGCCGCCCGCGGTTCTGGCGCAACTGCTGGCATGGCTGGCACACGTGTCCATGCGGCTGCATTTCGACGCCACCTATCCTGTGCCGGTGGAGGGTCTGCCGGCGCTGGTTCGCCACGCCGATACACGTGCACTGTTCCGTTTGTGGCGCGCGGCGCGTACACTGGCCGTGGATCATGCTTCGCTCAACATCGAACTTGCGCGCGAACGTCTGATCCTGTTATTTATAGATGCGCTGCATCGCAAGCATCCGAGGAGTAGCTGATGGCCCGTCGCCAAGGCATATTGAAACTCAATTTCACCGATCGCAATCGGTTGTACATGGCTTATATGCCGTTCGTGAAAGGCGGCGGCCTGTTTATCCCGACGCAGGACGAATACGCCATGGGCGAAGAGGTGTTCGTCATGGTGACGTTGCCTGATGTGCCCGCACCCAAGGGCGTGGCTGCCAAGGTCGTGTGGGTTACACCCAAGGGTGCGGCCAACCCGCGCATGCGCGGCATTGGTGTACAGATCAGTGCCCAGGATCATGGTGCGCTCAATCGCGAGATCGAAGCGATCATTGCCCCTGTTCTGCACAGCGAGCGCCCCACGCAAACGCTTTAGAGGGCCGCTCTGCCGGCATGGCCCAAGCCCCGGGAGGGTGCGGGAGAGCCGTACCGCCCCATGTATTGCGAGTGCCGAGTGCCGGTTCTGTCGCGAACGATTCGTGTTAGCCGAGAGGGCGAAGACCGACGGCGGCGCGTAGTTCGGCAAGGTAGGGCTGGGCTTTTGCGCGCGCACGCTCGGCACCTTCGTGCAGAATGGTTTCGATCCTTTCGGGGTGGCTGGTCAGTTCGGCGTAACGTTCGCGCGGATCGCGCAGCATATCGTCCAGATATTCGAACAACAGCTGCTTGGCCTCGCCCCAGCCGATGCCCTGACGATAGCGTTCGGCCAGTGCCGAGCTTTCCTCTGTCGTGGCGAAGGCGCGGTACAAACTGAACAGGGTGGAGGTCTCGGGATCCTTGGGTTCTTCCGGCGGGGTGGAATCGGTCTTGATGCGCATGATGAGCTTGCGCAGCTTTTTGGACTCACAGAACAGCGGGATCACGTTGTCGTAGCTCTTCGACATCTTGCGCCCGTCGAGGCCGGTGATAACCGCCGATTCCTCACGCACCAACGCTTCCGGCAGCACGAGGTGTTCGCCAAAGTGATGATTGAATCGGGCGGCGATGTCGCGCGTCATCTCCAGGTGCTGTATCTGGTCACGCCCCACGGGTACGTGGGTAGCCTTGAACATGAGGATGTCGGCCGCCATCAGCACGGGGTAGTTATACAGGCCCATGGTGATCGCACGGTCCGGATCGTCGCTCAGTCCCGCTTCAATATTGGCTGCTACGGCGGCCTTGTAGGCATGGGCACGGTTCATCAGGCCCTTGGCGGTGAGGCAGGACAGCATCCAGGTCAGTTCGAAGATTTCCGGAATGTCGGATTGACGGTACAGCACTACGCGTTCCGGGTCGAGTCCGAAGGCGAGCCAGGCGGCAGCAATTTCGAGCGTCGAACGCTCCAGCGCGGCGGGATCCCAGACGTTGATGAGTGCGTGGTAGTCGGCCAGGAAGTAGAACGCATGCACGTCCGGGTCGTGGCTGCCTTCAATGGCAGGGCGAATGGCGCCGGCGAGGTTGCCAAGGTGTGGTGTGCCGGTCGTCTTGATGCCGGTCAGCAGAATGCGCGGTGTACTCATGTCAGGGGTTCCGATCTATTTTTCGTGTGCCGTAGGTTTATGTTCCGTGGAATCGTCAAAACGCAGCATGACAACGCCGCTCTCGTTGGTTTCGACAATCTCTCCCCGATGGCCGTTGATGTCCACCTTGGCGCCGCTTTCCGGCATGGTTTCGAGTTGCTCCAATACCAGCCCGTTCAGCGTACGCGGTCCGTCGATGGGCAGTTTCCAGCCCAGATGCTTATTCACGCGTCGCACACCGAGATAGCCCGGGATCAACAGGCTGCCGCCGGATTCGCGCACGATCACTTCCTGTTCCTCCTTGCGCACCTGACTCAATTCGCCCGCGATTTCCTGCAATACATCTTCCAGCGTCAGCACCCCGAGTATGTCGCCGTATTCGTCGACCACCAGCGCCCAGCGTTTATTGCGTTGGCGAAAGTTTACCAACTGACGGGCGAGGGTGGTGCCTTCGGGCACGAAATAGGGTTCGTTGCTCAGGGCCTCCAGGTGTGCCGGGTCGAAGTCGCCGTTCGCGAGGCTGACCGCGAGATCGCGCATGTGCACCACGCCCACCGTGTCCTCGATGCGTGAACGGTAGAGCGGCAGGCGGCTGTGTCGACTGGCGACCAGTTGCCGGCGCACGGACTCGCCGTCCTGGGCGATGTCGATACCTTCGATCCGGCTGCGCGGCACCATCACGTCCTCGACAGTGGCTTCTTCCAGCTCGAGCACGCCGAGCAGCATCTGCTGGCGGCGCGCCTGGTGCATGCCCGATTCCATCACCAGCGTACGCAGCTCGTCACGGGTAAGACCGGATTCCTCCACATCGTCCAGGCGCAGGCCGAACAGGCGCAGCAGGCCGTTGGCGCACAGGTTGAGAAACCACACGACGGGGTAGAGCACCTTGAGCAGAATGACCAGCACATAACTGGCACCGAACGCGAGCCGTTCCGGCTTGAGTGCGGCCAATGTCTTGGGCGCGATCTCGGCGATGATGAGCATCACGAAAGTCAGTACGCCTGTCGCTATCGCCACCGTGCTGTCGCCGCCCAGGCGCAAGGCGAGCATCGTGGTGACCACCGAGGAGAGGATGTTGAGGAAATTGTTGCCGAGCAGGATGATGCCGAGTATCCGGTCGGGACGCTGC
>JBAUSV010000155.1:0-1516 GCA_049581885.1 Gammaproteobacteria bacterium | reverse complement strand
GCATCGGTCACGATGATGCCCTGATCCGTATTGTCAAATACAACAGCGGCCTGCCGCAGGCTTTCCGCCGTTCGTTCGCTCTCGGTGATGTCCTGTAGGATGCCGATAGCGCGCAGCGCTCGACCGTCGGCCGAGCCAATGACCTCTCCTCGGGAGCGCAGGACACGTTGTTCCTGGTTCGGCCGCATGATGCGAAATTCGAACTCCGGCATTTCGCCGGTTGCAAGCGCGCGTTGTAGTCGTTCCCTGACTTGGGCCCGGTCGTCGGGGTGGATCGATTTCAGGAAGCGTTCGTAGTCAGGCTTGAACGCTTGGGGCTCGAAGCCGAATATCCGGAACATTTCGTCCGACCAGACTTGCTCACCCGTCTCCAGATTCCACTCCCAACTGCCGAGATGCGCCATCGCCTGGGCGGACGCCAACCTCGCTTCACTGACGCTCAGCGATGTGTTGGTCTGCGCCAGCTCGGCTGTCCGGGCGAGCACCCTTTCCTCCAACTCGTCGTAAGCCCGGCGCAATGCGTCCTCGGCCTGCTTGCGCTTGGTGATATCGACTATCGCCGTCCGACAGAAACCGCCGCCGTCCGCAGAATCCACGGCTATGCTCTCCAGAACGACGTCCAGTGGGTCGCCTTCGCGGGGCTGGAGCCTGAGTTGCGTGGTGGACTTGCCAGACTCGCGGAAAACGCTTTTCAAATGCTCGAAAAGGCGCGGCAATTCAACGGGGGGAAGAAATGTCGATAGGGGCATCCCAACGATCCGCGCGCGCTCTCTACCCAGTATGGTGGCGCCGGTCAGGTTGATCTCTACGATCTTCCCGGTGCGCTCCAGGGTGATATAACCGACCGGGGCGAAATCGTAGAGGTCGGCGTAACGGTCGCGGGCCTGTTCCAGCTCGCGCTGCGCTTCGCGCAGCTCCCGGTTCTGCAACTCCAGCTCAATCCGGTGGACCTGCAGGTCCAGGAGCAGGCGTCGGATCTCGTCGCTATCCGGCTGGCCCTCAAGGCGCGTCTGCAGGGCCTCCAGTCGGTACTCCAATTGGGATTTGCTAAATTTGCCGAAGTTGGCCACGCTGTCGCCCTCTCTTGCCGCAAACACCGTTGTTACCGGGGAGCGTGATCGTATCGATCTGTTTCTTTATGGATACAACAAAGGCGGCCGTGAGGCGTCGTGTTCGGGCAGTAGCCCCATGCCGAGCGCAGCGGCCCCCGTTGGTGAAGGTGTTGAGTGCCACCCAAAACTGACCCGGGGTTTTCATCCAATTCTGACCCGGGTTAATAGGGTTCAGTATACCTAGTCAGCTGTGGATAAGTCGGTCTTTTCGGGTTGGGCCTCTCCTGTGTCGGGGTTGGGTGTGGTGGCTCGTTTCCGCTTGGTGCTGACGACCGCGGAGCTGTTGCGGAAGCGCCAGGATTCGTTGCCGGTTTCGACGATGTGGCAGTGATGGGTCAGGCGATCCAGCAAAGCCGTGGTCATCTTGGCATCGCCAAACACGGTGGCCCATTCGGCAAAGCTCA
>JBAUSV010000154.1:0-5938 GCA_049581885.1 Gammaproteobacteria bacterium | reverse complement strand
GATTTATACCGTGACCAATCTGGCGCGCGTTCTCGAGACAATGGGGGCGTTCGGCCTCAAACGCGTGGGTGCGGCACTGGCGTCGGATGCCGGTGCACCGTGGGAATGCGATCTGACCGGCCCGCTGGCCGTGGTGCTGGGCGCCGAAGGCGAGGGCCTGCGCCGCCTGACCCTCGAACATCTCGACGCCGTCGTGCGTTTGCCGATGCAGGGCGTAGTCGAAAGTCTCAATGTCGCCGTGGCGTGCGGCGTACTGCTCTACGAGGCCCTTCGCCAGCGCGGATAAAAGGCGCGGGAGTCGCGCATGGCAAATGTGTCCTGTAGGAACGATGTCTGCGTGGCACTTTGTTTGATGATCCTCTCTAGTTGCCTTTCCGTTCATCGTTAATGCAAGCACAAGGGAGGTTGCAGACACATCCGGTACAGCACGGCCTATATAATCGAAGCAGATTGACGCAGGAGCGGGACATGGAAATCACGCTTGAGGGCAAGCGGGCGCTGGTGACGGGCGGCAACATGGGGATTGGCCGGGCCATCGTCGAGGCGTTCGCCGCGGCCGGCGCGCGTGTGGCGGTCAATTACATGGCGCACCAGCGCTCTGCCGAGGACCTGTGCCACGAGATCAGCAAAAAGGATGCCCAGGAGGCGATGGCGATCGAGGCCGACGTCTCGGATGATGAAGAAATCAGCGCCATGTTCGCCCGCGTCGACGAGGTCTGGGGCGGGCTCGATATTCTGGTCAACAACGCCGGCATCGACGGCGCCCGTGAACTGGGCTGGGAAGCGCGCAGCGAAGACTGGCGCCATGTGATCGAGGTCAACCTGGGCGGTGCTTTTCACTGTGCGCAGGAGGCATTGCGGCGCATGGTGCCAGCGGGCTCGGGCGTCATCATCAATATAACCTCGGTCCACGAACTGATCCCGTGGGCCGGGTATTCGGCCTATACCGCGAGCAAGGCCGGGTTGGCGATGCTCACCAAGACCCTGGCCCAGGAAGCGGCGCCCTATGGGGTGCGCGTGGTGTCCCTGGCGCCGGGGGCGGTCAAAAGTCCCATCAACCGCAGCATCTGGGAGGATCCGGAACAGCTTGCGGCACTGACCTCTAAGATACCGGTAGGCAAGCTGGGGCAGCCCGAAGACGTGGCCAATATGGCGGTGGTGCTGGCCTCCGACGTGGCAAGTTACGTCACCGGATCCACGGTCTTCGTGGATGGCGGCATGGCCCTTTTCCCCTCTTTTACCAACATCGACTGAACAGACAGGGGACTGAACTCTCAATGGAATTGACGCAGGAATACAAACCCGATGCCATCCCCGATTACAAACCGCTCTCGGCCTATGGGCTGATCGGCGACAGTCGCGCCGCCGCACTGGTAGGCGCGGACGGTTCGATCGACTGGGCCTGCCTGCCGGATTTCGACAGCCCGGCGGTATTCGCGGCGATTCTCGATCCCGCGGCCGGGCATTTCTCTATCCGCCCGAGCGAACCGTTCCGCGCGTCGCAGAGCTACGAACATGGCACCAATGTGCTGGTGACCCAGTTCATTACGGCGAGCGGTGTTGTGCGCATCCGCGATTTCATGCCGGTCATTGCGGAACGCCGCTTGCCGGCGTCGGAAATTCATCGCTGTGTCGAAGGAGTTTCCGGCCAGGTGCCGATGGAGATCGTATTCGCACCGCGTTTCGGCTATGGCGCGCATTCGCCCAACCTGGAACGTGGCGCGTACGGCGTGCTTGCGCGCCACGAGAATGACCACACCCAGGTGTTCGCGCTGTCCAGCCCGATCTCGCTCGAGATAGACAACGATACGGCGCATCAGAGCTTCGAAGTGGAGGGCGGCGATCATGTGTGGTTCGTGGCCGACTGGGACAGCCATTTAACGCAGCCGGTCGGTTCCTACCGTTCCGAACGTCGCATCGGATTGGCACGTGCCCATTGGCGCGACTGGGTGTCGCAACTGTCCTATCAGGGCAATTACCGCGAGGAAGTGGAACGCAGTCTGCTGACCTTGAAGATGCTTACCTTCGGTGCCACCGGTGCCGTGGTCGCGGCGCCCACCACGAGTCTTCCCGAGTGGCCGGGCGGGGGGCGCAACTGGGACTACCGCTATACCTGGGTACGCGATTCGGCGTTCATCATGCAGGCGCTTTTTACCGCCGGCTACGTAACGGAAGGAACGGCCTACTTCGACTGGCTGCTGGAACGCTGCGTGCTCGAAGGCGAGGACCTGAACGTGATGTACAGCGTACACGGCGACAACAAGCTCCCCGAACGCGAACTGGACCTGCGCGGCTATGCCGATTCACAGCCGGTACGCGTGGGCAATGCCGCCTCTGATCAGTTCCAGCTCGATATCTACGGCAGTCTCATCAGTGCAGCCCTGCATTACCAGGAGGCGGGCGGGGTGTTGACCATGGTCGAGGCCGAACGTTTGTCGACCATCATTGCCCATGTGGCCGATGTCTGGCGCGAGCCCGATGACGGTATCTGGGAAGCGCGCGGTCAGCGCCAGCACTATACCTACTCCAAGGTTTGGGCGTGGGTGGCGCTTGATCGCGGTGCCAGACTCATTCGCGAACTCGGCATGGATTTGCCGTGGGAAGAGTGGGCCACAGAGGCCGAGGAGATCCGGCGCGAGGTGCTGGAGCGCGGGTATAACGAAAAACTGGGTTCCTATGTCCAGTATTACGGCAGCGATGTACTCGACTCGGCCATGCTCATCATGCCTCTGACCGGCATCATTTCAGCCACCGACCCGCGTTTCCGTTCCACCCGAGAAGTCATCTGCGAGCGATTGGCCGCAGGTCCCTGGCCGTTGCTGTACCGCTACGATCCGGAGCTGGCGAAGGACGGAGTCGGCGGGCCTGAGGGCGCGTTTTTGCTGCCTTCCTTCTGGCTGGTCGAGGGCCTGGTGCTGGCCGGCATGCACCAAGAGGCGCGTGCCGCTTTCGAATCGCTGCTGCGCCACGGCTCGCCTCTGGGCTTGTTCAGCGAGGAGATACACCCGAAAAACGGCAGCCTGCTCGGTAACTTTCCACAGGGTTTCAGCCACCTGGGGCTGATCAACGCCGCACTCAAGATCGAGCACGGTGCCGCAGTTCACATCGGCTAATCAATAGAAGCGGTCGTTCCGGTCGCGATTGGGAGCGCCGGCATCTTGCTGGCGCTGGGTTGCGCCGGAAGCGCGGCTACATTTTCTGACTCGCCCGTCCCGCCTTCAGCGGGAGTTCCTTTCTTTGCGTGCTTAAAGAGATGAGGGGCTACGCCGCGAAGTGGCGGACGATTATTAGCCGGCAGGATGCCGGCGCTCTCATTTGTCGATCAGTGCGTTTCGGGGACGGGCGCCTCGCGCGGGTGAGTGAGCACAGTGTGAATCACCAGGTTGCGTTCAAAGTACACCGTAAAGTCCGCGTAGACCCAGCGTATGATCGGCGGTTTGTACGGTCCCTGCGCGGTGCTGGGGGTCGGCGCCATTTTTTGTTCGGGCGTGCCGAAGCGGGCTTGCACCTGCTGCATAGTCATGTCGCGCGTGGGATAGGCCGAAGGCGCGGCCTGTTGGCTGGAAGCCGTCGTTCCGCCACCAGCGAACGCCGCCGGAGCGGCGAGGCAAGCCATCAGAAGAGCTGCGCAGTAACGATTCATTTCGAAAATCCTTCGAATCTCAAGGTGAAATATAGCATCAAGTGAGGTCTTGCGAGTGTAGGAAATCGCTGATTCTGGCGGGTGTGCTTAAATGCGGCCATGTTCAGACCGTTGCCACTGGCTCTCGGATTGCGCTATCTGCGTGTGCGTCGGCGTACCCGATTTGTTTCGGTGGTGGCGCTGGTGGCGGTGTTGGGCGTAGCTCTCGGGGTGGCCGCGTTGATTATCGTGCTCTCGGTGATGAATGGCATGGCCGATGCACTCACAGGCCAGATTCTAGCGGTGACGCCGCAGGTCACGGTGAGCGCGCCCCCGGGCCAGACTCTGCCCGGCGGGACGGCACTGGCTCGGGAGTTGCGCGCACGGACGGGCGTCACCGGCATCGATCTGTTTGCCGCGCGCGAGGTGGTTATCGGTCATGATGCCGAGCTTGCCGGCGCCCGGCTCAAGGGCGTGCAATCGGGCGCGGAAAATGGGAGCGCGTATTCGGGACTGCATTTGCTGGTCGGCTCTTTTTCCGCTCTGGAACACACACATTGGGGGATCCTGCTCGGGCGCGATCTGGCGCTTAATCTGAATGTGTTTCCGGGCGACAAGGTCACGGTGGTGTTGCCGTACGGCCTGGTGACGCCGGTCGGGTTTTTGCCACGCACGCGCCGCTTCACCGTGGTCGGCATCTTTTACGCGGGGCAAACCGAGTACGATGCCGGTTTGGCATTGACACGCTTGTCCGATGCCGAGCGTCTGTTCGGACTCGCGGCGCCCAATGCGCTTTCGCTGCGTCTCCGGCGACCCTTCGCCGCCGACGATTTTGCCCGTGAATTGCGCTCGCAGTTGCCGCCCGGCGTGCGGGTTCAAACCTGGCGCGACGGACATCGCAGCCTCTTTTCGGCGCTGGCGAATGAGCAACGCATGATGTTTGTCCTGGTGGCACTGGCAGTGCTCATTGCCGCCTTCAATATTCTCGGCGTGCTGGCCGTACTGGTCGCCGACAAGCGTGCGGAGATTGCGGTGCTGACGGGCATGGGGTTCACGCCGCGCGGCATACTCGCGGTGTTCGTGAGCCTCGGCGCAACGATCGGTGCGATCGGCATTGCGCTTGGCCTGAGCGCTGGTCTCGCGATTGCCTTCAACGTGAATGCGATTGTCGAGGGTCTGGGGCATCTGGTCGGACATCCCCTGTTTGCCGCCGGGGCAATAGCGCTTTCCGGTTTGCCGTCGCGGGTGGATCCGCTGCAGGTGTGCTTGATCGTGATCGTGGCCGCGGTACTGGTGATCGTGGCGGCCTGGGTGCCGGCTCGACGCGCCGCGCGTCTGCCGCCGGCGCACGCATTGAGTGGAGAGTGAAGCGTGATGGAAACGAGTGTGAACCCGGTGTTGATGGCCCGCGGCCTGGTCAAGGTGTACCGCCAGGGTGGGGTCGAGCAACGCGTGCTCGACAAGGTGGACGTGCAGCTCGAACCCGGCGAGCGGGTGGCTCTTCTGGGCGCTTCCGGCAGCGGAAAATCCACTCTGTTGCATCTGCTCGCCGGGCTCGACGTGCCCACGGCGGGAGAGGTGACGCTCGCCGGCGCGCGTCTTGATACGCTGAATGCTGCTGCCGCCGCCCGGTTGCGCAACCGGGCCCTGGGTTTCGTGTATCAGTTTCATCATCTGCTCATGGAATTTTCCGCGGCTGAGAACGTAGCCTTGCCGTTGATGATCGGCGGCATGAATGCGCGTCGTGCGCAGCGTGAGGCGCGCGCTTTGCTGGCCCGTGTCGGACTGGCCGACCATGCCGGCAAACGGCCGGCCAAACTGTCCGGCGGCGAACGTCAGCGCGTGGCTATCGCGCGGGCGCTCGCGACACGCCCGGCAGTGGTGTTGGCCGATGAACCCACCGGCAATCTCGACGAGGCGACCGGCGCCGAAGTCTATGAACTGATCCTCGAACTCAACCGCGAGGCCGGCACGGCGTTTGTCGTGGCTACACACGATGTGGCGTTGGCGCGTGCCGCCGGACGCATCCTGCGCCTGGAGCGTGGACGGTTGGCGGGAGAATGAATTTTTCGCTCGCCTGGCGATTGCTTTTTGTGCGCGGACGCATGACGACGCTGCTTGCCGGTGTCGCCGTCGGCGGCGTAACGCTCGGCGTTTTGGTGCTGACTACCGTGCTTGCAGTCATGAGCGGTTTCGAGACCATGCTCTCGCACAAACTGGTGGCGCTGGGCGCGGCGGTTACGGTGAGCCCGCCGCCCACAACCGGCGGCTGGCAAGGACTGGCCGCCCGGCTGGAGCGGGCGCCCGGTGTAGTGG
>JBAUSV010000153.1:0-5495 GCA_049581885.1 Gammaproteobacteria bacterium | reverse complement strand
GGCGAAGGCAGGCAGGACGGAGACCATCCGCAAGTGTATCGGCTGCCTGGTATGCTTCGACGAAATCGAGCACTGCCGGCACGTCAAGTGCTCGGTCAACCCGATCACCGGCCGCGAGCGCGAGTTCGCCCACCCGGTCCGCGACGGTGCGGGGCGCACTGTGGTTGTAATCGGCGGCGGCCCCGCGGGGGTCACGGCCGCCCTGGTTATGCAGGAGCGCGGCTTCCGCACGGTGCTCTTCGACCCGTCCCTAAGGCTCGGCGGCACGCTGAACGTTGCGGACAAGGGCATCGCCAGGGAGAAGATCACCCGGTTCGTCGATTCCCTGATCGCGCAGGTGGAGAAAAACGGTGTTGAGCTGCGCCTCGGAGAGGAGGCGACAGTTGAAAAAGTTGAGGCCCTTTCCCCCTGCGGCGTGTTCATTGCGTGCGGCGCACGGCCATTCATACCATCGGTCCCGGGGATTGACGGGAAAAACGTCGTCATTGCTGAAGACGTGCTTCTGGGAAGGGCGGAGGTCAATGGCGATTGCGTGATCGTCGGGTCGGGTATGACGGGCATGGAGACGGCGGAGGTGGTGCTGCAGGCCGGGCACAAGACGACCATCGTGGACATGCTGCCGCAAATTGGTGCAGGCGCGAACATGATCGTGGTTTTCGACATCATGCAGCGGGTCGAATGCTACGATCCAGTCTGCCTGCCAAAGCACTGCCTGCAGAAAATCACCGCGGAGGGAGTACAACTCGAATGCATGGAAACCGGTCAGTCCGTTTTCGTCCCGGCCGACACCGTGATCATGGCGATTGGAGTTCGCCCGCACAAAGAGGTCGTCGACCGTTTTAAAGCGGCCTTCCCCGAAGCGCGGTTCATGGGCGATGCGGTGCGCGGTGGGCGGATAGTGGATGCGACCCAGGACGCCTACGGGCAGGCGTTTGTGTTTGAGCCATAGGCCATAGTTGATGCGTCGTTAAAGCGGCGTCAGAATCCTGCCATTGTGCAAAGGTTGGAAGCCCGCCGCCGCAACTTGAAGAGTCGCGTATCGCAACACAAGGAGAGAGAAGACTATGAGCAAAACGAGCAACTATTACCGGGACAAGGTCGCTGTTGTTACCGGCGGCGCCTCGGGCATTGGGCTGGCATTGGCCGAAACCATGCTTTCCTACGGGGCGAAGCGGATCGTACTGGTGGACATCAACGAGGCGAACCTGGAGCGGGAGACCGCACGATTAAACACGGCCCATCCCGGCCAGGTGCGCGGAATCCGCTGCGACGTCACCAATGAACAGGACGTCAAGAAGATGATCGGACAAGCAGCTGATTTCGGCGGCGGGCGCATCGACCTCCTCTTCAACAACGCGGGAGCCGGTTTCGGCGGACATTTCGATGAGCAGACCAACGGAGACTGGGAGAAAGCGTTCGCCCTGAACTTCTACGGGGCTGTTTATGGTATCCGCGCCGTCCTTCCGGTCATGCGGGCGCAGGGCGGCGGGCACATCGTCGACGTCATATCTGGCATCGCGTTCATGCCAATGGCCTACCAGACGATGTACTCCGCAACCAAGGCCGCCCTGAACGGGCTGACCCTCGCCCTCCGCTACGAGCTCTGGGACGAGGACATCCGCCTGACCTCGGCGACACCGGGCACGACGGCCACCGCCATCTGGTCGGCAGGCGGCATGGAAGCCCCGCCGGGCGCCCAGTCGGCGGAGCAGTCCGCGCAGACGATTCTTGCAGGTGTGGCAAATAATGAGCGGCTGGTCCTCGGCGACGAGGGCGACGTTTCGGGAGCCAAGCACTGTTTCAATCCCGACGCCGCTAAAGGTAACGACGATTACTTGCTGAATGTGGCCCGAAGGCGACGCAGCGGCGAGTGGGTCGTGTGATCGGCATGGCACCACAAAAAGGAGGATACCGAGCTATGAAAAACGGAAGTTATTTCATCCCGCGCGAGAAGATCTACTCGTTCATGAACCCCGGTGCGATGAACAACGAGGAGGGTCTCTATATTTTATGGGAAACCGACCCGGCCGCAGCGAGACGCGTGCTGCCGCCGCCGCTCGATCTCGTCGACCCTGCACACCCCATTGCCATGGTGTATGTCGTCAACATCCGCGAGCCCACGTTCGCGCCTTGGTACATGGAAGGCGGCCTCAGCCTGCTCTGTCGCTACGGCGAAATGGTAGGCGTTTATTTCCTGAACCTACAGCTCAGCGGGCCGGGCGCGCAGATGGGGCTTTGCAGTGGGCGCGAATTCTCCGGCCTGCCCAAAAAGATTTGTGAACGCATCGTCGTCGAGCGCAACGGCGACTGGGCAAGCGCTCTCATTGAGAGTAAGGGCCGGCGTATTTTCTCGGTGGAGGCGGAGATGGGGGGCTATAACGACCCCGTCATGGAAGCCATGCGCAAGGATTACGGGCCGGGGTATCGGGAAAGGGGCGCCGCGCTGTTGTTCCAGTACGAGTACGGAGCGGCGGAAGACCACATGACGTTCCCGAAGATGCGCCTGGTTCACTACGATAGCGTCACGGATTTCCAGACCTGGGAGCCGGCCTGCGTCAAATCCCTTCAGATGGAGCTGTCGCTTGACGACCCGTGGGCGGAGCTTTCAGTGGTGAAGCTCCTCGGCGCTGGCTACAGCATCAATTCTAACTGGGTGGCGGGCGTCGCGCCCATCGCCGAATTCGAGGGCGATGAGGCAGACAGCTTGATTTCATATCTGTTCTCGGGCCGCTGGGATCGCTCCACTCTGGTCACGGGCCGGTTTCAGCGCTACGGACAGTTTTAAGGCTTCAGGAGGAACTAATCATGAAAGTCGATGACATCCACAAGATCTTGGTGGTGGGCACCGGCACCATGGGGCAGAGGATCGCGCTTCAGTGCGCCCGATTCGGCTACGATGTGGTCGCCTATGACCCCGTCTCCAAGTCCCTGGATAATGCGCGGACGAAAATACCCGCCTTGGCCGCGGAACTGGTGACCCAACAAAAAATGACACCCGAGGCCTCCGAGGCTGCCCTGTCCCGGATCTACTACACATCCCGGCCTGAGGACGGGGCCGACGCGGACCTGCTGAGTGAGTCGGTGTTTGAGGACCCGGACCTCAAGGCAAAAGTCTTTGCACAGTTCCACCAGATCTGCCAGCCGAAAACGATCTTCACCACCAACACTTCGACCCTGTTGCCGTCCATGTACGCTGAGGCTACGGGCCGGCCGGCCCAGTTCGCCGCGCTGCACTTCTACGGAGTGTTCGATCATAACCTGGCTGATGTCATGCCGCACCCCGGGACGTCGCCGGAGACCGTGGAGCTGCTGGCGGCCTTTGCCAAACGAATCAAGCAGGTGCCCCTGGTTTTCAAGAGAGAGTACCCCGGCTACGTTGCGAACGCCATCTTCGGCGCCATGAACGACATGGCGTTCAAAATCGCTCTGGTGGACAAGGTCGCATCCGTGGAGGATGTGGACCGGGCAGTCATGCTTCACCTCGGGATGCCTTGCGGACCTTTCGGGGTAATGGACACGATAGGACTGGATACCATCTGGCACGTGATGCAGAGCAACGCCAAGACATCAGGCGACGCGCGCGCCCAGCAGTTTGCGGACGAATTCAAACGGGACTTTATCGACAAGGGCTGGCTGGGCGCCAAATCGGGCCGGGGCTTTTACACGTACCCCGACCCGGCATACCTCCGTCCGGAGTTTCTGGGCGGCGGCTCCGAGTGACAAAATCACCTGGCTGGTCTCCAAGGTCCAGACTGACGTGTGCGCTGGTATTTACGGGTCCATCAATGCTGATCAATACATATGCTACGGCTGGGGCCCGCCCGGAGGGGGCACTGACACCAATCTTCTACCAAGGATTATTGAGCGTTGGCTGTCGCATGGTGGGAACAAGGAACCGGCCGGCCACAAGATAAAGAGCGGCCGAAGTTTACCATCACAGAGGAGGACCGCAGATGTCCGAGGATTCAAAAAAAAGAGTAAAGGATGGACCGATGGTTAGCGGATTAGGCAGGCGTCAATTCAAAGAGACCGCTGACATTGGAGATGTGGCTCTCGGGCTGAACGAAGATGCGCTCGGAAGAGAGTCTGTTGGCGCCCCCTCTAAAGGGGCCCTGATCGGGGCTGTTAGGCTTGATTCAGCGAAGGCTTACGGAGATGTACCGGCTCTGCTCGAAAGCTGCATCAAGCAGGACGAGACTTCCGCATGGCTAAAACTCAAGCAGCGGATCGATTACCTTTTCGATCATCTCGGATATTCGGTTTTGCCGGTCCTGGAAACCGAGAACCTGAAACAGCGGATCAAAGCCGAGATTGAAGGGGGAAAGAAGCTCTTCTTCAAGCCCAATATAGTTGCTGCTTCAGTACTCGACCTTTCGGGCGACGGCTCACCGGGTCTCACGTCGGGTGTGATTGCGGCGACGAATTGGACGTTTATGGCTGCACTCATGCGATTCTTCCACGACGAAATGGGCATCCGTTACTACCAGATGGCCGTCGGTGAAGCCGGAGTGACAACTCCTGCCTTTTCCTGCCTTCTCGGAATCCCTCCGGAGGCTTTGCAGGAGGGCCGTTTTCCAAAATCGGACGGTGCAACACTCTGGTCTGGTTATCCCTTTTATTTTGTCAGAAAGTACCTGGGGGAGGCGACGAAGGCACTTGACTCTCTCGACGACCCGATGAGCGGGTATGAGGATGGCATCAGCGGGACCTACATCACCCCTGGTGAGGCCACCCGCCAGGGAAAGCTCATTATGTACGAACTGAACAACGCCGAATGTTTTGACCGGGGCCGCACTGTGCGTGTGCCCGACGGCGGCGACAATTATCCCGATGGGATCATCATCCACAAGGCACTGGTAGGAGATCCAGAGGATTCGAGCAACTACCCGGGAAACGTCCTGGTCAACTGCCCGATCCTCAAGATTCACAGCAATTCGGTCATCACCAGCGCCATCAAGAACCTTGGGATTGGGGGATGGCCCATGCGCGCTGGGAGCGATTCCGATCCGGGCACCCACGACTGGCTTTATGCCTTTCCCCACAGTGAGCCCCCAGGCATGAAAGGAGGGATGCCGGGCGGGCCGAACAAGGGAGGCGTCTACCACGCCAGATGGTACGTGAAAAGAGTCAACGAGGAGGGGATGCCCCTGGAGATCACAGATTCTCCAAACCTGGGATTAGACGGGACTATGGTGGACATCAACCTGGCCATCAAGAGCCAGGTTCCTCACATGCTGCACGTCGTGGACGCCATCCGCCCGATCAATCTCGAACACGGTGGCAACGGCACTGGCGTAGCGCTGGACGAGGGCCTCATATTCACTTCGGAAGATCCCGTGGCCGTGGACTTGCTCTGTGCCCGGTATCTGTTCAAAAACGTGCCAAGAGACCCCCATTCTCCCTCCACTTTCGAACGGCCACTCTCTGTTCCCCGCTATGATAAAATTCAGGGAGCGATTGTCACTGACACCACCACGATGGACGACCGTATATCC
>JBAUSV010000152.1:0-1781 GCA_049581885.1 Gammaproteobacteria bacterium | reverse complement strand
ATTCAGCAGTTTCCTGGCAATCTCACTAACCGCTTTTCCCTCCGCCCGTCCCGCCATTTTTGTCATGGCCGGTTTCATGATCTTCCCCATATCTTTGGCCCCGGAAAGGGAAAGGTCTGAAATTATGCCGGACAGGATCTGCTCAATTTCATCGCGACTCAACTGTTTCGGAAGGTATTCATAGAGAATTTCGGCCTCTTTTTCCTCTTTCAGCCACAAATCTTCACGGCCCGCGGCCTTGAATTCCTCGCTGGCCTCTTTGCTTTTTCTGATCATGGAGGAAATATTGGAAAGGATTTCCTCTTCCTTCAACTCCCTTCCCCACTTAACCTGTTCATTTTTCAGTTGAGACCTGAGCATCCTTAGAATGGAAAGCCGAAGGGTATCCTTGGCCTTCATGGCGGTTTTGAGATCCTCATTTATTCTGTCCAGCAGCGGCATCATTCCTCCGGTATCGTCTAAGTTAGGATGAACAGACGACATGTCAAGCCTAATTCTTTTTCACGGCCTGCCCGCCGTACAGACCTCTATGGCCTCTTTAAGATCCAGGCTGCCATCATAGAGAGCCCGTCCCGTGATCATTCCCACGACCCCATGTTCGGCAAGGGGCAATATTTCCAGCACATCCGCCAATCCCGATATCCCCCCCGATGCGATGACGGGGACATCCACGGACAGAGCCAGGGATTTCGTGGCCTCCACATTGCAACCGCTCCGCATCCCGTCTCGGCGAATATCGGTATAAATAATCGCCGCAAGGTCTTCCTTTTCAAACTTTCCGGCAAGTTCAACCGGGCCCAAGGGGGCATTTTCCGTCCAGCCTTCCAGGGCAACCACCCCGTCTTTTGCATCGATACCCAAGATGATCCGCCCCGGAAACGCCTTGCAGGCAGCCGCCACAAATTCGGGATGTTTCCAGGCCACCGTTCCCAATATCACATATTGTATTCCCAACTCAAGATATGCGGTCATGGTGGTCATATCCCTTACGCCACCCCCCAATTCCACCGGGATGGGTGCGGACTTTACAATTCGCCGGATCGCTTCCAGATTAACGGGTCTGCCCTGAACGGCTCCATCCAGGTCCACCAGGTGCAGTCTTTGAGCGCCCGCATCAAACCATTTTTTTGCCATTTCCTCGGGATGATCCGAAAAAATCGTCTCTTCGGACATTTTCCCCTGCCTGAGCCTGACGCAACGCCCTTCCTTAATATCTATGGCTGGAATAACAAGCAAAGATCTACTCCTTTTTTTCCACTTTGACAGGGGCGCCGGGCATTTCCTCAATCAGCTTCCGTAATCCGATCATGGCCAGTTTTTCCGCCGTCAACCATTTACCGTCGCTTTCGGCAAAGGTCCTGTAATCGAACAAGTTTTCCATCAAGGATTGTTGTGTCTTGTCATATTTGCCTTTCCAAAGAAGAACGCCGTCGAACGATCTGACAAGCCACAGGTCAAAGGCTACGGAAGCAGGAAAATCCACGGCGTAGTCCGAGCCCCGCCGATCTCTCCATCGATAAATACTGCCTCCCACAACGGCGTCTGTTCCAAAGGTTTTCCCCACCTCTTCAATCATTTCAACCGCACTCATCCCCATCTTCTTGTCTGACCCAAGGATGCTTTCAATCACACCCCTTGCCTGTCCAGGCGGGACCATTTTCCACCGTTTGTTTTCAAGAAGTTTATCGTAGAGCCTCTCCGTCATCATCATCGTCACCTGTAAGGAGACAGGCTGGGCCATAAACGCAGATCCGGTGACGGGGCTTTGGACAATATCAGGC
>JBAUSV010000151.1:0-1609 GCA_049581885.1 Gammaproteobacteria bacterium | reverse complement strand
GTCTTGTCCAGGCAGGCTTGTATCCTTTCCTGGAATTCCTTGACGTCCAGGGGCTGGTAATCGAGACTGCATTCAAGTTGCTGGGAACCACCCGCGATCGGGTGATTGTGTGCATCCACCAGCCCCGGCATAACCATCTTGCCATGCAGATCGACAACCTTTGTCCGCTTACCGATATAGGCACCCACGCCGCTATCCGCGCCAACATATACAATGCGCCCATCCCGAATTGCGATCGCCTGCTGGACGCTGTTGTGAGCATCGACCGTGTAGACAAAGCCCTGGTCGAACACTGTGTCCGCCGGTGAGATCGCGCCTGCAGGCGCTGCGCCGACCGGCTCCGTTGCACCTAGCACAAACGCGGCGATCGCAAATGCAACACACAAGCTGATGTGTCCAGCACGTCTCATAACAGCCCTCCCCGGATCGGCGCCGCCTCGAAAGGAGCACCTCCCAATGATATGATTGTCGGCGATTTGTTCCATTCTGCCGCGGTGCCGGCAGGGCAGGAACTCGATCTCAAACCCGGCACCGCGGCTGGGGCTAGTCCGATACGACGCACAAGGCCGCATGGAACGAAACACCCTTTCATATCTGAACCTTTGAATGTCAGTTGCGATAGGTCAGAAACAGACCAACTGTCCGAGGCCGCAGGGTCGTGTTCGTATAAGCGAAACTCGAATTGCCGGTCAGGAAGCTACTGTTCGCGAGCGCCAGATCCGGATGCTCATCGGTGAGATTATTGACGAACAGTTCAAGCGAGCCTTTACCGTCCAAAACGTCCATGCCAATGCGAGCTCCCAAAACGTGATAGGCGGGAACGGGACGGAGGTCAGGGTTGTACTGCGGGAGCTTCGGATCCAAATTTCCAGAGCGACGCTCTCCGCTTGAACCTGTCAAATCGCCATGGATAAAGAACATCCGGTCGTCAAAGAGCAAGAAACTGTATTGCGCTGAGAGCGAATAAACCCAGGGCGGCGACGAGCCAGGTACAGCCCCGCCATTGTCCGCGATGAGAGTGCCGTTCGGAGAGTACGAGTTCGTCGAAAAGCTAGAATTGTTATAGCCGACGGACGCCGAAATCGACAGACCGGAAGCCGGTAGGAGCTGCAAGCCGAGGTCGAAGCCTTTTGAAACTGCGTTTCCCAAATTGGCAACGAAGTACTCGGCACACTGGTTCAAGAAAACCTGTGTTTGGATGTTGCTCCACTGAATGTAGTAGCCGCTGGCATCCAGGACGACGTGACCGTTGAACAGGCGGTTCTTTGTACCCATCTCATAACTCCACACGGAGTCTGACTTATAGGTAAGGGGTTGAATGGGATTGCCGGAGCCATCCACATAGCCAAGTGTCTGCTCATCTGCACCGCATGACACCGGCAACTGCTGATTGGCACCAGCCGGGCGGAAGCCCTTGGACGCGGATGCGTACACCATGTTGTCATCGTTGATCTGGTAGGTAAGCCCTATCTTTGGAGTCAAGGCGTGGCCTTGAGACTTCAACACGCCGTGGGTGTAGGACGGCCCGGCTGCCGGATCGTAAAACGGATTGAGCCCGAATGCAGGATCGCCGTAAGGAGAATTCACATTGGTCTCGGGCCCGGAATAT
>JBAUSV010000150.1:0-1958 GCA_049581885.1 Gammaproteobacteria bacterium | reverse complement strand
GCCACCGACGTGGTCGCGGGATCGGCGCGATAGCTGCCGCCGTGCAGGGCAATGGTTTCCGGATGCTTGCTGTTGGTCGGCATGTTTCCTCCCACGCTGGCACCAAGGCCGCTGGTTATGATTTAAGAACCAACAGCGTATTCGCCGTTGCGCTGGGTGGTCAACTATGGCGGTCATTGGTCCGAGCCGGACCTTTCTTGAAGCCAGCTTTGCGCGGCAAATGGCCCCAAGTGAAGCTCCCGGGCGGCGGCGGCCTAGGCAAATGCCGCAGCTTGTCGAGATTGCTCACCACATAGATGGCCGTGACCTTGCCGTCCTCGACGTCGAGCGTGGTCGTCTCCAACTCGCCGTCGGCCTCCAGCGTGACGAAGCCGGGCAAGCCTTATTCATGATGTCGATCATCAGCGTGAGCGTGACCTGCCCCGCCTCGGTGGAGTGCGCCTGCAAGGCTTCATAGGCGCACTCGGGCGTGTGGCCGTCCGAGAGCCGTGTCGCCCACTTGCTAATTCCGGCCATTGCCTCTTCTGGAGACTTGATCGGAACATGGCAATCGAGCGGATGACCTTTACCAGATGACTATTAGACCTTCGCTTATGGCATTACGCCTTAAACGGACGCAACAGAGAAACTTGTCGGTCGCCTGCCACGCTGGTGCTGCTGCCACATGGTCGTGTAGGCGGCCTCCATGTGGCGCGTGAAGCGCCTGCTGTCGAACAGAGGGCACGTGTCACGGTTTTGCGCCAACTTCGCCTTGAGTGACGCCACTTGATCGGGCTCGCGCGCCAGCCGAAGCGCGCACGCCTGATACGCGTCAAGCGAAGGCGCGATCAGTTCCGGCACGCCGGCCGCCTGGAGCAGGCTGGCGGCCACACGTCCCGGGAAGGTCGAACCGAGGCAGGTCAGAAGCGGAAGACCCGCCCAAAGCGCGTCGCTCGCTGTGGTGTGCGCGTTGTAAGGCAAAGTGTCGAGAAAGAGATCTGCCAATCTATGGCGCGCGAGATGCTCCGGCGCGTCCACGCGCGGCGCGAACACCAACCGTTCCGGCTCGACACCACGTCGCGCGGCCTCCTTCCGGAGATTACGCATGGCATCGGCGTTGTCTTCCAGCAGCCACAGAACGCTGCCTTCCACCGACTTGAGCAAACCCATCCAGACGTCAAATACGTCCTGCGTTATCTTGTAATTGTTGTTGAAGCAGCAGAAGACGAACCCGGTCTCCGGCAACCCGGCCTCGGCGTGTGTCGGCGTGCGCTCGGCGACCTGCCTTTTGGTATCGTTTACCTGATACGTATCCGGCAGATAAACGACATTCTCGACGTAACATTCCCTCTGCTCGGGCGGGATCACACAGGCGTCCGCCAGGATGTAGTCGATATAATCCGCCCCCAGCGTGCCGGGAAAGCCCAGGTAATTGACTTGGATGGGCGCCGGACGACGACTAAGGATTCCGGGACGCGCCATATTGCTGTAGCCGGCCAAGTCGATGAGTATATCGATCTCATGCCGGTTGATTTCCTGGGCAGCTTCGGCGTCGCTCAAGCCACCGATATCAACAAAATGGTCAAAGGCAGCGTTCATTCGCTGCCGTATTTCGCTCCCATCATCAAACCCGCTGTCGAAAGCGAAGAGCTCAAAATGGCCCTTATCGTGCAGCTCGAAAAGCTCTACCGTTAACATCGATGATGCATGCCTTCGGAATTCCCCACACATATAGCCAATGCGGATCCTGGCGTGATCGTAACGAGATGCCCCGCTAGGCGAAATACAAGCGGCAGGAAATTTCTCCCGAGCAAATATCTCTGCGCACCGCTTCAAATTCTGTGAGGAACGCGAAAGCGACAGATAGGTGAAGGGCATCACCGACCGCTTTCCGGCGCGGATGTCCTCATCGATAATCTGTATCAAATCGGCAAGCCCGCCCCACTCGCAGGCATATATTTTTTGCGCCGCCAACTCCC
>JBAUSV010000149.1:0-2160 GCA_049581885.1 Gammaproteobacteria bacterium | reverse complement strand
ACGAAACGATAAGCCATGGCTTGGCGACGAGGCTATGCAGAAACGGCAGCAAGGCGGATAGATGGGCTGACAAGCGGGACTCCGAGCACGCCCTGGCATGGCGTTCAGAGGGCTGGAGTTCCGCACCACGAGGCGAGCCAAAGCCCATCAACGGCTTACGTGGTGCAGCGGTAATAGGGGCAAAACCCCGGGCATCCGGGGGTATCAGGCAGGCTGCCCGCGGCATCGGACGAGATCTGGCAGGGGCGGAATGGCGCGCTGACCGGGAACCCGGAGGCGGCTGCCGAGATAGTCCCAGACTGCCACGCCGAGCTTGGTGCAGGTCTTGGTGAGACCGAGGAAGGCATCGCGGCAATCGCGACCAAGGTCGCTGCGCGTTCCGGCGCTGACCTTGCGTCGGGTGACCTGGCATCGGATATCGTTCTCGGAGCCGTTGGTATTCAGCGGGGTTTGCGGACGGTCGAGCACGATCAGCAGTTCGGCCTTGTTGGCATGCAGCCGCGCGAG
Organism: Gammaproteobacteria bacterium; assembly: GCA_049581885.1. Classification (GTDB taxonomy): domain Bacteria; phylum Pseudomonadota; class Gammaproteobacteria; order JAKDMP01; family JAKDMP01; genus JBAUSV01. The sequence goes on along the minus strand of JBAUSV010000149.1, from coordinate 1,653 downwards.
CAGGCGGTCCAGCGTGACGAAGCCGGTGCGGCTGCGGAAGATGCGATCGAACCGCGCGCGCAGCGCGAGACGACGGCCTTTGTCGGGGTTGGTCTGGTAGCTCTTGAGATCGGCGTAGAAGTCCCAGATCAGCGTGCGCACACGCTGCTGGGCGGCGCGGTTGTGGTCGGTGAAGGCGTCCAGCTTATGCACCAGCCGTTCGGCGTGCACCCAGCAGAGCGCGTGGCGGCCGACCGCGAACTGCCCGGCATCGTCACTCAGCACCACGGCATCACGCAGGAAGTCGTGCGCGTGGATGCTCCCCCAGATCGCTCCTTCCGTGGCGATCTGCACCGGGTTCGGCGTCGTGCTCAGGGCGGTGAAGCCAAGCCGGTCGAGATGCGCCGACCAGGTGGCCTGATCGGCGAAGGTGGTCTCGGACTGCGCTGCCAGCCGGGCGATCAGGGTGGCGGAGAGCGCGCGGCTGCGCATGTACTTGAATGCCGCGGGGTTGAGCACGAAGTCGGTATGGCCGGCGCGCAGCAGATCGAGGAAATTCAGCCGGCTCTTCGAGCTTCGGGTACCGAACCAGGTAAACCGGTCGTTGCCGATCTGCGTGCAGAATCCATTCGTCACCTTATGCCGTGCGCCGGTGTCGTCGACCGATATCCAGGGCGATGTCTGCAATCCCGCGCGCAGCACGTCTTGGGCTTCATCGAGAAAGTCCGCATGCTTCTCGGTCAACAGCCGCTGGACCTCCCGCTTGGAGATCGACAGGCCGACCGACTGCAGCAACGCGGTCAGACGAGGCAACGTGGCCTGGGCCTGGTGGTACTGCATCAACACGAAGCGGCGCAGGTCGGGGCCGAAATGCCCCGCGATCCCCTCCGGCAGCGGCGCGATGATGGTCTGGCCATCCGGAGCCACCCAGCGCTCGCGGCGGTAGCGGATCGCATGCACCGACAGCACGAGTTCCTGCACCAGATAGGTCTCGTAGCCCTTGAAGCGCGATCCAGCAGGCGCTGAGGCTTTTAGCACCCGATCCTCGACGCTGACGCGGGGCCTGATCTTGCCGCGGCGCGGCTGCTTCCCGGGCAGCTTCGCTCCTGCGGTGGGTGTCGCCTGCTCCATGCCGCTGGGCTTGATCTCTGGGCGGCCCTTCAACCCCTTCAGCCGCGCGATCTCTTCACGCTGCTGCGCAACCGTCTGCTTGAGTTCAGCCACTTCATTCAATAGCCGGATCACCAGCTCCTTCAACTGGAGAGGTGTCAGCGAATCGAGGTCGGGTGGCGGGCTCATACATCGGTTCAATCCGAAATTGCGGTGCCTGCGAATCGGGAAAATGCCGCCCGCTGCCGATCACCCGGGTCGTGTGATATTTCCGACTCACCACGGATCTGCCAGCCAGCCTGCAGAACCGCCGTCGGATAGCCCAGGACTTCCCCACCGTGGGGCGCTCCGCTCGCAAGCGCAGAACGCTTGCGGGTGATGCGAACCTGCCCGGGGTTTTGCCCCTCTTACGCATAACCTGCGCAACTCCATTCACTGTCGCGCTCTACTGCCCGACCGGGGATAACGTGACAATGCCTGACAGAACGCTCATGGTGAGCCGTCCTGCAAACGCGTTCAGAAACTCAGCCAGACCCAGTCATTCTCCAACCCGAGCATCAGGCG
>JBAUSV010000148.1:0-2048 GCA_049581885.1 Gammaproteobacteria bacterium | reverse complement strand
GTTTGCCGCTGCGCTTTCCGGGCAAGCCCGGCGCCTACGGCACGATCTATCAGGTGACTGAATCGACGCATCTCGCCAATGCGACGTTGTGGGCGGCGACGGATCAACGATGCGGGAACGAATCTTTCAACATCACCAACGGCGACTATTTCCGATGGCGGAATCTCTGGCCCAAGATCGCAGATGTTTTCGAGATGCCGATTGGCGATCCGCAAACGATATCCCTCACCCAGCATATGGCCGGCAAGGGTCCGCTCTGGGAGGACATTTCGAATAGACACCAGCTCAAGCGCATCCCCTACGCGGACCTCATCGCTTGGCCATTCGCGGATTATGTGCTTGGCGCCGACTGGGACATCATGTCGGAGGTGACCAAGTCTCGCCTCTACGGCTTCCATGACGTGGTCTGGCCTGCCCCTATCGGGTGGTCCGGGGTGAGTCTTAGTGCATGACGGGTTTTGGCACCATGGCTGGTGCGGCCGGGGAAGCTGGTCCGCGGAGCGGAGCCGGCCATTGCACGGCCTCTGGTGCTGGTGGTCTGTAGCCCAACGATGAGTGTGGGCGTTCGGTATTGTAATGGCGACGCCAGGATTCAATGACGATCCTTGCCTCGGCCAGGCTCATGCACCGCAGCATGATCGGTGCAAAAAAAGAAAAGGATTGCCCCCGTGAGGCGGTCCTTTTCAGCCATAATGAGCGGGTAGTCAGGCGGTAGGAGCTGGCGCTCTCTTCTTTTTTCTTCCCCAAGCGAAGAAACCTAGGCCGCCGAGGCCGCTGGCGAACAGAGGGAGAGCGGCCGGCAGAGGAGCTGGGGATGGCAACACAGCGCTGGCCGTGATGTAACCCGACGGCTGGCCGCTGCCGCCCCGTGAATAAGTGGCGCAGGCAAAACCACCGATCGATGTATAATTCGCTGCGCAGGTTCCAATACCAATACCATAATCGCGAATACCCACCGTCCCCCCACCATTGGTGAGTACTCCAAAAGCAAGATTCAATCCCCAGTCCGGGTTGGCGAAATCGGAAGTGCCATAGTCGATCGATCCATTGTTGTTGACGTCATTCCATACAGAAAAATACCCATTACCTCCCGTATCGAAGTTGTCGTAGGTACCATTGGCCGCCGGAGCGGTGGATCCGGATATCGTAATCGCAACACTGCTGTACACGTCCAAATCGGCATCGTAGATAAACGAACCAGACATGTTCACGGGGCCACCAATGGTGACGTTCTCTGGGTGCAGCGTCCACAATAGTGGCATGGCTTGTGGGCTCGTTGCGGTCCCGAGCGTGGCCATAACAAGCACCGTCATCGCCCCGAATAGTTTGAATGTCAGCGCCAATGCGCGCGGTCGCGCGATGCTAAATCGGGTTACTTTGTCCAACATGTTCCGTACCCCCCAGGTATCTGCAGCTTGCCATTGCCAAACTGAAGTATCAGATCTTCATTGCATCGTCCCTCTGCCGTGCCCGTCATGCGTTGTCGCTTTCACTGCTTGTGATTTGAGCGACCGCATCTTTCGGCGTCCGGCCCGCTACCGCCTTTGCGGTAAAGGCTCGCAGCGGGGGCACTTGCCGCAAAGGCTAGCAGCGGGCGCACTGGGGCGCGTCATCAGAACTGATGACGGACAGCACACGCCGCCATTTTGTGGCGCTGACGCGGATAATGGGGTCCGCATGCCGGTTGGCGGGGCAGATTCTGCTATCGATGTCAGGACAAAGCCCGGGTTCAAAGGCGTCGCGCGAGAAATGGGAGCGCTAGCGGATTTTGAAATGCAAAAGATATGTCTGTGTCGGGCCGATACTGTTCTCTAATTCCGGGTCTACGTGTCAAGCTCTCCACGAACATCCTTGGCGGGTCCACTGTTCTCTCCGCGGTAGGGGCAAGCCCTCCGCATGATGGCGCAAGACGACGCTGGCGGATCAATGTTGAAAGCGCGGTCGCTCTTTCGAGCGCTCGCAAAGAATCGAACGATCTCACCACCGCCATCGTCCCGGCAGGGACGTCCTTTCCCGCCGTGTCGCGGGAACCCTTTGATTTCGTTATG
>JBAUSV010000147.1:0-2101 GCA_049581885.1 Gammaproteobacteria bacterium | reverse complement strand
GATTAAGACATTCAGAAAGATAGGCTTCAGTCACATTGCCCTTGATCTTGAAGGGTATGAACAGGGAAAAATGAACCGCGAACTGAACGACGCACCGGGCTCAAGTTCAGATTGATCTTTTTCCGATGTTCGGGTACAATCTTTTGCCCATAATGGTTCTGCTGCCGTACGTTCTTTTGTATCCTTTTCGAAAATTGGGTGAAAATGAAGTCATAAGCTTTTTTCTTTCCGGACACCAACAACGGGGATGCCATGATTTTAGGACTTGACGTGGGGGGTACCCAGACCGATACGGTTCTTATCGAAAACGGACAAGTTGTTGTTGCGAATAAAACAGCGACAAGCCAGGATCTCCTGGAAACGATGCACGGGGCGCTCGATAAAGTTCTGGACATTGTAGATCCTTCCAGAATAGAGCGTATGGCCTTTTCCACCACACTGGCGACCAACGCCATTGTACAGGACGATCTTGAAGATACCGGAATGATCGTTTCTGCGGGCCCTGGAATAGATCCCCGATTGCACGCCGTAGGCCCATCCTTCCATGTGGTGGAGGGATGTCTGGATCATCAAGGCTTTGAAGTCCTGCCCCTTCGGAAGGAATCGGTCATGGGCGCCGCTTCCCTAATCCGGGGACAAGGGATCGGTCTGGTGGGAGTGGTGGGCAAGTTTTCGGTTCGCAACCCTGACCACGAACTCCTGGTAGCTGAGTGGCTTGGGGATATGTTCGCGCATGTCGCCCAGGGGCACAGGGTATCCGGAACGCTTAACTTTCCGAGGCGGATCACAACGACCTATCTCAATGCCGCGCTTTATAACGTGCACAAAAATTTCACGGATGCCCTGGCGCGGACACTTAAGGAAGAATGCCTTTTCTCGCCCAGGTATCTCCTGAAACCGGATGGGGGGACAGTGGTTCTGGAGGAGAGTGCCGTTTCTCCCGCATCCATGGCCCAGTCGGGCCCCGCGGCGGGTGTGATGGGCGCTCTGGCTCTGGACGGTTGCCCTGGAACCACGCTTGTGCTTGACGTGGGTGGAACCACCACGGACATGTCGGTGGTCCTTGACGGGATCCCCCTTTTCAGCCCATCCGGTATCAAGCTCGGTCCTTTCCAGACACTCATCCGATCCCTCCTGACCCATTCCGTGGGAATCGGCGGAGACAGCGAAGTGAGGATTGACAAAGAAAAAACGATTAGAATCGGCCCGTTTCGAAAGGGAAAGCCCGTCGCCCTGGGAGGTCCGGCGCCTACGCCGACAGATGCCATGATCACCTTGGGGCTGATAAAAATCGGTAATCGAAGTGTCGCCGTGAATCAAATGAGGGAATTGGGGAGAGCCCTGGGCATGGATACGGTCAGCACGGCGAGACAGATCCTGAAGCTCATGGCGAGTTCCATTGCCGAATCCGCGGATGCCTTTCTGCATGAAATAAATGCTCAGCCCGTATACACGATTCACGAGGTACTGCAGGACCAGAAGATAGAGCCCACATCCGCGCTCATCATGGGAGGGCCGGCGCCTTATGTGGCGAACTATCTGGAAGCTGCATTGAAAATACCGTGCCGTGTTCCCGATCATTTCGAAGTGGCCAATGCCGTGGGCGCAGCCGTTGCGAGAGTCACGTGTGCACTTACCCTGCAGGCCGATACCTCTCGGGGCTTCGTGGTCATTCCCGAAGCCAACATCAAGGCCAAAATCGGCCCCGGTTTCAGCCTGGAACAGGCTATCCTGTTAGGCCGGAAAACCCTTGAAGATCGTGCAGCGGTCATCGGGGCACTGCAGGAAAAGCTGGATATCAGTGTGACGGAAAAGCAGGCGTTTAACATGATTCGGGGATACTCCAGAGCGGGTTGTAACATTAGACTGAAGATGGGCCTGACACCGGGTCTGGTTCAGGAATGGAGGAGGGCCAGGAATGATGCTTAAAGCCGGCCGGCGTACAGGCCTTGTGTTTTTTCCGGCCTTTGACTGGGCCATAAGCCCGACCCATCCCGAACGGGAAGAAAGACTTCTGTATACGATGGATCAGGTCCAGGAAGAGGGACTGTTTGATGTAAAGGGAATTGTGGAATACAAGGTGCGGCCCGCGGCCTACAAG
>JBAUSV010000146.1:0-2198 GCA_049581885.1 Gammaproteobacteria bacterium | reverse complement strand
GATCAACACCTCATCCTGGAGATTTTCGTCAAAGACCATGCCGAAAAAGACCTCCGCATTGTCGTTCACTTCATTTTTTATATAGTTGCATGCCTGGTCCACTTCATCCCATGTCATATCCGGAGGCCCCGATATATTGATGAGCAGCCCCTTGGCGCCTTCAATGGAAATATCCTCAAGCAACGGGCTGTTAATGGCAATCTGTGCGGCCTCGCAGGCCCTGCCTTCCCCGCTTGCCTTTCCCATTCCCATAAGGGCGGAACCGTTCTTTTTCATGACGTTTTTCACATCGGCAAAATCCAGGTTGATGTAGCCCCGGTTGATGATCAGATCGGAAATCCCCTTCACGGCCTGAAGCAACACATCGTCCGCCTTTGTGAAGAGTTCCATGAACGGCGTGGCCTTCTCTCCCAGGGTCTTCAGACGTTCATTGGGGATGATGATCAGGCTGTCCACTTCCTTTTTCAGAGCTTCAATCCCTTCCATGGCCCTTTTCATCCTTGTTTTCCCTTCAAACTCAAACGGCTTGGTAACCACCGCAACGGTCAGTGCTCCACTTTCCCTGCACTCACGGGCCGCAACGGGAGAGGCCCCGGTTCCCGTTCCGCCTCCCATTCCCGCGGCCAGGAATACCATGTCGGAATGGCTGATGGATTCCCTCAGCTCACTGATGCTTTCCTCTGCGGAGGTCTTGCCGATTTCCGGGTCCGCGCCTGCTCCCAATCCCATGGTAACGGCGGGACCCAACTGGATCTTTTTTGAGCAGCAGGAACGTTCCAGATCCTGGCAATCCGTGTTGGCAACCAAAAACTCGACGCCCCGCAGGTTGGAATTGATCATGTTATTAATGGCATTGTTGCCCGCTCCGCCAATCCCCAAGACTTTGATCCTGGCGTTATACCCCCCTTTTTCCGCGTTCTCATCCACAAATTCGAATTTCATGCTCTTTCCCCCTTTCTGCTTTTCCCTGAATAATCTCCTGATTTCCATTGACGATTCAAATAATTTCCCTAAACCATTTCTTCATTCTTGACATGACAAGATGAAAGATATTGGTATCCCTTATCCTGAATTTTTTCTTTTTTTCCATGGCCTTGGCTCCATGGAGGACAAGACCTACGGCAGTTGCATACATGGGCTGGTTGACAAGCTCCGTGAGCCCGGTGATTCCTCGCGGGTAGCCTATTCGGGCCGGAGCATTGAAGATCTGTTCCGCTATATCGCTCATACCGGGAAGTTCCGCCGACCCCCCCGTAACGACAACTCCCGAACTCGCCATTTCCGCATAGCCCGAACTGATCAGTTCACTGTAAATGAGCGTGAAGATTTCCTCGATTCTCGGTTCAAGGATTTCCCCAAGGATTTCCCGTGACAGGATCCTTGGCTTTCTGCCCCCAACTCCTGGAACCTCAATGGTTTCATCCTTGCCGATCATGGAAGAGAGGGCGCATCCATACTTGATCTTGATTTTTTCGGCTTCTATCTGCGGCGTTCTGAGGCCCACGGCGATGTCGTAGGTAAGATTGTCTCCACCAAGGGCCAGCACGGAGGTGTGCTTAATCACTCCCCGCGAAAGGAGGGCCAGGTCCGTGGTTCCGCCACCGAAGTCGATGAGCGCGGTTCCCAGATTTCTCTCTTCCTTTGCCAGTACCGCCTCGCTGGAGGCAAGGGACTCCAGAACAATATCATACACATCAAGGCCTGCCCTGTTGGCACACTTGATGATGTTTTGGGCGGAAGTCACTGCTCCCGTCACAATATGCACCTTTGCTTCCAGGCGAACGCCGGCCATCCCGAGCGGGTCTATGATTCCATCCTGGTCATCCACAATAAACTCCTGAGCCTGGGTGTGGATAACTTCCCTGTCCATGGGAATGGCCACCGCGCTTGCAACCTCGATAACCCGGGCGATGTCCTTTTTGGTGACTTCCTTTTCCTTGAGATCAATGACCCCAAGGGTGTTAAAGCCTTTGATGTGACCGCCGGCAATGCCCGCATACACGGAGCTGATTTCACAGCCGGCCATGGTCTCCGCTTCCTCAATGGCCTCTTTGATGGAGTTGACGGTGTCTTCGATATTGATGACAACGCCTTTTCTCAAACCCTCCGAAGGGTGGCTGCCCATGCCGATGACCTCTACCCCGTCGTCGCTCACATTCCCTACCACGGCGCATATTTTGCTCGTCCCTATATCCAGG
>JBAUSV010000145.1:0-20186 GCA_049581885.1 Gammaproteobacteria bacterium | reverse complement strand
TTCCCAGCCTGAGCGAAATGTGTCCTTCGGGCGACGTCACTAATCCAAGGCAGCAAGACCGGAAGCTGGCCGTTGATCAGGTGGAGCTTATCGAGCGCTTTGCACAGGCCTTGTGGCTGGAGCAGGGGCTGGCCGATAATACTCGCCAAGCCTATCGATCCGATCTTCTGCTCCTGGGCAGTTGGCTTGAAGATCGGGATAACACACTCTCCCATGCAACAGCACGCGATCTGTGGGCCTTTCTCGGCGGACAGGCCGCGGCCGGTGGAAGTGCGCGAACCAGTGCCCGGCGGCTGGCGACCATGCGTCACTTCTATCGCTACCTTGTCCGTGAGGGCGTAATCGGTACCGATCCTTCCGCCGAGCTCAAGGCACCGCGCATGCCGCGCACCTTGCCGCACACGTTGAGCGAAAACGATGTTCTGGCCTTACTGCAAGCCCCGGATACGGATACCGCACGGGGCCTGCGCGACCGCGCCATGCTGGAGCTGCTCTACGCCACGGGCTTGCGGGTAAGCGAACTCGTCGGGCTCCGCCTCGATCAGGTCAACCTGCGGCTTGGTGCGGTACGCGTGGTGGGCAAGGGCGGTAAGGAGCGGCTGGTGCCGGTCGGCGAGGAGGCGCGGTACTGGCTGGAACGCTATCTGCACGAGGTGCGCGGCGATTTTGTTGCGGGGCGCCGTCTCGATACGCTGTTCCCTACGCCGCGCCGATTCAGCATGACTCGGCAGGGGTTCTGGGCGCTCATTCGCCGCTACGCCGTGTCGGCGGGAATCCACAACGATGTGTCACCGCACCAGCTACGCCACGCGTTTGCAACGCATCTTTTGGCGCATGGTGCCGATCTTCGCTCGGTGCAGATGCTGCTGGGTCATCAGAATGTGACGACCACCCAGATTTACACTCACGTCGAACGTGAACGACTTAAAAAGCTGCATGCAACTCATCACCCCCGCGGCTAGCGGGCGCGCTCGCCAGGATTGGTTGCAGGGACTCAGCGTTCGAGCAGGTCGCGCTTGTCCGTCTTGTCCTGCCAGTCGTCGGCATCGGCCGGAGCGTCGATTTTTTCGTTGAGTACCGGCCAGTTCTTCGACAAGTCAGCATTCAACTGGATGAAATCACGCTGATCTTCGGGGACATCGTCCTCGGAATAAATGGCATCTACCGGACATTCTGTCTCGCACAGTGTGCAGTCGATGCATTCGTCGGGGTCGATCACGAGCATGTTCGGCCCTTCGTGAAAGCAATCCACCGGGCAGACTTCCACGCAGTCTGTGTATTTGCACTTTATGCAGCTTTCCGTGACGATGAAGGCCATGTAGCCTACCCCTGAGCGCTGAAATTCCGTGCATATTTTGCCACAGCTTGCCCGATCCGGCCCGCGCAAGCTCGAATCGGCGTTGGCTCAGTGGTTGCGGTCGACTATCAGACGAGCCATGGCAACCAGCGGTTCCGCGGCTTCTCCCAGGGGTTCGAGTGCACTCAGGGCTTCGCCGTACACCTGCTCAAGCGCCGCGCGGGCAGCCTCTACGCCCAGCAATGCAGTATAGGTCGGTTTGTTATGGGCGCTGTCGGCGCCGGCGGCCTTGCCGAGTTGGTTCGAGTCACCGGTTGCGTCGAGAATGTCGTCCTGGATCTGGAAGGCAAGGCCGATGCGGGTGCCGAAGGTTTCCAGCCGTCGCATCGTCGCATCGTTCGTATCTGCGGCGCTATCGGCGCCGAGCAGAACGGCCGCGCGGATTAGCGCGCCGGTCTTGAGCAGGTGCATCTGATCGAGCGCGGCACGCTGCAGGCTGTTGCCAGCGGCTTCAATATCGAGCATCTGGCCGCCAACCATGCCACGGGAACCACTGGACTGCGCCAGTAGCGAAATCATGCGCACACGGCGCACAGGGTTGGCCACCATAGCGCGATCGCGCGCGAGTACCTCGAAGGCTAGCGCCTGCAGGGCATCGCCTACCAGAATGGCGGTCGCTTCGTCGTAGGCCCGGTGACAGGTGGGACGTCCACGGCGCAGATCGTCGTCGTCCATGGCGGGAAGATCGTCGTGAACCAGAGAATAGGCGTGGATGAGTTCGACCGCGCAGGCGGGTCCGTCCAGTTGCTCGGGCTGGGCGCCCAGCGCCTTGCCGCTGGCATAAACCAGCAGGGGGCGGATGCGTTTACCCGGTGCCAGGGCGGAGTAGCGCATCGCAGCGTGCAGGCGTTCAGCGCCTTCCGTTGCGGGCGGTAGCCAGCGCTCCAGATGCGTTTCAATACGTGAGCGCAGCGCTTCGATGTCGGTCGCGAAACCGCTGTCAGGCGGATCAGTCCTGCTGCTTGAAGGATTCTGGCTCGGCATCTTTCCCCTCCTTGAGCAGGATGTCTATGCGTTGCTCGGCTCGCTTGAGGGCGGCCTCGCAGCGGCGCAGGAGCCGGGTACCTGTTTCGAAGCGCTTGAGTGCTTCTTCCAGGGGCAGGTCGCCGGCTTCGAGCAGCGATACCGTCTCTTCCAGTGCCGCCAGCGCGGTTTCGAAGTCTTCGGGCGGAGCTTTGGTTGATGGATTCACGATGTGTTAGTGGACTTTCGATTGGCAAACCCTACACGCCGGAGCGGGTTGCGTCAATCGTTGACTGTCCGATTGACAGTCGGCGGGTGCAAGGCTAGACTGAATCCGATTTAGACACAGTCTAAGTGGCAGGCATATCCTGAACCAAGAGGGAAGAAACATGGATCTTAAAGGCAGCAAGACGCACGACAATCTGAAGGAAGCTTTCGCCGGCGAATCGCAGGCGAATAGACGCTATTTGTATTTTGCCTCGAAGGCCGATGTCGAAGGCTACAATGATGTGAGCGCGGTCTTCCGTTCCACCGCCGAGGGCGAAACGGGCCATGCGCATGGGCATCTGGAGTATCTCGAAGCCGTGGGTGATCCGGTTACCGACGTGAAGATAGGTGGTACTTCGGATAACCTGAAGTCGGCCATTGCGGGCGAAACCTACGAATACACCGACATGTATCCCGGCATGGCCAAGTCGGCGCGCAGCGAAGGCTTCGACGAGATAGCGGACTGGTTCGAGACCTTGGCCAAGGCCGAGCGTTCGCACGCTAACCGTTTCCAGAAGGCGCTCGATACACTCGCCGAGTGAGCTGGCGCTCCGGCCGCCGGATGCAAGCGGGCGGGGCGCAGGCCCCGCCCGTGGTGGCGGACATTACCCGGTCCGGCCTCTGACTTCACAAGGAGCTTGTGCGATGGGTTCTATGGACACTCCGGTTCAGGAGGGCAACCTCAAGGCGCCCCAGCGTCATCCGCTGGGTCAGGAGCAGGAGGCCTTCTGGGACGCCGATGCGCTTTACCAGGAAATAGAGCGCCAGTTCGACATCTGCCACACTTGTCGTCGCTGTTTTCCGTTGTGCGATTCGTTCCCGACCCTGTTCGATCTGATCGACGAATCGCCCACACTGGAGCTCGACGGCGTCGAGCGCGAAGCATACTGGAAAGTGGTCGATCAATGTTATCTGTGCGACCTGTGCTTCATGACCAAGTGCCCGTACACGCCACCGCACGAATTCAACATGGATTTCCCGCATCTCATGCTGCGGGCGAAGGCGGTGCGCAATCGCAACGAAGGCTCGAAGTTTCGGGATCGATTGCTGACTTCTACCGATGCGGTCGGACGCTTGGCCGGCATTCCGGTGGTGGCGCAGACGGTGAATACAGCGAACCGCCTGCCGCCCGCGCGCTACGCTCTGGAAAAGACGCTGGGCGTGCATCGCAAGGCCAAGCTCCCCGACTACAGTTCGCGCAGCGCACACCGGCGTTTGGCAAAACACCGACCGCTGGAGGCCGAGGCCAAACCGGCGGGCCGCACACACGGCAAGGTGGCGATCTTCGCCACCTGCTACGGCGAACACAACATGCCGGCGCTGATCGAGGATATGGTGCGCGTGTTCGAACACAATGGCATCCCGACGCAACTGGTGCCGGAGGAGCGTTGCTGCGGCATGCCCAAGATGGAGCTGGGTGATCTGGAGGCCATCGAGAAGCTCAAGTCCTACAACATTCCCCGGCTCGGAGTACTGGCGGCAGACGGCTGGGATCTGATCGCGCCGATCCCTTCCTGCGTGCTCATGTACAAGCAGGAGTTGCCCATGATCTATCCGCACGACGATGAGGTGGCGCGCGTGAAGGAGGCTTTTTATGACCCATTCGAGTACCTGATGCTGCGCCGCGAAGGAGAGCTGCTGAATACGGAATTCAAGCAGAGTCTGGGCAAGGTTGTGTGCCATGCCTCCTGCCACCAGCGGGTGCAGAACATCGGACCTAAAACGCGTGAGTTGCTCGCACTTGTGCCGGACACCGAAGTCGAGCTGATCCAGCGCTGTTCCGGGCATGATGGCACCTATGCGGTCAAGCGCGAAACCTACGACAAGGCGATGAAAATCGGCCGTCCCGTGTTCAGGAAGATCACGGAAGCAGAGCCGGACTGGTACGGCAGCGATTGCCCGTTGGCTGGCGACCAGCTGGAGCATGGTACCGAGGGCCAATTTGGCAAGGCCACACATCCCATTACGTTATTGCGCCGGGCTTACGGTATTTGAGTGAAAGATGCACGCATTGAACCGTACTGACCTGATGAGCTTGGAAGACTACGCGATTGAACGCGAGCGCTTCCGACGCAAGGTCATGGAACACAAGCAGGACCGGCGCGTTGCGCTCGGCCCCAATGTAACGCTGTATTTCGAAGACCGGTTGACGATCCGCTACCAGATTCAGGAAATGCTGCGTGCGGAAAAGCTTTTCGAACCGGAGGCGATTCAGGCAGAGCTCGCTGCCTATAATCCGCTCATTCCCGATGGTAGCAATCTCAAGGCAACGATGATGATCGAATTTGAGGATGCCACCGAACGCCGCGCCGTGCTGGCCACGTTGGGAAACATCGAGAACATGGTCTGGATAGAGGTCGGAAGCGGAGAACGTACGTTTGCGATTGCCGACGACGATCTCGAGCGCAGCGATTCCGAGCGTACGTCGGCCGTTCATTTCCTGCGCTTCGAACTCGATGCGTCGGGTGTGCATACCTTCAAGACCGGCGGTGAAGTGGCCATGGGCGTCGATCACCCACGCTATGCTCACCGTGTGGATCGGCTGCCAGAAGCCGTGGTGCACGCTTTGGCCAAGGATTTCGATTAGCATTCGAGCGAGTCCCGGGTCTAAGCGTTGGTAAAATAAGGTTGAACCGGAGTGCTTCCGGTTCGACCTTTGCATTACGGATGTTATCCACGTCATGAGTTCACGCTATGAAGCAGCCGATCTGGAAGTTCTGTCCGGCCTCGATCCGGTGCGTCGCCGTCCCGGCATGTACACGGACACTGCGCGGCCCAACCATCTGGCGCTGGAAGTCATCGACAACAGCGTGGACGAGGCGCTGGGCGGTCATGTAAAGCGCATCGTGGTCACGTTGCACCGCGACGATTCTCTCGAAGTGGAAGATGACGGTCGCGGCATGCCGGTGGATATCCATCCCGAGCAGGGTATCCCCGGTGTGGAACTGATTCTCACGCGGCTGCACGCGGGGGCCAAGTTTTCGACCAAAAACTACCGTTTTGCCGGCGGGCTGCACGGTGTAGGCGTTTCAGTTGTCAATGCGCTGTCGCGCAATCTGGAAGTCTGGGTGCGGCGCGGTGGAGCTGAATACAACATGTCCTTCCGTGGCGGCGAGGTGACGAGCAAACTGGAAGAGGTCGGCCGGGTTGGCAAGCAGAACACGGGAACACGTCTGCGTTTCTGGCCCGATGCCCAGTATTTCGATTCATCCAAATTCAGTGTGCCGCGTTTGCGTCATGCCTTGCGTGCCAAGGCGGTGCTCTGTCCGGGCTTGGAAGTGACGCTACGCGAAGAGGCGAGCGGGGAAGAACAGACCTGGTGTTTCAGCGGTGGATTGGCCGATTACCTGGCCAAGGCCGTGTCCGGTTGTGAAACCTTGCCCGAACCGCCTTTTACCGGCAGTTTCGATGGCGGGCGCGAAACCGCCGAGTGGGCCCTGGTGTGGATGGTCGAGAATCCGCCGCCGATCACGGAAAGCTATGCCAACCTGATTCCCACGCCGCAGGGCGGCACGCACGTCAACGGACTGCGTGGCGGGATCACCAATGCCGTGCGCGAATTTTGCGAGTTCCGCAACCTGATTCCACGCGGGCTGAAACTCGCACCGGAAGACATCTGTGACCGCGTTGCCTATGTGCTATCGGCGAAGATGAGCGATCCGCAGTTCTCCGGCCAGACCAAGGAACGCCTGAGTTCGCGCGAGTCCGCCACCTTTGTTGCGGGGGTGGTCAAGGATGCGCTCGCCCTGTGGCTCAACCAGCACACGGAAACGGGCGAGAAGATCGCGCAACTGGCCATCGAAGGCGCCCGGCAACGGCTGAAGCTCAACAAGCAGGTGGTGCGCAAAAAGGTCACCAGCGGGCCGGCGCTACCCGGGAAATTGGCCGATTGCACGTCGGGCGAGGCTGAGCGCAGCGAATTGTTTCTGGTAGAAGGCGATTCCGCCGGCGGTTCCGCCAAGCAGGCGCGCGACCGCGAGTTTCAGGCCATTCTGCCGTTGCGCGGAAAGATCCTCAACACCTGGGAGGTGGAGGCTGTGCAGGTGCTTGCCTCGAACGAGGTGCACGACATCAGCGTGGCGCTTGGCGTCGAACCGGGATCGAGCCAACTAGATGGTTTGCGTTATCACAAGGTGTGCATTCTGGCCGATGCTGATTCCGACGGACTGCATATCGCTACACTGTTGTGCGCATTGTTCCTGCGTCATTTTCGCCCGTTGGTCGAGCGGGGGCATGTCTTCGTGTGCATGCCCCCGCTGTATCGCATTGATGTGGGCAGGCAGGTGTTTTATGCGCTCGATAACGCCGAAAAGGACGCTACCCTGGATCGTATCGAAGCCGAAAAACTGAAAGGCAAGGTCAGCGTGACGCGCTTCAAGGGCCTGGGCGAAATGAGCCCCGTGCAATTGCGCGAGACCACCATCACGCCGGATACGCGTCGTCTTGTGCAGCTCACCCTCAGCGCCGGGGACGATACTGACCAGCTCATGGATATGCTGTTGGCCAGGAAACGTTCCGGTGATCGCAAAAGTTGGCTAGAGCAAAAGGGCAATCTGGCGGAAGTATGAGTGAAAGCGCATTTATAGCTGAAGGCGCGGAACAGCAACCGCTGAAAACCTTTACCGAAAAGGCATACCTGGACTATGCCATGTACGTCATTTTGGATCGTGCGCTGCCGCATGTCGGCGATGGCTTGAAGCCGGTGCAGAGGCGCATCGTGTATGCCATGTCGGAGTTGGGTCTGGCCGCCACGTCCAAGCCGAAGAAATCGGCGCGTACGGTGGGCGATGTGCTCGGCAAATATCATCCGCACGGGGATGCGGCCTGTTACGAGGCCATGGTGCTCATGGCTCAGCCCTTCTCCTACCGCTATCCGCTGATTGAAGGCCAGGGTAACTGGGGTTCGACCGACGACCCCAAATCGTTTGCTGCGATGCGCTACACCGAGGCAAAGCTGTCCAAATACGCACAAGTGCTGCTCGCTGAACTGGGGCAGGGTACGGTGGATTGGGTGCCCAATTTCGACGGCACCTTGCAGGAGCCCGTCCAGTTGCCGGCACGTCTGCCGAATGTATTGTTGAACGGTGCAAGCGGTATCGCCGTGGGCATGGCGACGGATATTCCGCCGCATAATCTGCGCGAGGTCACGAGTGCCTGCATGCGTCTGCTGGAAGCGCCGAAGTCCACAGTGGCTGAGCTATGCGAACACATTCAGGGCCCGGACTTCCCGACTGCGGCAGAGCTCATTACGCCACGCGCCGACATTGTGCAGATGTATGAAACCGGGAACGGCAGTGTGCGGCTACGCGCCGTTTACACCCGCGAGAAGGGCGGCGATATCGTGATTACGGCCTTGCCGTACCAGGTCTCGGGCGACAAGGTGCTGGAGCAGATCGCGGGCCAGATGCGCGCCAAAAAATTGCCGATGGTGGAGGATTTGCGCGACGAGTCCGATCACGAGAATCCGACGCGGCTGGTGGTTGTGCCGCGTTCGAACCGAGTCGATACTGGTGAACTCATGGCACACCTGTTTGCCACCACCGATCTGGAAAAAAGCTACCGTGTCAACCTGAACATGATCGGTCTCGACGGTCGACCGCGAGTCAAGAACCTTCAGGAATTGCTGACGGAATGGCTGGAATTCCGTGTGGGCACAGTGACCCGGCGCCTGAAATTTCGTCTGGATAAGGTCGAGAAACGGCTGCATATCCTGGACGGGTTGCTGATTACGTTTCTGAATATCGACGAAGTCATCGCCATTATCCGTGCCCATGACGAGCCAAAGCCGGTATTGATGAAGCGCTTCGGTTTGACAGATGAGCAGACGGAAGCCGTTCTCGAGTTAAAGCTGCGCCATTTGGCCAAACTCGAAGAAACGAAAATACAGGGTGAGCAGCAGGCGTTGCAGGAAGAGCGCGATGCGTTGCAAAAAACGCTGGGTTCCAGAGCGCGTCTCAGGAAGCTGATTCGCGAGGAGTTGAAGGCGGATGCCGATGCCTTTGGCGATGTGCGCCGTTCGCAACTGGTCTCCTGCGTATCTGCAGCTCAGGCACTGGATGCAACGCAATTGCTGCCCTCGGAACCGGTGACCGTGGTGCTTTCCGAGCACGGCTGGGTGCGGGCGGCCAAGGGTCACGATATCGATCCCGAAAGCCTCAGTTTCCGTACCGGGGACGGACTACGCGCGGCGGTCAATACACGCACGAATCATACGCTGGCATTTCTCGATTCCAGTGGCCGCGTCTATAATCAGCCGGTGCACGGTTTGCCTTCGGCCCGTGGTTATGGCGAGCCGCTGAGCGGGCGCACCGATCCACCGCCCGGGACGCATTTCACAGGACTGGTGGGGCTGGAAGATGCGCCTCACGTTCTGCTGGTTGCCGCCAGCGGTCACGGGTTTGTGGTCGAGTCCACCGGTCTGGTTACACGTAATCGGGCAGGCAAGCAGATCATGACAGTGTCCGCGCAGGGGCGGGCGACGACGATTGCGTCCGTTGCCGAGGGCAGGGACAGTCGTGTCGCTCTCGCAACGTCGGCAGGATACCTTTTGATCCTGGCAGTGGAGGAGATTCCGCAGCTCGCACGGGGCAAGGGCGTGAAATTGATCGCTATTCCTCCCAAGGCACTGGCCGTCGGTGAGCGCGTCATCGGCGCGGCCGTGCTCGACCCTGGCGCGGCCTTGCGGGTCGAGGCGGGGCAACGTCACAAGGTGATGGATGACGCGGAACAGCAGGATTACATGCGCGGGCGGGGCAAGCGGGGACTCAAGTTGCCCCGTGGTTTCCAGAATGTCGATCGCATCCGGGTGGCTTGAACTCTGCCCCGGTGCGGCTATTCCGTGGAGTAAAGCGCCTCGAACATCGGATTTTGTGAGCTGAAAATTTCGGCTCCCCCAATTGCGTCGCCTTCGATGGTACTAAGACCGAGATTATAAAGCTGCGCCATGAGATTGGCGTCATTTACGCCGGAAGCAATCACATAGCAGTGTTCTGCTTCAAGTTTGAGGATAAGTTTTCTTATGCGTTTAGCCAGTTCCTCGTTTTGTTGCAACTCGGCAATACAGTTTGATCCAATACGTAACGAATCTATCGACAATTTATCCAAGACTTTGTCTGCGTTATTTCCGGGCACATAATCGCGTACGCCAAAACCGCAATTCAGCGGGTGAATTTCCTTGATAAATTTTTCAACTGAAATTACGTGGTTGATCGTGTCATTCACGGAAAGTTCGAAAATCAGACTTTTTTCAGGGAGTTGGGTTTGGGTGCGGTCAATCAGCCGCGAAAGGAAATTAATGAGACCTGTATCCTTCATTACGGAGGAAGATAGCGAGACAATAATGCGCGCATTTTTATCCGTTTGCATGAGTCTCATCAAAGCAATAAAAGAGTGACCTACAAGGCGTTGCTCGATCGACTGCTTAAGGCCCAGCCGGGCAGCAGGTTCCATGAAAACATCAGGAACGATTTCCTTGCCTTCCCGGTCCAGTAACCGTGCTGTTGCTGCATAAAACCTGTTTGTGTTGGAAAGGTCTTCTATTGGGCTCAGCGCAATGGCAAAACGGCGTTCGTCCAAAGCTTCGGAGATCAAGGCAGACCATCCGCTATCGTCCGTATCGACGGTAGTGATTTCCGCTGGCGGAGCAACCAGATTGACACTTCCGGACTCGCCTCTGGCCGATTGAACGGCTTGGTGAGTCAACTGCTCCAGACGGCGTATGCGATCAATGGGCGCAATGCCGGCTGCAAAACCCAATAAACTCGAACGGCTGCTGGTTTCAAAAATGTGTTCTCCCAGAGCATTAATTACAGATTCCGACCAAGCCCGTATCTTTTGGTCATCGGCACGGTTAACTATGGTCAGTATGGTTAATTGATCGATACGGGTTGCTATGTCTTCCTCTTCAAGCAAGGGAGAAATCATGGTTGCTATGCTGGCGCCTGCTTCGGACAGGCCCAAAGGACCAAAAATGGAAATGGCTTCCTGAAGATTGGCGGGTCGGAAAGCAACCAGGGCACGTGCAGCGCCTGCCAGAGGACGGTTGACTCTTTCCGCTGCGATGGTTGCGAAAGTGGTTGGCCAGAGTAAGCGGGAGTCGGGTTCGTATTGCTTTAACGTTTCCAGTTTTCCTAGGAGCAGGCTTTTTTCTGCTTCCACTTCATCGATATGTTTCAGTGCGGCAGCATTTTCTTCGGATTTTCTTTTATCACCGGCGATGGTGAATTGAATCTGCTTTTCGTTTTCTACTTCGGTAGTGTCAAGCGTGAGCTCAGTTAAAAACTCGGAACCATCCCGGTGAATTGCCGTGCATTTGATAGAGCCGTCTACGCTT
Organism: Gammaproteobacteria bacterium; assembly: GCA_049581885.1. Taxonomy (GTDB): domain Bacteria; phylum Pseudomonadota; class Gammaproteobacteria; order JAKDMP01; family JAKDMP01; genus JBAUSV01. The sequence continues at coordinate 9,267 of JBAUSV010000145.1, read as the reverse complement.
TTGTTACGCTTGAGCAGGCGCAGCTTCTTTTTCAAGGTGTCCTGATCCGCCTTGCTGAATAAATCCATGATGGGGGAATCTACAAGCTGGGCAGAGTCGGAATAGCCAAAATATTCGACCCATGACGGATTGGTGCTTGTGATAAGACCTTCTTGGGTATAAGCGATAGCGTTATGAGTTCCGGCCAGCAGGTTACGTAGCTGTCTATTATTCTGTTCGATTTTGTGTTTCAGGACCCTCAGTTTGGCGCGATCATCGCGACTGCGATGTTCGCGCCGCGCGACACCTGCCAGCAGCGCAGTTTCAGCAAGGCACACTTGGGCGGAGGCTCCGTGATTAATGGCAGCTGCGGCACGTTCCTGGTCGTGTTTGGTACTGACGACAATTAATGCTGCAGCCATATCGCGGGTTGCCGCGATTACCTCTTCCAATGTGGGCTTGTTGATATCGTCAAAATAGAATACTAGCTCGGGTGCGGCTTTATCCGTGTCCAGCTTTGCAAGCGAATTGATCCATTGTGGGTGCACTGCAAGCCCCTCGCCACGGAGCAGGCCGTTAAGCATTTCCGCCTTGTTCTGAGTGTCACTGACAACCAAGATGGGGATGATATTCGGCTCTTCCACGGATCGCTGTGTTGTTGACTCCACTTGGCTCTATTTATAACACGAACCCGGCCATTACTTATGCCAGGATTTCCTTGCATGGCGCGCCGGGGATCTCCTGCGCAAGGCGGGGAACCAGGTAGCCCGGCAGGTGGGCGCGCAGCGCGGCAATCAGTTCCCGCGCGCGGGCTTCGCTGACGTCGAAATGGGCCGTGCCGGCTACGGCGTCAGGCAGATGCAGGTAATACGGCAGGACACCCGCTTCGAACAGCGCATGTGACAAATTTGTAAGTGTCTCTGCGTCGTCGTTTACGCCGGCAAGCAACACGGCCTGATTGAGCATAAATTGCAGCACGGGACGCAAGCGGATGCAGGCCGCGCGCACGTTGTCGTCGATTTCCCGAGGATGGTTCGCATGCACCACCATCGTGACGGGCAGTCGGCTGGCCTCGATCCAGCCGAGCAGCGCCTCATCCACGCGCTCCGGCAGCACGATGGGCAGACGAGTATGAATGCGTAGCGAGCGCACGTGCGGAATTTCGCCGAGCCGGGTGCTGATGTCAGCCAGTTCGGTATCGTCCAGCATGAGCGGGTCGCCGCCGGAGAGGATGACCTCTTTTAGGCCGGGGTCGGCTGCAATAGCATCCAGCGCGGCCTGCCAGTGACCGCGGCGGGGGTTCTCCCCGGCATAGGGGTAGTGGCGGCGGAAGCAGTAGCGGCAGTGCACGGCGCAGGCGCCGCTGGTCACGAGCAGCGCACGGCCCTGGTATTTGACCAGTAGGCCCGGTGCGCGGCGGGCGTCGGCCTCGGCGAGCGGGTCGGTTACGTATCGGGCGGGCTGTGGAGCGAGTTCCTGAGCGGTGGGCAGTACCTGGCGCAACAGAGCGTCATCGGGATCGCTCTTGCGCATGCGGGCGGCAAACCCGCGCGGCACCAGGGTGCGAAAGACTTCATGGGCGCCGGCCGTGCCGATCAGCGCCGCCGCGGGCAGTCCCAGCCGTTCGGCCAGATCCGCAGGGTCGCGGATGGCACTGGCAAGCTCCCTGCGCCATGCGGCTTTTTCCGGGACCGGTATCATAGGCAGAGTCATCTCGAAATTCATGCCGCATCAGAGGCGGATATTCTAACGATGGATGGGACTTGAAGTCATGGCGAACTACAGCACGAGCGAATTCAAATCGGGTCTGAAAATCATGCTTGATGGCGATCCATACTCGATTGTGGAAAACGAGTTCGTCAAGCCTGGCAAGGGGCAGGCTTTCAACCGGGTCAAGGTGCGCAACCTGAAGACCGGGCGGGTGATCGACCGCACCTTCAAGTCGGGGGAATCGGTGGAGGCTGCCGACGTGCACGAGACCGACATGCAGTACCTCTACAACGACGGCCATTTCTGGCACTTCATGACGCCCGACACCTTCGAGCAGTTCCAGGCCGACGAAGCGGCGATGGGTGAGACCGTCAAGTGGGTGAAGGGCGAGGAAACCTGCCGGGTCACGCTGTACAACGGCAGCCCCCTGGCTGTGGAACCGCCGAACACGGTGGAGCTCACGATTACCGAAACCGATCCCGGCGTGCGCGGCGACACTTCGGGTGGCGGCGTCAAGCCGGCCACGCTGGAGACGGGGGCGGTGGTGCGCGTGCCGCTGTTCGTGAACGAAGGCGAGACGATCAAGGTCAACACGCGTACCGCGGAGTACCTGTCGCGCGCGTGAACGAAACATGGCGGCCCACGGCCTCGCTGGAAGCGCTGCGGGGCCGCGCGTGTCTGCTCGATGAACTGCGCGCTTGGATGCGAGAGCAAAGCGTTTTGGAAGTCGAGACGCCGCTGCTTTCGCGGGCGGGTTCTCCGGAGTTGCACTTGGACAGTCTTTGCATACCGCACGCTTTCCCCGAGGGCGCACCGGGCTGGCTGGGCACGTCGCCGGAATTTCATTTGAAGCGCCTGTTGGCCGCAGGTGCGACCGATATCTACAGCGTGGCGCGCGTGTTCCGTGCTGGCGAAGCGGGACGCTGGCACAATCCCGAATTTACACTGGTGGAATGGTATCGACTGGGGTCGGATCTCGATCGGCTGATGGGCGATATCGAAGTTCTGCTTGCGCGGCTGTTACCTGAGGCATTATTGGTGCATGCGCCTGAGCACATCGCGTATCGCGAGGCTTTTGTGCGTCATGCGGGGGCTGATCCGTTCATGGCATCTCTGGCCGATTTGCAGGCTCTGGCAGAGGATGGAGAGGAAACGGATCGTGATGTTCTACTGGATCGGATCGCGGGCTTTGCGGTGTATCCCCGCCTGGGTGCCGGGCGTATTACGCTGATCCACGATTTTCCGCCCAGCCAGGCTTCACTTGCCCGTATTCGCTACGCTGCAACGCCTGTTGCGGAACGGGTCGAGGCCGTCGTTGAAGGCGTCGAGCTGGTCAACGGGTTTGTCGAATTGTGCGATGCTGTCGAGCAGCGCCGGCGCTTCGAATCGGATCGTGCAGCGCGTGCGACCGATTCACGCGATTGCCCCGCCCTGGACGAGAATTTTCTTGCCGCGCTGGAATCCGGCCTGCCGCCGTGCGCCGGTGCGGCGCTGGGGTTCGATCGCCTGGCCGCGCTGGCGCTGGGCGCCGGCGGTATTGCCGGGGTGATGGCCTTTCCTCAGGACCGCGCCTGAGGTCCGATTTCACCTCGTCCCGGGACGCAAAGGCGCCAGGAACCCTTGATGAAATATGGAGCGCATTATCGCCTGCATGCAGGCGGCGGACAGGCAGGTTTTTCCTTCTCTCTGCGTTCACTGCTCCTTGGCGAGAAGTCATGAAAAAGCCGGGCCCGAAGGCCCGGCTTTCAAGTCGCGGTTTCGGCTTTTATTCTTCGCGCAGCGGCTTGTGGGTGGCGCCGATGAAGCTGTAGACCATCGGAACCACGAACAGGGTGAAGGCGGTGCCGATGGCCATGCCGGTCGCAATCACCAGGCCGATGGCGAAACGCGCTTCGGCGCCCGCGCCGGTGGCGATAAGGAGGGGCAGCACGCCCACCACCATGGCTGCCGTGGTCATCAGGATCGGCCGCAATCGCAACGCGGCCGCCTTTTCCACGGCCTCGCGCTTGGACAGGCCTTCCTCGCGCTGGATGTCGTTGGCGAAGCGCACGATCAGGATGCCGTGCTTGCTGATCAGCCCGATCAACGTCACCAGGCCCACCTGCGTGTAGATGTTGATGCTCGATGCGCCGACGAAAATGAACAGCAGCGCGCCGCAGATGGCCATGGGTACGCTGACCAGGATGATGAGCGGATCGCGGAAACTCTCGAACAACGCCGACAGGATCAGGTAGATCACGATCAGTGCGAAGAAGAAGGTCAAGGCCAGGGCGCCGCCTTCCTGGATGTACTGGCGGGATTCGCCTTCGTAGTTGGTGAGGTATCCCTTGGGTGCGATGTCGGCGGTTTGTTGTTGCAGATAGGCCAGCGCATCGCCCAGCGATCCCTTGGGTACAGCGGTGATCGTTGCCGAGTTCAACTGGTCGAACTGGCTGAGCGACTGCGGCACGGTATCCTGCTTGATGTGCACCACCGCAGATAGTGGGATCATGTCGCCGTTTTCGGCCTTGACGTAATATTGGCCCAAGTCTTCCCTGGTGTAGCGGTATTTTCGTATGACCTGGGGGATGACCTTGTAGGCACGGCCGTTGGCGCTGAAGCGGTTGACGTAGCCGCCGCCGAGCAGGGTCCCCATGGCACTGCCGATATCGGCCATGCTCAGGCCCATCGATTGTGCCTTGTTGCGGTCCACGGTCAACTCCAGTTCGGGCATGTCGAACTTCAGATCCTGATTGACGAAGTAGAATTTGCCGCTTTCCCGGGCTTTCTGGACCAGTTCCTCTGCCACGGTTGCGAGGTTGGCGTAGCTGTCCGTGGTACTCAGTACGAACTGCACCGGTGCGCCGCCGCCCGATCCGGGGAGCGAGGGCGGCAGGAACACGTAGCTTTGCAGGCCCGCGATGTTGCCGGTGGTAGCCGACAGCTCGTTCTTGATGGCGCCGGCCGATTTGTCACGGTCGCCCCAGGGCTTGAGGATCAGCCCCGAGACGATCTGGCCGGGGGACACGATCATGAAGTCGTTTTCCTTCTGCGGAATGTTCGCAGTCAGGTCCTGCAGCTGTTGGGCATACAGCTTCTGGAAGTCGATGGTCGCGGTGGGGCGGGACTGACCTACGGTCAGCACGAAGCCCTGGTCCTCGGTCGGTGCCAGCTCATGTTTGGAGAACATGTACAGGACCGGCAGCGAGAGCAGGACCATCACGGCCACGATGATCGTGGCGGCGCGGTAGTTCAGCGTGTTGTGCAGGAGCCTGTGATAGGCATCCTTGAAGGACTCGAAGTGCTTGTCGAGCCATATCGCAAGCCGGCCGGCTTCCGCGGGCGGGCGCAACAGCTTCGAGCACATCATGGGCGAGAGCGTGAGCGCCAGGAAGCCCGAGATGATGACCGTGATCGCCAGCGTGAAGGCGAACTCGGTGAACAGGCTGCCGGTGAGGCCGCCCATGAAGCCGATCGGCGCATACACCGCGGCCAGGGTGATGGTCATGGCGACAATGGCGGAGCCGATCTCGCGGGCGCCGAGAAGTGCCGCTTTGTAGGCGGACAGGCCTTCTTCCATGTGCCGGTATATATTCTCCACTACGATGATGGCGTCATCCACCACCAGTCCGATGGCAAGCACCATGGCCAGCAGCGTCAGCAGGTTGAGCGAATAGCCGAGCAGCAACATGATGAACACGGCCCCGATCAGCGACAGCGGGATGGTGATCACGGGAATCACCACCGAGCGCAGTGCGCCGAGAAACAGGAAGATCACCACGATGACGATGCCGCCCGCCTCGGCGATGGTGCGGATGACCTCGTTGATCGAACTGTGGATGAAGGTGCTGCCGTCGAAAGCGATGGTGCCCTGGAGTCCGGGCAGGAGCTGCTTCTTGATCGAGGGCATGAGCTTGGTGACCCCGTCGGCAACGTCGAGCGGGTTGGCCGAGGGGGTGGGGTAGATCGCGATGGCAACGGCCTGGTGGCCCCCGAAATAGAACTGGCTGTTGTAGCTTTCCTGGCCCAGGTCGACGTGGCCGAGGTCCTTCAGGCGCACCAGGGAGTCGCCGTCATGGGCGACCACCATGTTGTTGAATTCCTGCTCGGTGTGCAGGTCCGTGCGTGCATTGACGTTGACCAGGATATAGGGAGACTCGGTTTGCCCTACGGCTGCGATGAAGTTGTTGTTCTGGATCGCCGTGGCTACTTGCTGGGGGGTGAGCCCGTGCGCGGCAAGCTTCCTGGGGTCGAGCCAGATGCGCATGGCGAACGCGCTGCCGAGCACCTGCGCTTGGGCCACGCCCGACACCGATTGTAGGCGTGGCACCACCACCCGGTTGAGGTAATCGGCGATCTGCGACCCTTTCAGCGTCGTGCTGTAGAAGCTCAGGTACATCAGTGCGCTGAACGAGCCGGTCGATTTTGTAATGATCGGCGATTCACTCTCGCGCGGCAGTTGGTTGCGCACCTGGTTGACCATGGCGGTAATGTCGGTCATCGCCTCGGTCGGGTTGTAGTTGAGGCGGATGTGCGCGGTGATCGTGCTCGAACCCTGGCTGGTGTTGGAGGTGAGGTAGTCGATGCCGTCTGCACTCGCGATAGCCTGGCTCAGCGGCTGGGTAATGAAGCCCTGGATCAACTGCGAACTGGCGCCCGGGTAGGCGGTGGAGACACTGATCACGGTTTGCTCTGTTTTCGGGTACTCGCGGATCTGCACCTGGCCGATGGACTTCAAGCCCAGCAGCAACACGAACAGCGCGAGCACCACGGCCAGCACCGGGCGCTTGATGAAGGTATCCGTGAACTTCATGGGGTCAGCTCCGGCACCTTGGACAGGTCAACCGAATTGTTGATGATGGCGAGCGCGCCGGGATGCAGCTTGATTTGCCCCGCGGTCACGACCAGCGTGCCGGGCTTGATGCCGGTTACCGCCACCATCCCGTTGCGCGTCTGCCCGACCTGGATGAAGACCTGCTTGGCTGTGTAAACGGCATGCGCATCCTGTTTGGCCGCCTGGCCGGTCGTTTGCGCGGCGCCGGCCGTCTGAGTGCCGCCGGCCGGGGTCTTCTGCGGCTCCAGGACGTAGACGCTGTCGCCGTAGAGGGTGTAGGTAATCGCCGTCGAGGGAACCTCGATGACCGAATTGCTCTTGTCGGACAGTACGTTCAGCGTGGCGAACATGCCGGGGCGTAGCTTGTGGTCAGGATTGGGGACGGTGGCCTGCGCCTGCAGGGTGCGGGATTGATCGTTCACCGCCGGGTTGATGGCCGTCAATTTGGCATCGAAGGTTTCCCCGGGGTAGCCATCCACCTGCAGCTGGACGTCCTGCTTCAAGTGCAGACGCGGAACGTCGCCCTGGGGCAGAGTGAAGGTGATGTAGAGCGGGTCGAGTTGTTCGAGGTTGACGAGGGTCGTCCCAGCACTCACGTACTGTCCCAAATTGACCTGGCGGATGCCCACCACGCCGTCAAATGGTGCGCGGATGGCTTTTTTGGCGATCACGGCCCGCTCCTGCGCCACCTGCGCCTGCGACATTTCGTACTGGGCGCTGGCGTTGTCGAGGTCCTGCTTGGAGTTCAGATTCTTTTTCCTCAGGCTGAGCGCGCGTTCGAAATTGTTCTTGTCGAGCTTTTCCTGCGCCTGGTACTGTTGCAGCAGGGCTTGCTCTTGGGAATCGTCGAGCTGGACCAGCAACTGCCCCTGCTTGACTTGGTCGCCGGACTGGAAGTCGATCTTGACGACCTTGCCGGCGAGTTCGCTGGATACGTTGACACCGTTGATCGCCGTCAGGGTGCCGATGGCCTGGATCGCGGGCCGCCACTCGGCCTGTTTGGCGGGGGCGGCGGAAACGGTCGTCTTCGGCGGCCCAGCATTGGCGAAGGCCTTCATCATGCCCATGATCGAGTAGAATTTGATTCCGCCGAAAATGGCGAAGACCAGGAAGATCCCGATGAAGGCAAATACGGGATAGAGCCAGCGTTTGGTTTTGGCGGATGTCATGCCGATTCTCCGTAGGCAATAGTCAGAACGTGGGGGGTATGCGGCAACATGGGCGTCAGTCCTTCCGTTTGCATGTGCATGCACCTACACACGGAGGGCCGCAGGCCAGCAGGGCGATAGAAAGTAATGGTATTCGGGGCAGTGCGGCTGGAAAACCGCGATAAGTATATATAGACGTCGCGATATATTTCATCCCGGACTCATTATGATTTGCTGTTATAACTAACTATAACACACAGCGGGTGGTTATCCAATGCTTAGTGTGCGGTCTGAGATCGGGTTCGGTGGTCAGCTGGCGTCGCGTAGTGCCTTGACCATCTGGTGGTAGTGATCGCGCTCGAAACCGGCCTTGAGGTAGGCTTTTTCGGCGCCCGTATTGGCCTGGTCCACGTACAATCGGATCATCCGTACGCCCAGGCGCCGGGCAGTGTCTTCGATGTGCGTGTAGATGGCGGCAAACACTCCCTGGCCGCGGGCCTCGTCGCTGACGTAGACGCTTTGCAGCCACCAGATCCAGGCGTTGCGCCAATCGCTCCATTCGCGGGTGACCATTACCTGGCCGAGTGGCTTACCGTCTCGCTCGGCCAGAAAATAGCGCCCGCGGGCGGGGTCGGACAGGGCGGTCTCGACGCCGGCGCGCAGCACGGCCTCGTCCAAGGTCAAATCCTCGCTGTCCCTGGCACAGGCCAAGGAAAAGCGGGTGACGCAGTCCATATCGGAGGGGCCGGCTTCGCGGATATCAAGGACATCGCTCATGGCCAGAGTGTAGCATCCAGATTCCCCACAATGCTAAAATCATTCGTTACGTGGGGCGGTAGCTCAGCTGGGAGAGCGCTGCGTTCGCAATGCAGAGGTCGGGAGTTCGATCCTCCTCCGCTCCACCATTTGAATATTCGATAACGTCCGATTGAGTCCGAGAAGCCCGCGCCATAGCGGGATTTTTTGTGCCTTTATGATTCATTGGCGTCCAGAAAAATGCATTGACATCCGGGGATAACTGGGGGCAGCATCGGGGGCAACTGCCGAATGGTGAAGTGGAGTTGCCCCCAAATGAGCCTGAATGCCACCGCTGTACGCAATGTAAAGCCTGCTGACAAGGCGCAACGTTTGTACGCTCACCATTTGAATATTCCAGAACGTCTATTAAAGTCCATGAAACCCAAGGCATACCACTTTAGTGGATCGCGGCTAAAATAGCCTGCCACTCAGGTGGTTCAACGTGATGCCGATCTCGCCCGAGCGCGCCGAGTTGCGGCTCGACCCAGACTATGTCTACCGCTTCGGCGGCATGCACCGGCTCGAACTGGACGCGTGCCCTGAACCCTCGGCCGCGCTCGCGGCCCTGCTGGACCAAAGTGTCGGCCTGCTCGAATCGCGCACTCGCCATCCCTGCGCCCGCTATTCCTACCTCGGCCTGTCGCCGGTGGTGGAGCTGAGACTGTACCGGCATCGCCTGGTGCTCCAGATGCCCGATGGCGAGGCCCGCCTCATCGAGGTGGCACATCCGCTCAAGAAACTGCTCGGGCACCTGGAGACCGTGCGCCGCCTGCCGGGTGCGGACGGTGCGCCGTTCCAGGGCGGCTGGCTGGGCTGGCT
>JBAUSV010000144.1:0-2725 GCA_049581885.1 Gammaproteobacteria bacterium | reverse complement strand
GGCTACCACGCGCGTATTCTGGGCACTGGACGTCCTGGGGCACAAGAAGATGTCCATTTTGGACGGGGGTATCGACAAGTGGAAGGCCGAAAAAAGGGCGCTCACCACGGAAGTTCCCCATTATCCGAAAGTGACCTATGATATTCCTGCGCTCCATCGCGACCGCATCATGACGGGGGAGGAACTTGAAGGATATCTCGGCCTGTATGACCGGCTTGGTCTCATGGTCATCGATTCCAGAAGGCCATCCGAGTTCCAAGGAAAAGAAATGAGCCGGGCCAGCGACAAGCTGGGGCGCATCCCCGGATCGACCAATCTTATGTTCATGGCCCTTCTGACCGGCAAGGATTATAAGGAATTTAAACCGGCTGAGGAGATTCAGAAGATATTTACGTCAAAGGGATTGAGTCCCGACAAGCATCTCGCTTTTACCTGCGTAAGCGGGTGTTTCGGTACGGTGGATTATTTTGCCGCGCGTCTTCTGAATTATCCCAATGTGAGTGTGTATGACGGCGCCTGGATAGAATGGTGCAAACGCAACTATCCGGTGGAAGCCGCACAAGGCTCCAACGCCCCGGCGGAAAACAAGACACCTCCAATAAAACAAAAGAAGCAAAAAATAATTATACAGGATGAGGGATGCTAATGGGTCCCGAAACGGGCCATTATTCATAAAACGGTTCGTTTTATTTTGATGGGTGATCAGCGACAATTAAAATTCCCGCCTGACGACAATTAAAATTCCCGGTATTTGTCAACAAAAAGTATGCTGCCCGAACTGTTCAGAAAGGAGGCTCGGGTGGTTACTGACAAACAAGTGAGGATGCTTATGGAATTGTTAGGTATGGGAAAGAATCTTTGTACCTCGGCGGCAAAAGCGGGTATGGATGAAAAGACAGCCCGCAAGTATCGAGGCCTAAACAAATTACCCAACGACATCAAGGAGGACCATACATGGCGGACCAGGGAGGATCCGTTTGATGAAGTATGGGAAGAAGTGAAAGGGAAGCTGAAAATCAATTCCGGGTTAGAAGCGAAGACTTTGTTTGAGGATCTTCAGCGTCGGTATCCGGGTTCTTTTGCTGACGGTCAACTTCGGACCCTGCAGCGCCGGGTGAAGATCTGGCGTGCTTTGGAAGGATCACACAGAGAGGTTTTTTTTCCTCAAGTCCACAAACCCGGCGAGTTATGCCAATCGGATTTCACGGACATGACTTTTTTAGGGGTGACCATTTTAGGGCAGCCATTTGCTCATTTGGTCTATCATTTTGTGCTTACGTATTCCAATTGGGAAACGGGAACGATCTGTTTTTCAGAGAGTTTTGAATCCTTGAGTGAGGGCTTTCAAAATAGCATGTGGGAACTGGGTGGTGTTCCGAAAAGACATCGTACAGACCGGCTCACGGCTGCCGTACAGAAGCCGAATAACCCTGAAGAATTCACCCAACGATACAGGGCGTTGCTCAATCACTATGGGATCCAAGGGCATAAGACCCAACCATCGAGCCCTAACGAAAACGGTGATGTAGAACAGCGACACTACCGATTCAAGAAAGCATTGGAGCAATCCTTGATGTTGCGGGGAAGCTGTGATTTTGTCAGCCGTGAAAACTATGCTGCCTTTTTGAAAAAACTGTATATCCAGCTAAATGCGGGACGTATAGATCGGTTCAAAGAGGAGGTAGACTTATTGAGACGTTTGCCGATCAAGCGCCTTGATAGCTGTAAAAGGCTCCAGGTCAGAGTTGGGCCGAGCAGTACAATCCGGGTGATCCATAATGTGTATTCGGTGGACAGCCGCCTGATCAGAGAAAACGTGCAGATACGGGTTTATGTGGAGCATCTGGAGGTATGGTACGCCCAACAATGTATAGAAAAAATCCCTCGATTGCGCGGTGAAGGGAAACACTACATCCAGTACAGGCACATTATTGATTGGCTGGTCCGCAAACCCGGCGCCTTTGAAAATTACCGCTATCGAGAGGAGCTGTTTCCGACCCATCGTTTCCGTATGGCGTATGACTGGCTGAAAAGTCATCATCCGTCCCGATCGGCAAAAGAGTATCTGGGTATTTTACATCTGGCTGCCAAGCAAAATGAAGCAGCGGTGGATTATGCGCTCCAAACCCTGATTGAGAAGGAAGAGTTCATCAGCATTGGGGCTGTAGAAACGATTATAAACACTTTGATGCAAATCCCATCCCCAACCGAAATCACCATTGCAGAGGTTGATTTGGGCGCCTACGATGCCCTCCTGAGCATGAAAACGGAGGTGCTGTCATGTTGTCAGATGAACTAAGGAAATCCTTGATAGAATGCCTTAAAGAATTGCATTTGCCCACAGTCCGTGCCTGCTATGAAGAAGAGGCGGATCGAGCACGACGGGAGGACTTAACCTATGAGTACTATCTTGCCGAGGTGACGGAACGGGAACGTGAGGTGCGCAGACATAATCGGGTTCAAAGGCTGTTGAGAGAATCAAAATTGCCCCTGGAAAAGAGCTTTGATGCTTTTGAAAAGGATCGTTTATCTTCCATGCTAATGGCACAAGTCAAGGCTTTGATTGAAGGTTCCTTCGTGGATCGGTCGGAAAATGTCTTGGCTTTTGGAAACCCGGGGAGCGGAAAAACACATTTGCTCTGTGCTATCGGTCAGGAATTGGTTCTACAAGGCCGCTGGGTGCTCTTTAGCTCTTGCAGTCTTCTGGTGCAGCAGTTGCTCATTG
>JBAUSV010000143.1:0-2399 GCA_049581885.1 Gammaproteobacteria bacterium | reverse complement strand
CATGAGACCGGAGGAAAAATCGGAAGACCCGGTGGGGTACTGCTGCCGGCCCACCACTTCCCAGCCCATTTTTTCGAAGACCAGTTTGATCATGAGGTCGCCGGTCTTCCGGGCCCACGCCACGTCCTGGTTCATGATATACACCTTGTTGAACCCGAATTCCTTATTCAGATAGGCCATGGTGCCGCCGAGATACTTGATGAGATAGACCGCGTTCAGACAGGCGCGGAAGGTGTATTTGTATTTGTCGTAGTTGTCCATCACCTTTTTTTGCATCCCCGGAGACATGGCCGTCCCCAGGATCATGGGGATCTTGTACTGGCCAACCACATCCATGCAGGCGATGGCGCATTCCGACCGGAAGGAACCGAAGACGATGAAATCGGCCTTGTCTTCCAGAATCAGCTTCTTATGCGCCCGGATCACTTCGCTCACCGGAACCCCGGGTTCCGCGCCCCTGGCATCGATCGCCACCACCTTGAAGGGCCGCATTTCATCCCCCACCTTCACACCACCCGCACCATTGATTTCATCCACGGCCATGTTCACGCAGGCAAGCCCTTCCTTGCCCTCCAGAAATCCCAGCGATGTGGGAACCCCCAGGATGATCGGATCGGCGGCAAAGGTCCGGTTGACCGGGACCAGAAAAGAAACCATCAACCACAACACGACGGACAAAAAACAGATGCTTTTTTTCATGAACACTCCCTCCTCATCGATGAAAGTTTGTGCCTATCCCCAAAAACCACATTAACAAAGCAAAGAGTATGCCACAAGGAGGTTGAATTGGCAAGTTATTGAAATGAAGAGATATGATCTGTTCAGCGCATCCTGATGAAAATGGAGGGTGGGTGTGAGAATTGGTTACGATAGGCTAAGGCGCAGGGGTATCGGAACTCTGCAGGGTTACAAAAAACCTAATATAATTCATATATTCAACACCTCTATTTCTCGCTGTGTTACCAAAGGTAACAGATCGGCCAATGTGTAAGAAAACGTAACAGTCTTGTTGTCAGCGAGAATCTCCGGCCGGCTTCATGAATGGCGGCAGGGTGATTTGCCCGTCGGCAATGGCGGGAGGGTAAACGATTACGCGCTTGCCCGGTGCTTTCCACTGAACTACACAGCCCAAAACATCCTCTTCAGGGTTTTCCCCGAAGATGGCCTGGTGGCCTCTGTGAAAAATCAATCGGCCCATAACGCCTCTCCGATCGGTGGCCTCCAGGGCCGCCGTCACCCGGTCCGGATCCAGGCTTCCGGCCCGTTCAAAGGCCCGGGCCAGGATGTAGACCGATTCGTAGGCCGGAGCCGGTCCGTGGCCCGCCTGGATCGGACGTCCGTATCTCTTTTTGAAGGCCTCATGGAAGAGTTCGGCCGGAGGATATTTGGAGGAAGGCATGTTGCCCAATTCGAAGATGACGTTAATCACCCCTTCCAGACCTCCCTTTATGGAGAGCCAGGCATCGGGACCGGAGGCCGGCGAGATAAAGCCGCACAACAGGGCTGGCGGTTTCATTTTGTGCCACTGTATGACCAGACTCCTGCTGGAGGACATGTCAAAAACCGCCAGGATAACCTGGGCCCGTGAAGCCTTTGCACGGGCCAGTGTCTTTTGGAAGTCTCCATTTTCAGCGGGATGGTTCTCCTGACCCAGAACCTGCCACCCGGATCGGTCCAGGTACAGCCTCAACATGAGGTAGGCCGTGGACCGGGCCCATGCCACATCCTGATTCAGGATAAACACCCTTTCAAGCCCGAATTTGCGTCTCATCAGCTTCATGGTCTCGATGAGATAAGCCACCAGATATTTGGTGCTGAGACCCACACGAAATATGTACTTGTACTTGGGGTTGGTCAGGACCTTGGCGTCCACGGCCGGTGACATGGCGATACACCCCAGGGTGGGTACCTTTTCTTCGGACAGGAGATCCATGGAAGCCAAAAGCACCTCCGAACGAAAGGGGCCTATAACAAGGGCATCCGGTCTCTTGGTTCGTATAAAAGTTCTGAGTCTATTCACGGCCTCGGAGGGAGGGGAGGCCGGTTCAACCTCCTGAAGATCAAAAGGTTCCAGTCTGAACCTGTAATCCCGTCCGTTTATGTTTACGCCCCCGGTGCCATTGATTTCTTCCACGGCCATTCGAACCGCGTCCAGGCTCTCCGATCCTTCCAGGGTCCTTAGGGAGGTGGGTGCGCCAAGAATGATCTCTCCGCCCTGGCAGACCGTGACAGCCGCCAGCCAGAACAGGGCCGCAATGCAAAGAGCCGGAAGGTATCGCAGGCCGTTCATCCGGATATCTCCCTGCTTGAATTGGTGGCGTCTCTAATCCCAAGACGAGCCATTTTTTCGTACAGTCCTTTTCGTGAAATACCAAGCACTTTGGCGGCCAGGGTCTTGT
>JBAUSV010000142.1:0-2139 GCA_049581885.1 Gammaproteobacteria bacterium | reverse complement strand
CTGACATTTTCCCCGATAACCACGGTTCCGGTCCGTTCGTTAAACACCACCATGGATGACTTATCGGGACTTACTTCCAATTGCTCAATCATGGCGACCAGTTGGACAGTCCTTCCGAAATATTCCTTCGGAACCTCAACCTCTATTGTCCCGGCATCCAAGGTCCTGGCGACGCTTTCTTTCAAGGCCGAATTTATGGTTTCCGCCATACGGGCCGCATTCGTAAAATCGGGTTTGGGCAAGGTCAGCGAAAAAGTCCCCTTATTAAGAAAATCATAGGGGATCTCGTTTTCAATGATGGCGCCATTCACAATTCGTGCCACCGTGGGGAAATTCTTGCTGACCTTGGCGGCTTTTCCGGAGACGGAAAAGGCATCGGTACTCACCGGTCCCTGGGCAACGGCATATACTTTGCCGTCCGCGCCTTTGAGGGGACTGATCAGCAGGGTTCCCGCCGTAAGGCTTGACGCGTTGCCTATGGAGCTGACCGTAACGTCAATCCTGGTGCCCACCTTTGCAAAAGCCGGCAGATCGGCGGTGACCATTACGGCGGCCACATTGTCAGCCTTTTCTATATCCTTGGCATTGACCGTAACACCCATTCTCTCTAACATACTCGCCAAGGACTGAAAAGTGAATTTTGAATCCTTTCCATCCCCGGTCCCATCCAGCCCTACGATCAAGCCATATCCGACCAGCTGATTTTCACGCACGCCCTTAATCTCGGCCAGATCTTTGATCCGGGTGGCATGGGCAAAGTTGCTCAAAACAAACAACGTTATACAAACCAGGATCGCTTTCACTAATATCGTCTTTCTGTCAAGAAACATAAAGCGGTTTCTCATCTTTTTTCTCCCCGTCGCCACCGGACGGAATTGGTGGAACACCATAGGTCTAACTAAAACGGCCAGATTACGTTTACGAAATTGGAAAGCCAGCCCGGACGTTGTCGCTGGGCCACCACGCCTGTGCCGCTGTAGACGAATTTGGCATCGGAGATTCGGGACGACTCGATTTCATAACCCCATATGCCATTCTTGTCCTTCTTGTAACGAATGTCCCTTGGCTGGATAATTCCCGACAGACTGAGAAAGTTCGTCTCTTCGTTCACCATTATTTCACGAGACCCCGCAACCACCAGGTTTCCGTCCGGGAGCACCTTTACGACCCTGGAGGTTATGGTGCCTGTCAACGCTCCCGACCTGTCGGTAGCCCCCTTGCCCTTATGGGAGGTGCCAAGACTGGTATCGACACTGGCGTTGTAGGCACTGGCCGTTTTTCCGAAACCGGTAAAGGCGGAATTCATTCCGGCCTTCAACGAACTGTCTCTACTGGTATCCGTATTGGCATTGGTGGATCCCGTAAGTTTTTGATCCAGAATGATCGTCACCACGTCTCCCACCCTGCTCGCCTTATAATCCTGAAACAGGGAGCTGAGAGTCCCCTTCTGCCAGAGGGAACCTTCATACTTTTCCGGCTTTATTCTCTGGTCATCGTCCACCCCCAGGGACTTGGCCCGAATGAGGCTGGTTTCCCTTATGGTTTCCTTTGGAGCCGTGGCACAACCCAAGAAGCCCGTGGCCAACAAAGAGAAAGCCGCACCTCCCAAAAGACATCTGGTCCACGATCCGCATTTATCAAACATTTTTTTCAACCTCCCTCTTCAACCCCGTTGAATCGGACCTAAAAATCAACCTGAACCGTCTTGGAATCCACTACACGGGCGTATAGGCTCTTCTTTGAGTCGATATTTTCGATCTTGATTCTCTCCCCGCGACGACCTTCTCTCTCTTCCACCGTACCGAGTGCCGTAATTCTCAGGCCGCTGGATTCCGCGAGTATCACCACCACATCCCCACGCTTGACCAGGGGCGGAAATTCAATGAGATCCGGCCGGAGAACCTTGTTGGGACTGATGTTGATCTTGGCCCGTTTGCCCAGCACTTCTTCGGGATTAAGGATGATGTTGGATGGGAGTTCCGCTAAATTCTTCAAGCTCATTTCTATATCATCCTCGGTAATTTTTTTGTTTCTTCTCAAAGGCCTTTTAGCTACAACCACTTCCACCATCACATCAATATCAGCTGTAACCAGGATCCTCTTTTGAAATCGGCCATCCACCTTGAAATAGACGGGCAG
>JBAUSV010000141.1:0-3288 GCA_049581885.1 Gammaproteobacteria bacterium | reverse complement strand
GCGACGGCCTTCTGCGGCGTCGCGTCCGTCCCGCTTCCCGGATCGGCCGCCTGGCCCGCCGCGGTCGGACCGGAAGCGCGCGTGCCCGCTGTCGTCCAGAAGAGCAGGGTCTGGAGGTCGAGGTCCTCGCGAGGGATCTCCTTCTCGAGGCGCCCCTTGGCGACCACGCCCACTCGGTCGCACATGCCCACCAGCTCTTCCAGATCGGAAGAGATGAAGACGACGGCCGCGCCAGCCCGAGCGAGCTCGATCATCTCCTTGTAGATCTCGACCTTTGCGCCGACGTCGACCCCGGTGGTCGGTTCGTCGAACAGGAACACCTCGGACTGTCCGTCGAGCCATTTGCCGATGACGACCTTCTGTTGGTTGCCGCCCGACAGGGTCTCGGCAGCCTGTTCCGAGCTGGTCGCGGCGATGGATAGCCGTGCCATGAGCTGCGTGACCCGCTCGGCCTCCTTCCGCAACGACATCAGCCCCAGGTTGGACCACCACGACAGGTTCGGGATGGCCATGTTCTTCCGGATGCTGAGGGGTCCGATGAGCCCCTCACCGCGGCGGTCCTCGGGGATGAGCGCGAATCCATGATCTCTTGCGCGAGCGGGGCTGGCATTGTGCACCGGCTTTCCGGAGAGCTTCACACTGCCGCCGCGTAGCCGACCGGCGCCCATGATGGACAGCGCGATCTCGGTGCGGCCGGCCCCCACGAGCCCGGCGAGCCCGTAGATCTCGCCCCGACGCACACGGAAGCTGACGCCCTCGAAGCGGTGACCGTCCGAGATGTTCTCGACCGCCAGCAGCTCGTCCCCGGCTTCGACCGGCTCCTTGGGGTAGAGACTCTTGAGGTCGCGACCGACCGTGAGCCGCACGATCGACTCCCGGTCCGTATCCCTGGTGTTGAGCTGCCCCGCCACCATGCCATCCCGCAGGACCGTGATACGCGACGAGATTCGGAAGACCTCATTGAGATGGTGTGAAATATAGATGATCGACACGCCGCTATTGCGAAGGTTCTCGATCACCTCGAACAGACGATCGATCTCGCGTTCGCTCAACGACGCGGTGGGCTCGTCCAGGATCAGCACGCGCGGCTCTTGCAGTAGGGCCGCCGCGATCGCCACCTGCTCGCGCTGGCCCACGCTCAGATCGTTCGCGAGGTGATCCGGAGAGAAGTCGGCGCCGATCCGTTCCAGCGACGCCGTCGTCGCCTTGCGCATGGCGTCGAAGTCGAGCAGGCCACCCGCCGTTGTCAACTCACGGCCGAGGAAGACGTTCCGCGTGACATCGAACTGAGGAACCAAGTGCTGGTCCTGGTGCACGATAGCGATCCCGTGCGCTTCCGCATCGGTGGGCGAGCGGATCTCAATAGGCTCGCCCTCGAGCACGATCTTGCCGGCGTCCAAGGTATACACGCCGGTCAGAATCTTGACGAGCGTCGACTTGCCCGCACCGTTCTGCCCGACCAGCGCATGGACCTCGCCGAGCTGCAACTCGAAGGCCACCTCGTCGAGCGCACGGAGTCCGGGGAACTCCTTGACGATCCCCGTGCATTGAAGAATCACGTCAGTCACTGGGAACCCACGTTCACTTGGGTGCGGCGCCGGCGAGGCACCGATGACCGTTCTCTAGGTCGTGGCCCTTCCTGCCAACCAGCGACACCGCGAACGGTGCCGGGAGGCCGTCGGGTCCACGCGCGTACGGCGCGGACCCGACAGAAGGTGCGGGGAAGGTTACGGAGCGACAGGATGCACGACGACGACATCCTGGTACTGCGGGTAGCGCGACTCGATCTCCTTGGGATCCATCTTGATGTCCTGCCAGACGTTCGCACCCCACCGCATCTCGGCCGCCTTGACGCCGTTGTGGCGCGTCGCCAGCCAGGCGTTCGTGAAGGTCGTCGTGGGAACGTTGTCGGCATTGCCGTTGATCGCATTGATGATCGTCTGCGCCGCCAGCTCCCCGATATGAGGAACATCCTGCGCCACCGTAGCAACGAACGGGCTGCCCTTCTGGAACAGCATCTGGAAGCCGAGCTTGTCACCGTCGATCGAAGCTACCTTGATGTCGGTGCGGCCGGCCTGCATGATCGCCTGCACCGCGCCGGACGTGATCTGGTCGTAGGCGCCCCACACGGCGGCAATGCTGCCCTTCTGCGGATGAGCCGTCAGAAGATCCTGCATCTGGCTGAACACCTTGGACGGGCTATGTTCGGTCGGGACTTCGTGCACGGTCACCTGCGGGTAGTCCTTGACCATGGCCTGCAAGATGCGGCGGCGAGTCTCGAGCAAGGGCGCCCCGGGGACCCAGAAGGCATACACGTCGCCCTGGTAGTCGATGCTCTGCAGCAGCGCCCGAGTCATCATCTCGCCCATCAGCGCCTCGTCGCCACCGACCTCAGTGAGCGAGCCCGGCACGTGAGCACCGACGGACGTCGTCACAACGGGGATGCCGGCGGCTGTCGCCTTGGCGACCACAGGCGCCAGTTGCTGCGCGTCGCCGAGCTCGATGATCAGCCCGTCCACGCCGGAGTTGATCAGGTTCGTGATGTTGTCGTTGTGCTTCGTGGGGTCGCCCTGTCCATCCGTGACAACCATCGTGCCGCCCGCCGCCTCGATCACCTGGCGAGCGCCCTCGATGACCCCACGGTTGTAGTCGTTCACGATCTCACGACTGGCAAATCCAATCTTGTAGGTCTTATCGCTAGGGAACTTGAGGTCCTGCCCGAAGGCGATCCCCGCGAGCAATACCAGCGCCATCACTGCGCCAACGGCCATCCGAATTCTACGTGGCGTCATAATTCGCTACTCCTCCTAAGAGTGGTTCTTCCAACGGCTGGAGTCCGACCCCGCCCATGAACAGCCAGGGTCGCCAGATACATTCCGCTCCTCTTCCACCTCCCAACGCCAAACGATCTGCAGCAGCCCCGCGACCCCGCATCAGGGGACCGAGCGCCATCCCAGATGTCCGAAGCCGCTGGCCTTCCACTCATCGAAGGAAGCGAAGGCGGGGCAATCGCGCGAGGACGTCCCAAGTATCCAGGTCCGGTTCTTACGTCCTAGACGGAATGACCTCGTGGACATTCTGTTGTCAAGAATGATACGCAGAATCGGCCCGCGTGTCTAGCCCATTGAGTCCTTCCCGCTGTACAACCTTGCGAGAGCCAGATGCGCCCCACGAGAGGGCGATCGCAACGGCAACCTTGCCCAGCTTCCGCAAGTAAACAACGAGTGCCCTGCCTAGACAGTTCGAGGCGGTGGGGCCGTACTCCCACGACGGATCAACGTGCCAGGG
>JBAUSV010000140.1:0-2403 GCA_049581885.1 Gammaproteobacteria bacterium | reverse complement strand
GCCAGCCGTTCCGGCTCGCGCAACGCCCCGGCACGCAGGCGTTCGATCATCAGAAGCATCACCTGCTGCATGAGGTCGGCAGCCGCCGCTTCGCTGCCCAGGTGCCGCAGCCCGTACAGGCGCACGCGGGATGCGAGCCGGCGGCAAAGCTCCGCTTCCGCCTCTCGATCCGCCCCGTCGGCTGCCTGTCCGATGCGCTGCACCAGCAAGGGCTCATCCAGAGGGTTTTCGGGGTACGACAGGGACATGCCTGGAGCATATTACGCCCTCCGTGTCTTTGGAAGTGTAACGATCCGGCGTTTCGTTACACATCCTTGCACATCCATCCAAACAAGGGGGTACCACCGTGATTACCAACGACAACTCCGGCACCAATATCCACGAGATCGCAGACGGCATCTACCGGATCAACACTCCCATCCAACTGCCGGTCGGGGCCTTCAGCTTCAACCAATATCTGATTGTCGACGACAAGCCGATGCTCTTTCATACCGGGCCGCGACGCCTGTTCCCGCTGGTGCAGGAGGCCATCGGCCGGATATTGCCCCCCGACCGGCTGAGCTACATCGGCTTTTCCCATTTCGAGGCCGACGAATGCGGCTCCCTCAATGAGTTTCTTGCCATCGCGCCGGAATCGGTACCCGTCTGCGGCCAGGTCGCGGCCCTGGTGTCGGTGAATGATGTCGCCGACCGCGCACCGCGCGCCATGGGCGACGGAGAGACGCTGGAACTGGGGCACCATGCCCTGCGCTGGTTCGACACCCCCCACCTGCCCCACGCCTGGGAGTGCGGCCTCATGTTCGACGACACCACGCGCACCCTGCTGTGCGGCGACCTGTTCACCCAGGGTGGCGAAGGCAAGGCAGCATTGGTCGAGAGCGACATACTCGGACCGAGCGAGGCATTCCGGGGCGCTATGGACTACTACTCACACACCCCGGACACCAACGCAATGCTCGAGCGTCTGGCCGGCGAATCCCCTGCCACCCTGGCCTGCATGCACGGCAGTGCGTGGCAGGGTGACGGTGCCGGACTGCTGCGCGCATTGGCCCAATCCGTCGGACAACGCCAATCCCGCGCGGCCTGACACTCGGCACAAGACCGGGGCGGACCATGGCTTCTGAGGCACCCAGTTCCGCAATCCGTGATCTGTCCCGGTCACTTGCAGCAGCAACCCGAACGGTGGGAAGCATGGCTTGCCGGGAGGCGCGCACGGCGCAACGGGACAGGGTTCGAACTTAAGGTCCCATGGCTTCAATACGCCGCGATTACCCTGGCGGTGACGCCGATCGCCATGACACCCAGACAGCAAAAAGCCCAAGTGCGTGTGGCACATGGGCTTTTTGGGTTGGTAGCGGGGGTAGGATTTTGTTTCCAGCTATGGTCCGCTTGGACAGGTGAGCGCGCGGTCCATCGTCCCGTCAGCTCCGCTTACCCTGCATATTTTCAACGTACCGAGGCCCCGCATCGAGCGGGACACTTGTATTCAGGAGGCTCGTGGCGAGTCCTGGCGGGCTGACCGCCACCATGTTCTTGCTTATCGGTATTCGCTTTTCGTTGTGAACTATGCAGACGCCCTCGGCGTTCCTGGCAAACACAGGATGTCACCGCTGCATGGCTCAGGAGCCACTTCTACGGGAACGTGGCCTGCTTGCGGACGGCCAAGACGGCAGATCGAATAGGACAATCCAGTCAGGAAATCCCAAAGAGTCTCGAGACTGTCACCAGCACGCTCCAAGAAATTCGGGTCCGCCTCCAAGATGAGGACGGGGCGCAGCGTGGCCAAGGTCTTCTCCGCGCCGGCCAAAAGGCGCATTTCCCATCCCTCGACGTCTGCCTTAATCAGGTCGAGCCGATCAATGCCGTACTCCGCAACAAAGTCATCTAAGGGAACGATTTCGATTTCTTCTTCATAACTTGGGCGCAAAGCGTCCTGCTGAGCGGCTACGACGTGGCTCAGTCCGAAACCCAGGCTGCCCGAAGCCTTCAGCGGAATGCGGAGGGTTCTGCGCGCACTCTGGTCGCCGAGTCCTAAGGGGACGACGCGAACATTCCGGAGCCGGTGCGCCGCTATCACCCGCTCAAGGATAGAACGTGCATAACTCGCAGGCTCAAAGGCATACACTTCGCCCTTCGGAACGAGTTTGGAAAAAATTTTCGAGAATTGGCCCGCGTGCGCCCCAACGTCAGCGATCACTGAATCTTCGTCCAGATAGGCGCGAAGCAGTGGGAGGAACTCCCTATGATGCTGCCGAACGAGCGCTTTAAACAGGTGAGTGCAGTAACCCACTTTGGCACGCAGCGGAAGGCTATTTCGCATAATGGTAAGTTATTGTTAGTTCTAATTCTTCGTGCTGGTCATTGTACACTGCGGTGTGCACGCCGTCATGCTGACGACAGCGT
>JBAUSV010000139.1:0-1921 GCA_049581885.1 Gammaproteobacteria bacterium | reverse complement strand
GAATTGTGGTCAGCATGGACGGGGATCTTCAAAACGACCCCGACAACATTCCAAAAATGATATCGAGGTTGGAGGATGGCTTTGACCTGGTGAATGGATGGAGAAAGGACCGAACAGACCATTTTGTTTCGAGACGACTGCCTTCCATTATCGCCAACCGCATTATCGGCCGGGTCACAGGCGTCCATCTTCATGATTACGGTTGTACCCTGAAATCCTATCGCAGCGAGCTGGCCAAAAGGCTTCTTCTCTATGGGGAACTTCATCGATTCATTCCCGTTCTTGCGGACTTTCACGGCGCCAGGATAGCCGAGGTGGTGGTTACACACCATCCCAGGAAAGAAGGAAAAAGCAAGTACGGCATAGGCAGGACTTATCGGGTAATTTTGGACCTCCTCCTCATGCTCTTTTTCCAGAAGTTTGCCACCAGACCGCTCCACCTTTTCGGGCTTGGCGGCGGGTTGCTTTTTTCCGTGGGGTTTGTCATTGAACTGTATTTGACTTGCCTGAAGATATTCGGGGGACAGGATATCGGCGGAAGGCCGCTCCTCCTTTTGGGGGCCATGCTGATCATTACAGGAATCGGATTGGTCGGGATCGGTCTTTGTGCGGAGTTGATCGTTCGCACCTATTATGAGTCCTCGGGGAAACGGATCTACTCCGTGCGGGAGATCCTGGAGTGACCGGTACAACGCGTAGCCGAATAAGCTGGGTTATACGGATTATCGTCAGCTGCGGCCTCATCCTCTGGCTGTTTTCCAGGTATAACATCAGGGAGGTGCTGAATTCTTTAAAAACCCTGCCCCTGGATTTGGTGATAGTCGCCTGTCTGATGTACCTTGCTGCCCAGATCCTAAGCAGCCTCAGGTGGTGGGTATTGTGCGGTCTTTTTTCCTTCCGGGGGAAATGGAGAACGTTCTTGGGCTTTTATTTTGTGGGCATGTTTTTCAATCTTTTCCTGCCAACCGGTCTTGGGGGAGATTTTTTCAAAATCAATTTTCTTTCCCGAAAGAACGGCAGAAGGCTCTCCGCTGCTTTCACGGTTCTTGGGGATCGTCTCTTCGGTTTGATTTCCATGTTGCTCATAGGCGCCGCATCCGTGTGGTTTTGGCCGGGTTTGCTGCCGTCGCCGCTTTCCGACATCCTGTTTATGGGAGGCCTGGTTGTATTGGCAGGACTTCTTTTCATGCCCCTGATTGCGAGGATAAGGATTCCGCTCTGGCCGGCCCTTTCCCCCTATCTCAGAGACCTTTTTGCCATTTGGCGAAGGCCGAAAGAGATGTTCATCATCCTTGGTCTTTCTTTCATTCTTCAGGCCCTGGGAATGGGGGCGGTTGCCGTGTTGGGTTCGGGACTGGAAATTGAGGTACCCGTCCCATTCTATTTTGTTGCCGTACCCATCGTATCCCTCGCCGTTCTGATTCCCATCAGTTTGAACGGCATAGGAATCAGGGAAGGCGCTTTTGTGTATCTGCTGGGACTCAAAGGTATTCCGGCTGCCCCCGCCTTGTGTCTCGGTCTTCTTTTTTTTGCGGTACAGGCAGCCGTCAGCCTTCTCGGAGGAGCCGCCTACGCCGCGGGCTTTCACCGTC
This sequence comes from Gammaproteobacteria bacterium, assembly GCA_049581885.1. GTDB lineage: Bacteria > Pseudomonadota > Gammaproteobacteria > JAKDMP01 > JAKDMP01 > JBAUSV01. The sequence continues at coordinate 329 of JBAUSV010000139.1, read as the reverse complement.
GGCATGCTTAGTGTTTGAATGACCCTTTATATCTATATCATAAAGGAAATCTGGCCGAATTTCCTGGCCAGCCTCCTGGTCTTTGTTTTTGTCATGGTGGCGGCCCAGATGCTTTCCATCACGGAATTGATTGTAACCAACGGGGTAAAGGTTACACAGGTGGCCGGCATGATTTTTTTTCTCCTGCCCGATATTTTGTCCTTCGCCCTTCCCGCGGTCACCCTTATGGCCGTCGTGGTGGCCTTCCTGCGCCTTTCCGCGGACAGTGAAATCATCGCCCTCAAGTCCTCCGGCGTAAGCATTTACCAGATGCTTCCACCGGTGGTCAT
>JBAUSV010000138.1:0-2704 GCA_049581885.1 Gammaproteobacteria bacterium | reverse complement strand
GCGTGTAATCGACCTGAGACTCACCCACCGAACGGATCACGACCAGCAGTTCTTCCGGTCCGATCCGACCGTCCTGCTTGGCCAGTACCGGCGTCATTATCGCATCGACTTCCAGCGGACCCTTTTCCCCGTCTCGCACCGTCTGCCGCACCCAACGCGATTCCGGCTGGCTCTTGGCCCAGTCATCCACACGCTGGAATGGGACTTCGCGTTTGCGGCCACGCCCCGCATGACGACGACGCGGGCGACGACGCGCCAGGTCGCGAATCAAGGTGTTGCACGGCACGTCCAGGATGTAGCGTTCCCCTCGCTGACGCAACGCCGCTCGGAACTCCGAGACGCGGCCGAACTCGTCGTCAGCCACGATCCAGCCATGAGGCAAGCCCGGCAGGCTCCGATCCAGAAGATCCAGCACGATCCGCCATTTCTCCTGGAACTGGATCTCCGGAGGGACGTGGCATTTCTTGCGACGGACCTTGTCGTCGGCCCAGTCCTCGGGCAGATAGAGACGCCGGTCCAGAGGGGCATAACCGGCACTCGCGGCGTAGGCCAGGAAGACGCCGACCTGGCAGTTCTCGACCTTGCCCAGCCGACCGCACCATTGACGATCGACCCCGCACGATTCGGTCCCTTTCTTGGGGAACGCGCTGGGGTCGATGACCACGACGCCGTCGAGCTCGGCCAGTTCTTCCCGGACATGCGTTCGCAGTTCGCTCATCACGGCCTCGTCGTCCCACTTGCCGGCGCCGACGAAGAATTGAATCGGCTTTCTGGGCAATCCGGCCTCGATGGCGATCGGCTCGCAAGTCTTGCGTTCCAGGCCGCTGATCAGGCCATGAACGACCAGGGTGGCGTTGTGGCGGTGCTCGACGCGCGGGAACCGGGGAAGATAACGCTGGAGGAAGTCAACGAGACGGCCCCCGCAATCCTCGACGGTTTCCGGCGTAAGCGTGGCGTCGGCCAGGAGAGTCTTCGCCTCAGGATGATCCAGGATCGACATGGGTGTGCCTCCGTTCGGTAAAGCTTCGCCCAACCCGTTTTTTCTCGCCAGTCGGTCCTTCCTTTGAGGCTGGGTCTGCGTTACAAGCGTTCGTGTTATGGATGGCGCCCTCCTTGAGTCCCTTCCGGCCATCGAGCCGGCTGATGTGTCCGTACTGGTGCGGCAACTGGGTCGCGAACGGCTCGGCCTGCGCCAGGAAGTTCACGAACTGCGGCGTGAGAACGCCGAACTCCGGCAACAGGCCGGCTACTGGAAGGCTCAGCACGCTCGCGCCGTGCAGCGGGCTGAGCGTCTCGAAGCCGAACACCAGCAACTTCGAGCCGAGAATCGCAAGCTCCAGGATCAACTCTTCGGTCGAAAGAGTGAATCCGCCTCGTGCAAAGACCGCTCCAATCGTCTCGAAGGCGAAGAGCAGCCGGCCCCGACCACCCCGCGCAGGCGGGGTCAGCGCCCGGATCGGCCCGGGCCGACTCGACGCGACTACAGCCACTTGCCCGTGGTCGAGGAAATCCGCGAGTTGCCTGACTCGCAGCGCGTTTGTCCGCAGTGTGGCACCGCCCTGGTGCCCAGCGACACCGAGGATTCCCAGCAGATCGAGATCGAGGTCAAGGCCTATCGCCGAAAGATCCGAAGACGCCGATATCAACGCCCATGCTCCTGCTCGCATGGTCCGCGAACCGTCACCGCTCCACCGGCGCCCAAGCTGATCCCCAAGAGCTTGCTGGGCGTGTCGGTATGGGTGGAGATCCTGCTCGAGAAGTTCGCCAACTACCGGCCCACCGAGCGGTTGCTCGCCCACTGGCGACGGCTTGGTCTGGACCTGGCGGCGGGCACGGTGACGGGCGGCCTGCAACGCCTGGAGCCGCTGTTTCAGCCGCTCTACGACGCGCTTCTGGAACGCAACGCCGCCGCCGCGTTCGCCCAGGCCGACGAGACCCGCTGGATGGTCTTCATCGACCACGAAGGCAAGACGGGATATCGCTGGTGGCTGTGGGTCTTTTTGAGCGAAGACACGGTGGCCTTTCGTCTCGACCCCAGTCGCAGCCATGAGGTGCCCGAGGGGCATTTCCCGGCCGACGCCGAGGTGGTGCTGATGGTCGACCGGTACGCGGCGTACAAGGCGATGGCCCAGGTGAAGCAGGGCCACATCGTGCTGGTCTTCTGCTGGGCCCACGTGCGCCGCGACTTCGTCAAGGTGGGCAAGGGCTGGCCCGAGCACAAGCCATGGGCTCTGGCCTGGCTGCGGCGGATTCGCGAGCTGTATCGCCACGATCGAGACCTTCGCGGTGCCCAGGCCGACAGCGCCTCGCTGGCCTCGGCCGACGCCGCCCTGCGCGGCACGGTGGCGGCGATGCAGGCCCAGGCCGAGGCCGAACTGGCCGATCCGAAGTTGCCGAGTCCCTGCCGCGTGGTCCTGACCAGTCTTCAGGACCACTGGTCGGGCCTGACCCGGTTTCTCGACGATCCGCGGATTCCGCTGGACAACAATGCCTCCGAGCGACGAGCCCGCGGCCCGGCGGTGGCTCGCAAGAACTTCTATGGCTCAGGCGCGCTCTGGAGCGGGCGGCTGGCCGCGATGCTTTTTTCGCTGTTCGCGACCCTGGACCTGAACCAGATCAACATCCGCACCTGGCTGGCGTGGTTCCTGGAGAGTTGTGCGGAAAATGGTGGTCAAGTGCCATCCGACATCGATCCGTTCTTGCC
>JBAUSV010000137.1:0-2688 GCA_049581885.1 Gammaproteobacteria bacterium | reverse complement strand
GTGTACCCCATGCCGGGAAGGGGTTACACAGATGCTGGAGATATTGAACGGCATTTGCGCTGGTGAAGGGAAAGAGGGAGACATCGAACTCCTTGAAGAGCTGGGGTCCATGGTTCAGAAGGCTTCTTTGTGCGGGTTGGGAACGTCCGCACCAAATCCGGTACTCACGACTATTCTCTATTTTCGTGATGAATATGAAGCCCACATCCGGGAAAAGAAATGTCCGGCGGGAGTCTGCAAGAACCTTTTTCATTATGCAATCGACCAGGAGGCCTGTACCGGATGCGGGGTTTGCGGCCGCAAATGCCCTCAAGAGGCCATAAGCGGAGAGAAGAAGAAGCCACACTTTCTGGACCGGAACAAGTGTATCAAGTGTGGCATCTGTTACGATGTCTGTAAGTTCAATGCCATTGCCATTCAATAGCAGGGACCGGGAAAAGGGTGAGATCCATGATTACTTTCAAGCTTAACGGTAAAGAAATTAAGGCGGAAGAAGGAGAATATATCCTCCAGGTTGCCGCAAGAAACGGGGTGGATATCCCATCCCTGTGTCTTCACAAAGCCAGCGAGCCTGCCGGGATGTGCCGGTTGTGTACGGTGGAAGTTTTTGATGGCCGGAGGACGCGCTTTGTTACGGCGTGCAATTATCCCGTGTGGGAAGGTATGGAAGTGAGGACGGACACGGAGGATGTCCATCAGGTTCGAAAACTCCTCATGGAGTTGCTTCTTGCGAGGTGCCCTGATGTCCCATATGTAAAGGAGGTCGCTAAGAAATACGGTATTCAAGAATCGCGTTTCAAGAAAAAAGACGATGATTGCATCCTTTGCGGGCTTTGTGTGCGTGTTTGCGAAAGGATGGGAAACAGCGCCATATCCCTCACCGGAAGGGGGGCGGACATGAAGGTGGACACCCCGTTTCACGAGCAGACGGATTTCTGTATGGGATGCGGGGCCTGTGCCTCTGTCTGCCCAACCGGGCACATCAAGCTTGAGGATATTACCAAAAAGGCCATAAAACCGATTCCATCGGAATATGATATGGGTCTGAAGGGGAGAAAGCCGATCTATGTTCCCTATGCCCAGGCCATTCCGAACATTCCAGCCATTGACCGCGACACGTGCATGCATTTCAAGACGGGAGAATGCAAAATATGTACGGAGTTCTGCGGTGTAAACGCCATTGATCATTTGCAGCAGGATGAAATTGTCGAATTGAATGTCGGGTCTATTATTCTTGCCCCGGGTTTTCAACCTTTTGATCCTTCCCGATTTGAAACATACAATTATGCCAAACATCCGAATGTGATCACTTCCATGGAGTTTGAGAGAATACTGTCGGCCTCCGGCCCGACCCTGGGGCACCTGGTACGTCCGTCCGATCACAAGGAACCCAAGAAGATTGCGTGGCTGCAGTGTGTGGGTTCAAGGGATATCAACCGTTGTGATCATGGGTTCTGTTCATCGGTGTGTTGCATGTACGCCATCAAGGAGGCGGTGATCGCAAAGGAACATTCGGGGAGCGACCTGGACTGTTCCATCTTTTATATGGACATGCGGACCCATGGTAAGGATTTCGAGAGATACTACAATGATGCCCGGGACAAACACGGCGTGCGGTTTATCCGTTCGAGGGTTCACACCATCGATCCCGTTGAAGAGGGCGATGAATTGATCATGAAGTATGCCACGGAATCGGGGGAATTCGTGGAGGAACTTTTTGACATGGTGATTCTTTCGGTGGGCATGGAAACGCCGCCCGAACTCTCCAAACTGGTCTCCGGACTCAATATAGAACTCACCGAGGGGGAGTTTTGCCGGACCGATTCCTTTCATCCCGTTGCGACCTCCCGAGAGGGGATCTATGTATGTGGCGCACTTGCGGGACCAAAGGACATTCCCCAATCGGTAATAGAAGCCAGTTCCGCAGCGGCCGAGGCGGGGGCTCTCCTGAGCGGTGCAAGAAACACGCTCACCAGAATCAGTGAGGTGCCCGAAGAGCGCAATGTTATCGGAGAACGGCCGCGGATCGGGGTTTTCGTATGCCAGTGCGGCATCAATATCGGGGGAGTGGTGGACGTACCGGCTGTGCGCGATTATGCCGCTTCTCTGCCTTATGTGGAATATGTGGCGGATAATCTCTATTCCTGCTCGCAGGATTCCCAGGAATCCATTTCCCAGGTTATCCAGTCAAAGAACCTGAACCGTATTGTGGTGGCCGCATGTACGCCCAAGACCCACGAGCCGCTTTTTCAGGAGACCCTGACCAGCGCGGGGTTGAACAAATATCTTTTCGAGATGACCAATATTCGAAACCAGGATTCCTGGGTTCACAAAGATGACCCGGAAAAAGCCACTGAAAAGGCAAAGGATCTGGTGCGCATGGCGGTGACCAAGGCGGCCCTGGTGGAACCGTTGCAGGAAGCGGAAGCGGCCGTCGACCAGAGAGCGCTCGTGATAGGCGGTGGAATTTCCGGCATGGCCGCGGCAAAGAGCCTTTCAGCCCAGGGCTATGAAGTGTGCCTTGTGGAAAGGTCTAACGCCCTTGGCGGACAGGCCCTTTCTCTCCACAAGACCTGGAAGGGAGAAGATGTTCAGGAAAATCTGACGGGCCTGATTCGTTCGGTTGAGGCGGACGGCAATATCGCTCTTCGTTTGGGGACCGAGCTGGGCAATGTAGAGGGATTTGTT
>JBAUSV010000136.1:0-7193 GCA_049581885.1 Gammaproteobacteria bacterium | reverse complement strand
AGGCAACCAGGCGCTTGTCGGCGTCTTCCCCGAGGGCGAGGACGGTGGCTTCGCGGACGGCCGGATGCCCAGTGAGGCACGCCTCGATCTCGCCCAGCTCGATGCGGAAGCCGCGGATCTTGACTTGGTGGTCCATACGGCCCAGGTATTCCAGCTCTCCGTTATCGAGACGTCGGGCAAGATCGCCGCTGCGGTACATACGCGCAGGCACGCCGGCATCATCGCGCGGCTGGAAAGGGTCGGGCAGGAACCGCTGGGCGGTAAGCTCGGGACGGTTGAGATAACCGGCGGCGACGCCGGCTCCGGCGACATAGACCTCACCGGGCACGCCCAATGGGACAGGTTCACCGTACGCGTCGAGAAGATAGACGCAAAGATCAGGAATCGGCGCGCCGATGACGCTGCCGGCATGACCCTCTAGATCGGCCCGAAAGATACGCCTGTAGGTAGTATGCACCGTAGTTTCAGTAATACCGTACATGTTGATCAGGCGCGGAGTTTGATCACCGTAGCGGTCCATCCAGGGCTTGAGGCTTTGCAGTTTCAGCGCCTCACCCCCGAGAATGACGTAGCGTAGAACGTAATCTCCAGGAGGCAGCGTGCGATCGATGTCGATCAACTGCAGGAAAGCTGTGGGAGTCTGACTGAGAACGGTAACGGCCTCGCGCACAAGCAACTCGCGGAAGACCCGCGGATCCCGGCTGACATCTTGGGGAACCACCACGACGCGGCCACCATAGAGAAGTGCGCCCCATAATTCGAAGACAGACGCGTCGAATGCATAAGAGTGAAAGAGTGTCCACACATCGTCCGGCTGGAAGTCGAACCAGGAATCGGTGGCGGCGAACAGGCGCAGCACGTTGTGATGGGTTATGCGCACACCCTTGGGTCGGCCGGTGGAGCCGGAGGTGTACATAACGTAGGCCAGGCTCTGTGCCGAACCGGAAACGACTGCGGGCGGGTCCGATAGTGGAGAAGGCAGGGGCTCGTCCAGACATAGGCAGATGACATCCAAGTCGGCCAGTTCTCCGGCGAGGCAGCGCTGGGTAAGCACGATGCGCACATCGGCATCGCGCAGCATGAAAGCGATGCGTTCGGCGGGATAGACCGGATCCATCGGCAGATAGGCGCCACCGGCCTTGAGGATGCCGAGGATCGCGACGACCAGCTCGGCGTTACGCTCGCAGCGCAGGCCGACCAACTGGTCAGGTCCGACACCGAGGCCGCGAAGATGCTCGGCCAACGCATCAGCCCGCCGGTTAAGTTCGGCGTAGCTGAGCTCGACGCGGTTCTGCTCCGTGCCACAGGTCAGGGCAATCGCATCGGGCGCGCGTGCGACCTGCTTCTCGAATCCTTCGTGCAGACTCGTGTGTTGCACCGCGATCTGCGCGATCGCCGCACCGCCGGCCAACTGCGCACGCTCCTCGCCGTCAAGCAAAGGCAACTCCGAGAGCCTCGCTTGCGGGTTGCGCACGATTCCCGACAACAGCTCTCGATAGTGGGAAAGCCAGCGATTGATCGTGGTGGCCTTGAAAATATCCACGTTGTAGTCGCACTCGAGAAACAGGCTCTCGCCGTCGTCGATGACGTTGATACCCATCTCGAAGTTATAGAACGCATTGGGCGCATCGACGCTTGCAACCGAAACATCGCCAAAATCGAACGGATTGCAGAGCTTGTTCATATTGAAGATGACCGAGACCAACGGGGTACGGCTCGGATCGCGCGGCAGCCTGAGTTTCCGCACCAGGGTGCCAAACGTCAGGCGCTGATGCGTCTGCGCTTCGAGAAACTCGTTGTGCGTCGACTGCAGATGATCTTTGAACGAAAGTCGTGGATCGACACGACACAACAGCGGCAGCGTATTCACGCCGTGTGCCACCAGATGCTCATTGTCCTGCAGGGCCTGACTTGCCATCGGCACGCCGATGACGAGCTCATCGGCGCTGCCCAGGCGTGCCAGCAAGACCTCGAATGCAGCGAGCAGGGCGACAAACAGCGTCGCCCGCTGTTGCGCCGCGAGCTTGCGCAGAGCCTGATACAGCTCCTTGTCTATAGCCAAGACTTGGCGAGCGGCGGCATAGGTCTTGACCGCCGGGCGAGGTGCATCGACGGGCAATTCGAGCGTAGGCACACCGCCGGAGAACCGGTTCACCCAGTACTGCGTGGCGGCTTCCATTTCAGCGGCGACCTCCGGGCCGAGTTGTTTGCGAACGAACTCCCCGTACGGCGCAGCGGGCGGCAGGCTGGACGCAAGACCGAAACGGTCGGCGGCATAGCTGCGGGCGAGGTCGCTGAAGATGACGGCCGACGACCAGCCATCGACAACGAGATGGTGGGCGGTAAATATGAACCGATGACGGTCGTCAGCTTCGCGTATCAGCAGCGCGCGCCACAGCGGTGCGACACTAAAATCGAACGGCGTATGGGTCTCATGATCGAGAAGCTGCTCAATGGTGGCCCGACGAACCGTCTCGTCCTCCGCGCGGAGATCTATTACCGGCAGATCGATTTCGACTGCGGGTAACAGGATTTGACGTTCCATGCGAAGGTCAATGCGCAAGCGCAGTGCACCATGGCGCTGCACAACTTCGATCAGCGCATTGCGCAGGGATTCCGGCGACAATGGACCTTGCAACGTCAGCATGAAGCACTCGTTGAAGGCGCAGTTGGCATCGTCGCCCATCAGCGTGGCGGCGCACATTTCCCGCTGCGCTTCGGTCAGTTCGAACGATTCTCCGGCAGTCGCGAGATCGCGCACGGCCGGGTCCGCATTACCGCGCATACCATCGAGAAGCGCGGCATAGGTCGTCATCCACTGGCCCAAACTGTCCGGGTCGAATTGCGTACAGTCGTAGTGAAGATCCAGTGTCAGTTCGCTGCCTGTATCGTAAAAATTGAAGAACAGATCCCAGGCGCAATAGCTGCGGCGGCAATCGCGCATGCTTACATCCAGACCTTCGAAATGTGGCGGCGCAATATGCGGGTTGAGGTTGAAGATGATTCGGCTCAGGGAGCGACCGCCGCGGCTGCGTCGTTCGTTGAGACAGCGGGCGATACTTAGAAGCGTAGTGTCCTGGTGATCGGCTGCGTCCAGAAGTTGTGTGTGCACGCGCTTGAGAAGTTGCGACAGGTTTTCGGCCGGGTCAATGCGGATCCGCAGAGGCAGCGTGTTGACGCCGTCACCGATCATGTTGTCGGCACCGACCATGGCCTGGCCGGCAAACGGAATGCACAGCACCAGGTCGCGCTCACCGGACAGACGCCACAGCAGGATCGCGAACGCTGACATCAGCACGCTGAAGGGTGTGACCGAGGCCATGCCGGCGCGCTTGCGCACTGCGGCAAGACTGGCCGCGGGGAAATCGTGCTGAAAGGTGTCCGCATCGAACGACAGATGAGAGTCGCCTTCATCACCGTGGCCGAGTGCCAGCGCCTCGGGGGCGTCGGCAAGTTCGCGTTGCCAGTAGTCCAGTTCCGCCCCGGACTTCTCCCGACGGGCCTTTTCGTTGCGAGCGTAGGCGAGAAAGCTTGACGCAGGCGGCAGATCCGGCTCGCGGCCGGCACGGCGGGCGTTGTAGCAAACCGCCAGTTCGCGCACGAACACCGCAAGTGACCAGCCGTCCAGAACCAGGTGATGCCCGACCAGGTGCAGCACGTGGGCCTCATGATTCAGTCGCAGCAGGTGTATGCGCAGCAGCGGCGCGGTGGCCAGATCAAAGGGCGTGACCATTTGCTCGCGGCTCCAGGCCGCGAGGCGGGCCGCCTGCCCGGCGCCCGAGTCGTCTGCACCGCCGAGATCCACTTCCTCGAAGGGCAGCGCACAGTCACTGACGCTCTGATTTTCCCGGGCGCCGTCGATGCTGATGCGCAGCGCCTCGTGGCGGGTCCACAGGTCCTCGAGCGCCGAACGCAGCGCGTTGCGATCCAGTTTCCCTTCAAGGTTCAGCAACACGCCTTCGTTGTAGCTCAGTAGCGCTTTCTCGCCGTACTGGCAGACCACCCACTTCTCGAGTTGCCCGGCGGTCATCGGCGCGCTGGAGGCACTGCCCTGCTCGACGGCGACGTTTACTTCTTTCTGGGGAGGCACTGGCGCCGTCGATGTCGGGGCTGGCTCGGTGTCCTGGCCTCGGGGGTGTAGCAGTTTCAAATCCAGCAACTCGTCCACGGATCGCTCGATACGTTCGGCGATCTCCGTAATCTCGGTTTCGCCGTGGGCGTCACTGAGAAAACAACCGAACTGCTCATACAGGTGCAGTCCGCGGTAACGCAGCAGATAGAACAGCAGGCTGGCCAGTGTCTGATCATCATCGACCCGCAGGCGCCACATCGAACTGAATGACACCGCTTCGATCGGCGCACGGCGTTTCCGGAAATGACGATTGAGGCGTTCGGTCAGTTGTGCGGTACGCTGGTTGAGCGATTCCTGAAGCGCCGGTCCGGCCTGTTCGAGGTGCTTCAAGGCTGCGCTCGCTGCGGCCAGCGCCAGCGGGTGGCGTACGAAGGTGCCGGCGAAATAGGTGACTCCGGCTTCGGGTTGCGAATCGTCGCCAAAGCGCCAGTCGCCGCCATCCAACGCATCCATCCAGCGAGACTGGCCGGCAATGGCGGCAAACGGCAGGCCGCCGCCGATGATTTTGCCGTAAGTGGCGATGTCGGCCTTGATGTCGAAATATGCTTGGGCACCACCCGGCTCGATCCGGAAACCGGTAATCACTTCGTCGAAGATCAGCGCGCATCCGGCCTGATCGGAAATGGTGCGCAAGGCTTCGATGAACGCTTTCGGCCTGAGCTCCGGATGGCGCGCCTGGATCGGTTCGATCATGATCGCGGCCAGTTCGCTGCTGCGCTGGCGCAGGATGTTCAGCGCCTCGTCACTGCCGTAGTCCAGTACCAGCATGTGCTGCACGGCGCCGGGAATGATACCGGGTGCTGCCGGCCGCGCCTCGAAGCGCGACGTGCCGCGCACCACCGCCTCGTCGAAAATACCGTGGTAGGAGTCGCGGAAGATGGCGATGGTGTCGCGCCCGGTGACCGTGCGTGCGATGCGCATGGCGCCCATGACGGCTTCCGAGCCGGTGTTGCAAAACGCCACCCTCGGTAGTCCGGTGAAGCCGGCGATCAGCTCCGAGACTTCGGCGGCCAACGGGTGTTGCGGACCGATTTCGTAGCCGCCGGCAATTTGCGCCTGTAACGCCTCGGCGATGAACGGTGGCTGATAACCCAGGAAGTTGGAGCCGAAACCGTTCAGAAGGTCGATGTACTCGTTGCCGTTAATGTCCCACAGACGTGCGCCGCGCGAACGGTCGACCACGATCGGATAGACCATCTCCTTCCAGCGCGGGTCGAAACCCGTGACCACGCGCGGATCAGCCATCACCTGGCGATGGCGCTGGGTGAAGCTGCGCGAGGCACTGGTGTGGCGAGTGTAGCGACCGATGAAATCGTCCAGCCAGCGCTGTTGTTCGGGCTCGAGCTCGGCGCCATGTTCCAGATTGATGCGGGCACTGGCGCCGAAGCCGGCGCTGTGCGTTCGACTTGACCCGGCGGTCGGTTCGTCGGCCGCCGGCGCTTGGGACGTGGCGGGCGCTACGGCCCGAAGGGCGGGCTGCCCGGGGGGTGTAACGCCGGCCAGACCACGCAGCAATTGGGTCTGTTGCTCCAGCATTTGCAACTGACTGGCCAGCAGTGCCTGGATGCCGTCCGGGTCAGACGTGGTGGTAATCGTCGTTCCTGGCTGGGGCGCGGGGGTGGCGGGCGCCGGCGCCGCCCAGGTCTCGGCGGGCAGTTCGGCGCGCGCATGCGCGGCAAGACTTTCCGGCGTGTTGAGATCTTCCAGCAAGCGGCGAAAGCGCAGCTTTAGGCCCAGACGCTGCTCCAACGCCAGAGTGAACTGGGTCAACAGCAGCGAATCCAGGCCCAGGGCCACGAAGTTCCGAGCGGGATCGATGGATCCGACAGGTTCGCCGCTGACTTCAGCCAGCAGCGCCACGATGGCAGCGGTCGCATCGCCGCCGTGGCTGTCGGTGGCGGACGGAGGTGTGCCAGGCGTGCTCGATAGTTGCGGGGTCGTGGCGTGGGCGGATGGCGCGGTGTAACCATAGTGATCGCGTCGGAACGGGTACCCCGGAAGAGGCACGTGACCGCGGGTTTCGCCGGCATATCGGTGTTCGAGGTCGACATCGGCGCCCTGAACCCAGCTTTCGCCCAGTGCGCGGGCAAATACGAGGTCGCCGTCCCCATCCTTGGCATCGACCGTCGCACCGAAGGCGACGACGGCACGGGGCCTGTGTCCGCTTGCACCGCCGGGGGTGCGTGCCAGCGTCGACAGTGCACGACCGGGCCCGACTTCCAGCAGCATGGCGGGACGATCCTCGGCCAGCGCATGGCGCAGGCTGTCAGCAAAGCGCACCGGTGCACGGATCTGGCCAGCCCAGTAGGCCGGGTCGACTGACTGCCCGGCAGTAATCGGCTGTCCGTGGGAGCAGGCGTAGAACGTGCGCTGCGGCGCTGCCGGTGTCGCCGCGGCGACCGCTTCGGTGAACGCCGGCAACGCACCCTCCATCAACAGCGAGTGAAAGGCATGGCTGACCTTGAGGCGGCTGTGGCGAAGCTCGTGTTTTTCCAGTTCGGCAAGCTGCGCTTGCATGGCCTGGTGGCTGCCGGACACAACCTGCAGGGCCTCGGCGTTGTAGCAAGCGATCTCGATGTCGGCGGTCAGGTGCGGTCGAAGCGCCTCGACCGTGGCGTGCACGGCCACCATATCGCCGGGGGGCTGGGCTTGCATCAGGGCGCCCCGCCGGGCCACCAGTTTCAGGGTCTGTTCGGGACTGAACACGCCGGCCAGGCAGGCCGCCACATACTCGCCGATGCTGTGGCCGATCATGGCATCGGCCCTCAGGCCATACGCTTCAAGAGTGCGTGCCATGGCATAGCTGACCAGGAACAGCGCCGGTTGCGACCGGGCGGTCTGCGCCAGGCGCGCGGCGGCTTCGTCGTCGCCCGGATCGGCGTCCAGCAACAGGGTGCGCAGTTCACCGTCAATGCTGTCGGCGACGGCCAGCAGCGGCTCCAGCGCAGCACGGAAATCGGGCTCTTCACGCCACAAGGCCGCGGCCATGCCCGGGTATTGCGAGCCTTGACCGGGGAACAGCCATATCTGGCGCGGTGCCGGCGCGGCGCTGCCGGTGCGC
>JBAUSV010000135.1:0-3623 GCA_049581885.1 Gammaproteobacteria bacterium | reverse complement strand
GTATACGACCGCAACGATGTCTTGGCGCCGTCAGCCTTCGGTCAAGTCGCGGCCGGGCGGGCAAATACGCTCCCCGACGTCTCGCTGGCGCAAATCCCCTCCGATGACCTCGCGCGCCAGGTATACGGGGTCTTGGGCATTCCCATAGACGTCGTGGATATGGAGACGGTGCAGCGAAGGATCGCCGTTGCAGCCTCTCGGACTGAGCCGTTCCTGATTTCGACGGCCAATCTGAACTTTCTGGTGGCCAGCCTGCGAGGTACCCAGTTCCGCGAGTCGTTGCTGATCAGCGATCTATGCACTGCGGACGGCGCTCCGATCGTTTGGGCGGCCCGGATGCTGGGGGCGCCTATGCGCAGCCGGATTGCAGGTTCCGACATGTTCATGGCCCTACGCGCCGCCAAGCGCGTGTCGCCGCTCAAAGTCTTCCTCTTCGGCGGCGATGCCAATATCGCGGCGGGAGCCTCCAAGCGGATCAATGCCGAACGAAACGGCATGGCATGCGTCGGAACGTACTACCCCGGGTTCGGTTCCGTTGCAGACATGAGCACCGATGACATCATTGACGCAGTGAATGCAAGCCAAGCCGAGTTCCTTGCCGTCGCTCTGGGCGCAAAAAAGGGACAAGCTTGGCTGCTACATAACCATGCCCGCTTGACCGTTCCGGTACGCGTCCATCTCGGCGCGACCCTCAACTTCGCAGCCGGGACGGTCAAGCGCGCGCCGGCGGCCTTTCAACGGCTGGGTCTGGAATGGTTCTGGCGGATCATAGAAGAGCCGCAACTTTGGCGCCGCTACTGGAACGATGGCCTGACCTTCGTTCGGTTAATTGCAACACGGATAATGCCGCTCTTGGCGTTACAAAAGTGGCATGCAATTAGCCATGGCGCCGGCCGGGACGGCCTATCGGTCGACTATTCGGAGGACAATAAGACAATAGTCCTTTCGCTTAAGGGAGCCGCTACCGCGAAAAATATCGACATCGCGATACCTGTCTTTAGGACGGCTCTTGCGGCCAATAAGGACGTCACAATTAACTTCGATGGCACTGAACTCATCGATGCGCGTTTTCTGGGGCTCCTTCTTATGTTAAATAAAAGCTTAAAAGAAAGGGGCTGCGCATTGACTTTTGTACGCGTGCCTGCCCGGATCGCGAGATTATTGAGACTGAACGAGTTTGGATTTCTGCTCCATCGAGCGAGTAAGGCGTAACGCAGAATGCTCATGCAAACGGATCGTGGCTCGCGGGCGGGCCTTGCGCTGTCAACCACGAGCTATCCATTTCTGGCCACGCTTTTATTGATTGCCGTAGCCGCCATTGGCTTTGGCCACTCTCTGCTGGAACTCGTCCGCCGCTGGCGCGTCCAGGAAGAATATAGTTATGGCTTTCTCATTCCGGTCATCGTCGCGTGGCTGTTATGGTCGCGCCGTGAGGCGATCGTTAAGAGTCTTGGTCAGCCGTCGTGGATCGGTCCGAGCTTGGTCTTGGTCGCCGGCGCCATGCATGTCGTTGGACGGCTGAGCGCGCTTTTTTTTCTGTCGCAATTCGGCTTCGTTCTCGTGGTGCTCGGCATCGTCCTCAGCGTTGGTGGACGGCCTTTGCTGAAGGTGGTTGCGATCCCGGTACTGTTCCTGATCCTCGCCATCCCGATGCCCTATCTGATCGACGCGTCGCTGTCCTGGCGGCTGCAGATCGTCTCCTCGCAATTGGGCGTGTTTTTCATCCGGCTGGCGCAGATTCCCGTTTTCTTGCAAGGCAACGTCATCGATCTTGGCAATTATAAACTCCAGGTCGTCGATGCCTGCAGCGGTCTTAGATACCTCTATCCGCTTTTGAGTCTGAGCTTCCTTGCCGCCTACCTGTTTCAAGGGCGGCTATGGCAGCGGGCCTTGATCTTCCTGTCAGCCATACCGATCACCATCGTCATGAACAGCTTTCGGATTGGGCTGGTTGGCGTGCTTGTTGATCATTGGGGGCCGCAAGACGCCGACGGTGCGCTGCACATGTTTGAGGGGTGGGTCATCTTCGTTGCGTGCGCCGGTATTCTTGTCGGGGAAATGGCGCTGTTGGCGCGTTTCAATGCCGGGAAGGGCCTGTTCGACATGTTCTACGCGCCGACGATTTCGCCTCCGACGGGACCCCTGGACAGGGGGCGTGGTATCGCCCGTTGGGCGCCAGTCGGGAGCTGCGCAGCGCTTGTCGTCTTGGTCGGTGTGGCTGGCTTCTTCGTCGCCACCCGCCACGAAATACGTCCTGAAAGGAAGATCTTCGCCTCTTTCCCCATGACGCTGGCGAACTGGACGGGCAAGAGTTCTTCGCTGTCGTCTGGGACCCTGCGCGCGCTTGGCTTGTCCGATTACATATTGGCGGATTATGCCAAGCCACACGGGTTGCCCGTGAACCTGTATGTTGCGTATTACAACACGCAGCGCGAAGGCGTCTCGCCGCATTCGCCGAGCGTTTGCATTCCAGGGAACGGATGGCGCATTACCGAATTCGATACGATTCACTATCATCACAACGGGATATCTCTGCCCATCAATCGCGCCATAATCATGCGCGCGTCGCAGAAGGAGCTCGTGTACTACTGGTATGCCGAGCGGGGCAGGAGCGTGGCCAGCGAGTATCTGTCGAAGCTCTTGCTGCTGAAAGATGCCATTTTGAAAAATCGAACGGACGGCGCCTTGATTCGTTTGACCACGCCGATCAATGCGGGCGAGGCGGAGCAGGGCGCCGACCGGCGGCTCCAGGCATTTATCGATGTCGCGGTTCCAGCGCTCGCGCAATATCTGCCGACCAAATCCGGAAAGCTGGCCAAGGCTGAAATGCTGCCGAACTCCGACAAGCGATAGAGAACATCATGCTTCGCAACTCCAGCCTCCGTTCAATCAAGCATCTCGCTGTTTGCGCGTGTCTCGTTCTGACGACGTTGACGTTCGCTGCGTGCAGCTCTCGTCAAGAGCGTGCGCAGAATTATTACGAAAGCGGCGTGAAGTATCTTGGCAAACACGAATATGCCAAAGCGCGGGTTCAGCTGAAGAACGCTCTTCAGCTAAAGGATGACATGCTGCCGGCATGGCGCGCTCTCTCCAAGGTCGAGGAGCACGGAAAGAACTTGAAAGCTTACGCGGGAACGCTGCGGCGCATCGTGGAGCTGGACGGGAAAGACTTCAAATCTCGAGTCCGCCTTGCAAAGCTGTATTTATTGGGTGGCGCGGTTGACGATGCCTTGAAGACTACGAATGCTGCCGCCAAGCTCGATCCCACGAGCGCAGATGTGCATGCACTCAAGGCCGCCGTTCTTTTCAAGCTCAAGGATACGGATGGTGCCCGGCGGGAAGCCCACAAGGCATTGGAAATCGAACCCGGGAATGTCGACGCCAGCGTTGTCCTTGCGGTTGATCACTTCGTAAGTGGAGACATGCAAGCGGCTCTGAAGCAGCTAAGTGCGGTTAGGAAATCCGATAGTGACAATCTCGGCGTCATAGCGCTGAAGCTCAGCATTTACACCCGGCTGAAAGAGCCGGACCATGTGGAGTCGCTGCTCAAACAGCTCGTCAAGCTGCATCCAAATCAGTCCAACTTCAGATTGCAACTGGTCAAGTTCTACCTTGCTCAGAAG
>JBAUSV010000134.1:0-3004 GCA_049581885.1 Gammaproteobacteria bacterium | reverse complement strand
ATATATTGCCAAATACACGAATCGCAAACCGGAACTCATAGCAGAGGGCCTCAACTATAACGATCGAAACGGGGAGCTTTTCGAGGAAGATATCCAGCGGCAGATTGACTGGTATTTTGCGCATAAGATGATAGGAAGAAGGCTGGATGCAGCCCGGATTACCCAAATGGATTTGTGGCGCAAGGCCCTTGAAGGAGTTGGCAACGGTTCATGAAGGTGGTCATCAACAACGTCTCCAAGACCTTTGAATCTCGGGACGGCAGGAAAACCCCCGCCCTTGGAAAAGTGAACTTCTGCATAAGGGAAGGCGAATTTGTGGCCGTGGTAGGCCGTTCGGGATGCGGAAAATCGACCCTTCTTAACATTGTTGCGGGACTTCTACCCGCCACAACGGGGGAGGTGGTTTTCAAAGACCTTTCCAACCGCGACCGTCCTCTTACCTCTGTCGTCTTTCAGGAACTGGCCCTGTTTCCCTGGCGGACCGTTCGAAAGAATATCACGTTCGGCCTTGAAGAGCAGGGAATCCCTCAGGACCGCAGAAATCTTACGGCGGATCATCTCATCCGGCTGGTGGGTCTGGAGGGATTTGGAGATCATTATCCTCATCAGTTGTCCGGAGGCATGAAGCAGAGGACCGCCATAGCCAGGGCCCTGGCGGTTTCCCCCGAACTCCTTCTCATGGACGAGCCTTTCTCCGCCCTGGATGCCCAGATTCGAATGGATATGCAGATAGAACTCTCCCGCATATATGAGACAACCCGGCAGAGCCTCCTGTACATTACCCATTATATCCCGGAGGCGGTTTTTCTGGCTGATCGGGTGGTTATCATGGGAGGTCGACCGGGCAGGATTGAAAATATTGTCCCCATTGAACTTCCCCGGCCCCGCAGGGAGAAGGTCAAGGTGGATCCGCGTTTCGTGCAATACCTGGATAGGATATGGGAACAGGTCAGGGGAAAAGGGGAGGCGGACAGGATTTGAAAGTATCCGGCAAGCGAAAAGTTGTTGAAGACAAGACCCGATTTCTGGTACGCAGGGAGAACAGGGTGGTAAGCGTCTTGTCCGTTTTGGCCGTGTTTGCTGCGTGGGAAGCCGTCGGCCGTTCGGGCCTTGTAACGCCCCTGTTTCTGCCCCCCCTTACCGCGGTGCTCCATTCCGGCTTCGAAATGGTGCGAAGCGGTGAGATCCTGGAGCATATAATGGCCAGCCTGTGGCGTATCGGGTGCGGCTTTTTCATGGGTGCCGCGGCGGGAATCATCACGGGCCTTGCCACCGGATATTCTCAACTTGCAGACGATGTGGCGCATCCCGTCATTGCGGCAACCTATCCGATCCCGAAGATTGCCATTTTGCCCCTGCTCATCCTATGGCTGGGCATAGGCGAGGCTTCAAAGATAGCGGTGATCGCCCTGGGCGTCTTTTTTCCCGTGGTGATCAATGTTCGGTCCGGGGTGAGGAATATGGAGACGGTCCTGATCAAGGCGGCTCTTTCGCTTGGTTCCGGTCCGTTTCATGTCATCACCCGGGTGATCCTTCCCGCAAGCGTCCCCATGATCTTTGCGGGGTTAAAATTGGGCATCGGGATCAGCCTGCTTCTGGTTGTCACCGCCGAAATGATCGCGGCGGATAAGGGGATCGGGTTTCTGATTCTTTCCGCCGCGGATCTCATGCAGACCCCACGGCTGCTATTCGGGATACTGGTTCTGTCCCTCCTGGGCCTGTCGTTCGCCTGGATTCTGGAAAAACTGGAACGCAGACTCGTTCCGTGGCGGTAGTTTTGAATGAAGGATGGGAGTAAAAAATGAAGCGCATTTTGACCATTGCAGGATCGGACTCCGGTGGAGGGGCCGGAATACAGGCGGATATTAAGACCATTACGGTCTTGGGGGCCTATGGTATGAGCGTAATCACGGCCGTCACCGCCCAGAATACAATCGGGGTCCAGGGGGTGCATCCCGTGCCCGTTTCCTTTATTGAAAAGCAGATGGAATCGGTCCTCTCGGATATCGGCGCCGACGCCGTCAAGACCGGAATGCTGGCCACAGGAGAAGTGGTGGAGGCGGTTGTGGGAAAATTGCGGAAATACAGGGTGCAACATCTGGTGGTAGATCCGGTTATGGTGTCCACAAGCGGCGATCCTCTTCTTTCGCAAGACGCCGTCGAGGTCATGAAAAAGGCACTTTTTCCCCTGGCGGACCTGGTAACTCCCAACCTTTCGGAGGCTGCTCTCCTGTGCGGTTTTCCCGTCGGCAGTCTTTCCGAGATGCAAAAATCGGCGGAACGCATCCACCATTTGGGGCCAAGGTACGTTCTGATAAAAGGCGGGCACCATGAGGGAGAGGCCCTGGACCTTCTGTTCGACGGCCATTCTTTCTCCAACCTCACCGCCGCCCGCATCCACACGAAGAATACCCACGGGACCGGTTGCACGCTTTCGGCGGCCCTGGCCACCTTTCTGGCCCAGGGGTGGTCCATGGGGGATGCCGTTAAAAAGGCAAAAAAATTCATCACGCGGGCCATCGCGTCCGGGTTGAAAATCGGTGCCGGGCACGGGCCCACAAATCCCTACAGTCATATTCAGCAAGAGATTAGTGAACAGTGAAAAGTGAAGAGTAACGGATATCTGATCAGATCACCTTGACCGGCTTCAACCATCCCGGCCTTAATTTCCCTCCCTCTTCCATGGCGGTGGACGACCCTAAGACTTTGACAATTCCGTTTTCTCTTACTTCTTCCAGGGCCGGCGCCATGGCCCTGAAATCCTCCTCTGTTGTTGCAAGAATCTCCTCCCGCATCTGTTGCCGGCTCTCCTCCGTATGGCCCATGAGGTAGCGGACCATGGAGGTGAATCCCTTGGCATCAGGGAGCATATAGCTATCCATATCTCCTATGGCGCCGATGATGCTTTTGGTCAGTTCCTCCCGGCTCAGGGTGATTTCTCGTAGAAACTTCGCAGTCCCGTCGAATGTTTCCACTGTCTTCAGAAGATTGGGATCCCTGTAGG
>JBAUSV010000133.1:0-3670 GCA_049581885.1 Gammaproteobacteria bacterium | reverse complement strand
GGGAATGTGCGCCTTGCGGTAAATGCCGCGCACGCTGCCGTCGGCGTCGATCATGGCGAGACTGTTGAAGTGGGTCGGGCCGCTGCGTTCGAAAAAGGAGACCGGCAGCACCAGCCCGAGCTCGCGGGCCACGGCCCGGAAGCGTTCGATCACCGGATGCGCCGAGGCCGGCAGGGCCCAGTCGAAGAAACGCGCGTCCTGGTCCTTGCAGAAGTACGGCTGCGCGAACAGCTCGGGCAACAGGACCAGGTTGGCGCCTTGCCTCGCGGCTTCGCGCACTCGGGCCTCTGCCTGCTCGATGTTGCGCTCGTGATCGGGATGCATCCGCATCTGGACGACGGCTATTTTCATTCGGCGCATGCGGCGGGCTCCTCGTGGGTAATACAGTGCAGGCTGCCGCCGCCCGCGATGATGGCGAGCGAGGGCAGGGAAACGGCTTTTCTTCCGGGGAATTGTTCGGCGATGATATCGCGTGCCGAGGCGTCGCGCGAGGGATCGTCGAAGGCGGGAATCAGGACCGCGCCGTTGGCCAGGCAGAAATTCACGTAGGAGAGGGCATAGCGCAGTTCGCCCTTGTAGCGGGCACGGGGCTGGGGCACCGGAATAATGTCGAATCCACGCCCCCCGGCATCGCTCGCTTGTTCGAGTACGTGCCGCGCAGTATTGAGCGTGGCGAAGTTGGAGTCGCCCGGATCGTCTTCGCTGAGAAGCAACACGCGGCCGGGACCGCCAAAGGCGACCAGGTTGTCGGTATGGCCGTCCGTGTCGTCGTCGGTCAGCCCGTCTTCGAACCAGATCACCGTATCGACGTTCAGATAGTCGCCGAATATGGCATCCGCCTCTTCACGCGTCATCCCCGGGTTACGGTTGGGGTTGAGCACCACGCTCGCGTTGCTGATGAGCGTGCCGTCGCCGTCGCACACCAGGGTGCCGCCCTCGCACACCAGATCGCTCGCGAAACGGCGCATCCCGCGATGACGAAGGATGCGCGCGGCAGTTGCCGCATCCTCGCCGTAGCCTTCGAGATTGCGCCCGTCCTTGTTGCCGTAGTCGTTGAATACCCAGTTGGTGCCGGCGACTTCGCCCGCCGCGTTGACCAGGAAACTGGGCGCGATATCGCGCATCCAGGCGTCGTTGATGCCCCACGGCAGCAGTTCGATGTCGCTCGCCAGCAGCCGCTGTGCTGTTTTTTCCTGATCGGGGCTGAGTACCATCGCCACGGGTTCGAACTCAGCCAGCGTGTTGGCAACACGGGCAAACGCCTGCTGCGCCTCGGCCACGGAACCGACGAAGGTTTCCGGGTGCGCCGGCCAGGCGATCCAGGTGCGCGCATGCGCCTCCCACTCCGCGCGCGGGCGGAACCCGGCTTCGCGTGGCGTAACGGCGGCTGTGGTTTGGAGGTCGGAGGATGTCATGGGGCGGGTGGTCGAAACTGATGCAAACAGTATACGGAGCGCCTCAAGGATCCGTTTGCGTCAAGGGCGCGGAAGAACGTGCGGTAAAGACATGCACCGCCAGCAGCACGATGATGTTCACGAGCAGGGCGGCGATGCCGTCATTGAGTCCCGTCAGCTCATGCGGCAGAAAGGGCAGGAGCGTGACCACGTGCTCGTGCGTCACGGACAGAAGCGAGACGACGATCGCGCCGGCCGCCAGTCCCGAGAAGGCGGCCGTCGAACTGACCCGGTGGCGCGACAGGAACGAAAAGGCCAGCGCGGGGAAGAGCTGGCTGATGTAGCTGTAGCCGAGCAGCAGCAACCCGACGATACCGGTATTGCCGAAGATCGCGAAGAAGGCGGCGCCGATCGCGATGGGCAGCACCAGGATGCGGGCTGCGAGGTGGGTCCGTTTCTCGTCGGCGAATGCGGGCAGCAGCGCCAGGCCATTGCGGGCGAGCAGAGCGGCCGTCACGATCAGTAGCAGTGAGCCGGGTACGAGTGCGGCCAGCAGGCCGGCGCCCCCGATCAGGCCGAGCACCCAGTTCGGGAGGGTTGCGGCGCTGGCGGCAAGGAGCGCCAGGTTCGGATCAGACAGGTGGGGCACGATCCCCAGCGCGGCGAAGCCGACGAAGAAGACGAACAGCAGCAGCAACTGGTACAGCGGCAGCAAAACAGCGTTGCGGCGAAAAATATGTTCGTGCCGGGCCGAGAAAGTATAGGCAAAGGCGTGCGGCCACATCCAGAAGCCCAGCGCGGAGACCAGCACGGTGGTGGAGAACCAGAGGGGGCCTTGGGGATTGTGCAGGCTGAGCAGCTGGGGGTATTCGACGGCCAGTTTCCTGAACATGTCACCGATGCCGCCATAGGCATGAAAAGGCAGGTACAGCCCGAGGAATACGGCCAGACCGAGTACGAGGACATCCTTGGCCACGGCCGTCCAGGCCGAGGCGTGAATGCCGGACACCACGACATAAACGACCAACCCCACCGTGCCGATGATGATCGCCGTGCGCGCGCCCACGGCGCCCTGCGTGGTGATTTGCACGATCAACCCCAGGCCTTCGAGCTGCAGGGCGAGGTAAGGCAGCATGGCGACCACGCCGATCAGGCCGACGGCGATGCCCAGCCCGCGCGAGTCGAAGCGATGGGCGAAGAAATCTGCCTGGGTTATGAGCGAATGATCGCGGGCATAGCGCCAGACCCGCGGCAGGAACCAATAGCCGAGCGCATAGGCGACGACGCCGTAGGCGATGATGTAGAAGGCCGGCGCGCCGCGGCCGTAGGCATAACCGCTGGCGCCCAGGAAGGTGAAGGTGGTGTAGATTTCCCCCGCCATGAGCAGGAAGACCAGGATCGGGCCGAAGCCTCGGCGCCCGATTGTCCACTGCTCCATGTCCATCGTCCGACCGCGCCGCGCGGCAAGGCCCAGCGCCATGGCCAGCACGAAGGTCAGAATGACGAGAGCGAGGGCCATCAGCGGGGATCCTCCGCGTCAGACCGGCGGCGTGGATCGAGCCAGTAGACGCCGCCCATGGCAGCGGCAGCGATGACTGCCCACGCACTGATCCAGAACAGCAGGAACGGCAGCCCGAGGATGAACGGGCGCGTACGGTTGAGGAAGAACGGGCCGACCAGCAGGGCCAGGATCGGGACGAGCGCAAGCAGCGCGCGCACCGCGGTAATCAGCGGCGAATGGTGCTCAGAACGACTCGACATGAGGGCGCAGATCGAGCTCGAGCGTCCAGGCCGTGGGGTGCTGGCAGTGCAGTTGCCAGTAGGTTTCGGCGATTGCATCGGGGTCGAGGAAGGTCTCGGCGGCGCGCTCGGGCTGGCGCTCGCGTGCCGATGGCGTGGCGATCTGGCCGTCGATCACGGCATGGACCACGTGGATGCCTTGCGGGCCGAACTCGCGCGCCATGCTCTGGGTGAGTGCGCGCAATCCGAACTTGCCTACGGCCAGTCCGGCGAAACCCGCACTGCCACGGAGCGCCGCCGTGGCGCCGGTAAAAAGCAGCGTGCCGGCCCCCGCTTTCTGCATGGCGGGAAGCACTTCGCGCGCACATAGAAAACCGCCGTAGCAATTCGCGCGCCATGCACTTTCAAATTGTTCGGGATCAATGTCGAGCAGGCCGCCGGGGGCATACGAGCCGGCGTTGTAGATCAACACCTGCGGCGCGCCGAGTGTGTCGCGGATGCGGGCAAAGGCCGCGCTCACCGATCCTGGGTTGCCC
>JBAUSV010000132.1:0-1630 GCA_049581885.1 Gammaproteobacteria bacterium | reverse complement strand
ATTTGGTCCAACAAATGGGCGTCATCCGGCGCCAGCATCCTGAGACGTTGGTTCAGCCGCTCGCGAGAGATGGGCAAACGACCTGCCCGGTCAAAGCGGGATAACGGCGGAAGACTGGCCAAGAGTGTGTAGTAGGGCCGGGTCGGCATATTCCCAACTACTCCTTCCCGCGAACAATGGCCTGGTATCGGGGAAGCAGATTCTCAAGCAATAACCGGCTGATGGCCTGCTCGGAAAGATCGATTTCCAGGTCCTCGCCCACCAGACGGATCCGAATACCGCGTTTGAGTCCTTCAGACGGCTTCAGTTCGACCCCTTCCCGCAACATATCGCCGGAAATACCCAGTACCAGGTGATGCATACGTTCCTTCCCCGCGGGGGTCAGGCCGGTTCCGGAATCATCGGTTTCAAACAGATCCTTGGGCAGCAGGACTTCCACGGGTTGGCCGTCGCAGACCATATGGCCGGTGGCCATGCCGGCGACGGCCAGGATGCACTGCCTGATGAAATCCCTGTCGCCCATTTCAAGGGACACCAACCGCCGCACATGGGCGGCAAAGTCTCCTTTCAGCTCGGCTTCCATCTTCAATTCCGTATCCCGAATCGCCATCTGAAGAGAGCCCATACAGGCCGATCGATCCTGTTCAATCTGCACCCTTGCCTTCCGCAGCATTTCTTCCGCCTGCGTCTTGGCCTCGGATAGGATCCGATCAGCCTCCTTCCTTGCCTCGGCCAATACTTGATCCGCCTGTTCCCGACCTGCCTTTACGCCATCGTCCCGCAGTCGCGCAATCAGTTGTTGTACTCCGGTGGAGACTTCCTTGTTTTCATCCATAACCGGGGGCCTCCTCAACCCGCCGTGACGGTTCCCAAAAGCACCAGGGCAAAGACAAAGGCAAAGACGGCGAATCCTTCCACCACCGCCGCCGGCGCAAGGGAAACCCCGAAAACTTCCGGTTTATTCTTGGCAACACTGATGGACGACGCACAAGCATACCCCTGGTATATGGCACTCACCATCAGGGCCACACCCGTGAGGAGACCGATGCCGAAAATCCCGGGAGCGGACGTTTTATTCATGGCCCCTCCGAAAGTAAGGGTTACCACCACGCCGTAAATAACCTGGGAACTGGGCATGGCCGATACGCCGATAAAACGGCCGTAACCGCTTTCAATCTCTAACATGGCTCCGATGGCTGCCTGTCCGGCCCTCGAGCAGCCGATCATGCTGCCCACGGCGCCAAGGGCCAGCGGCGCGAACACGCCCAACCATCCCAACGCTAAGACCAAGTCTTCCACGATTCCTTCTCCTTTCTCGCAAACGCCACAAACGGATGACCTTCTTCGGAAATGCTCCACCTGAAAAATTCTATGAAATTCAATCGCAATCCATGGATAAACCCGCCGGCGACGGCAAGGGAGAAATTCAGGGTATGTCCCAGGATTGCAATCATAATGGCGAACAAGATGCCGATTCCCGGAAGAGCTTCTTTGACCTGCCCCGCCATGGCATTAAAGGTGCCGGCCAGGGATGCGCTGGCCAGACCCAGGGCGAAAAGTCTGAGATAACTGAGGGCATCGCTGAAGACATTGGAAATGCCCGTTAAACCGGAAAGCCCCGCAGTTAGAC
>JBAUSV010000131.1:0-1598 GCA_049581885.1 Gammaproteobacteria bacterium | reverse complement strand
GTACATGACACACATACAACAACGTAACCCCAACAGTTATTTAGTCGCCACGTGTGAACTGAAGAAAATCCAGGTCATAGAAAAAGCCCCTGATGATAATCACTTATCAATCAGGGGCTTAAGTTTGGTTGCGGGAGTAGGATTTGAACCTACGACCTTCGGGTTATGAGCCCGACGAGCTACCGAGCTGCTCCATCCCGCGTCAGTAGGAGGCGCATATTATAGACTTCTGAAATGTTGTCAAGAGTTGATTTCATTTCAGGGCTGCCGAAGCGGGTTATTGCACCGTTTTGGTTGTCGCCGCTGGTTTTGCCGCCATCACGGCTTCGGATACGACCTTATTTCGCCCCGTTGCTTTTGCCTTGTATAAGCGCTCGTCAGCCAGCGCAATCAACTCATCAGCGGCAATGGCTTTTTGTCCTGTCGTTGCCGCCACGCCAATGCTCGAAGTCACCTTAAGAAGTTGGTCGCCCAGATTGACTTGGGCCTGACTGATGGCAAAACGGATGCGCTCAGCGACTTCTCGTGCATCCTGGATGCTGGCACCGGGCAAGACAACGACGAACTCCTCACCTCCATACCGCATCAGGACATCACCTTCGCGTAGGATTTCACGGCAGACGGTTGCCGTACGAATGAGCACTTTGTCACCACTCAAATGTCCATACGTGTCATTTACCCGCTTGAAATGGTCCAGATCAAGCAGCAAAACTGATAAAGAAGAATGATCCCGGGCAGCACGGGTCAATTCTTCTTCCAGGCGCTTGAAACCGAATCGACGGTTATAGACACCCGTGAGCGGATCCAGTGCAGCGACACGCTGTAGATCATCATGCAGAAGCGCATTATTGAGCGCCAAGCCAAGCCCTTGCATCAACAAGGGCATCAATCGAGGCACATCTTCGGCAAACGGGGTAGCCGAAGCCAGGATGACCCAGCCCAACACAAAGCCATGGTTCTCGATCGGCGTCAGCAAGACATCACTGGGGACGAAATGTGAAAGGATGGCATCAACGGTCACACCAGGCGGCAAGGTGATTCTCGTTTGAACTGCCTCGTCCTTCGAGTTGAAAAAAGCTTTACTCTCGACGAGTTTTTCAGGATGGGAGAGGCCTCGAGAAGCCAGAACAGTCCACTCACCCTGACGCTCGAGCACAATCGCTCCACCCTGGGCATGTGCATTGGCTTGCAACAATCCCAGCGCCTGATCGCCCAATTCATATAAATCAAGTTTACTGGAGAGCGTCTGGGTGAAATCGCGAATGCGCGCTTCAACCATCTGTGCGTCATGCAGAGCATGGAGCAACGCATTGTAGCTTTGAGCTACGGCCCCGAGCTCATCCTCATCCTGCTCATGCAAACGGCAAACAGCAGGATTGCAAGCCGTCCAATCTCCGCTAAAGGTCGCCTGTTGCATTGCTGCGCGCACTTGCTGCATTCTCGCGCTCAGTTGCCGCAAGCGCGGCCGAACGATACGGCTAGCCAGGGCGAAATTCAGCCCACCAACAACAAGCCCTGCAACGAGTGTGGCAATGATGAAAGTTGGAGAAAAGGCAGTTGATTTCGGAACCCCGAAACCCATCACGAACACGGGAAAC
>JBAUSV010000130.1:0-4656 GCA_049581885.1 Gammaproteobacteria bacterium | reverse complement strand
AAACCGGCGGCCTGTGCCGCATGGGAAAACCCGAGGCCAACACATAAACAGGCGGCAGTAATCATTGCCGAGCGTGTTACTTTCATCGAACCCTCACACGGAAAAACAATGCCCATCTTACCCGGATCGATCGGCATGTAGGAGCTCGGCTAGCTGGGCGATAATCGAACAACCGCTCAGCATGGCTGCGCTCCTGCATTACGCCGGTGTCGGTTCGCGGCGGGCGATGAGCAGATAACTATTGAATGGTATGCGGCCGAACAAAGGCGTCGTGTGAATGCTCAGTCCGCTATCGGTCAGTGCGCCGTGCAGTGTTTCCAGGCTCGGGTAGTCCCGCACGCCATAACGTATCCAGCGGCGCCCGCCGGATGAAAAATTCTTCGGCCCGCGTGACTGCGAAACGCAACGAACGGTCACGCAGCACCGTACGGACAATCAATGCCGCTCCGGGCGCTACGTGGGCCGCTGCCGCGCGCAGCAGATCGTATTGAAATCAGCATCCAGATAATGCAGCACGTCGCGTATGACTACGGCCGTGCCAGGGCGCAAGCGCTTCGCATGAGCCCTGTTGAACCCGCAGCCAGCGCCCGGCGTAGCAGCGCGAAATGTCCCGCAATTGCCTTGCATTCGGTTATGCGAGGACGGCGGGCACTGGCACCGAAGGCTTACGATGCCTGCCGCTTCAGTTCCGCGAGAGCCGCATTCAGCGTGGCACTGGGACGCATGGCTTCGCTGACAAGTTTTCGGTCCGGAAGGTAGTAGCCGCCCATCTCGACCGGCTCGCCCTGCACCTGATTGAGTTCTCCGACAATGGTGTCCTCAGCCGCTTCCAGCCGTTCGGCCAGTTTGCCGAACACGGTCTTGAGTTCGGCATCGTCGTCCTGTTCGGCCAAGGCTCGCGCCCAGTACATGGCCAGATAGAAATGGCTGCCGCGGTTGTCGAGTTCGCCGGCCTTGCGCGAGGGCGACTTGTTGGTGTCGAGAAACTTGGCGGTGGCGGCATCCAGCGAGGAGGCCAGTATCCTGGCGCGAGCGTTGTCATATTGCTCGCCCAGATAATCCAGCGACGCGCCCAGTGCCAGAAATTCGCCCAGCGAATCCCAGCGCAGGTGATTTTCCTTTACAAACTGCTGCACGTGCTTGGGCGCGCTGCCGCCAGCGCCGGTCTCGAACAGGCCGCCGCCGGCCATCAGCGGCACGATGGAAAGCATTTTGGCGCTAGTGCCCAGCTCCATGATCGGGAACAGATCCGTGAGGTAGTCGCGCAGCACGTTGCCGGTCACGGAGATGGTGTCCCTGCCGTCGCGGATACGCTCCAATGAAAACCGCATGGCTTCCACCGGCGCCATGATGCGGATGTCCAGGCCATCGGTGTCGTGATCCTTAAGGTATCGTTCGACCTTGGCCTTGACTTGCATGTCGTGCGCGCGCTGCGGATCCAGCCAGAAGACCGCCGGCGTATCGCTGGCGCGGGCGCGGTTCACCGCCAGCTTCACCCAGTCGGCTATCGGTGCGTCCTTGGCCTGGCACATGCGCCAGATGTCGCCGGTCTTGACGTCGTGCTCCAAGATCACGTTGCCGTTCTCGTCGGTCACCCTCACGGTGCCGTCAGTGCGAATCTGGGACGTCTTGTCATGCGAACCGTACTCCTCGGCTTTCTGTGCCATCAGGCCCACGTTGTGCACACTGCCCATGGTGGTCGGGTCGAATGCGCCATTGGCCTTGCAGTCGGCGATGACGGCCTGATAAATGCCGGCATAGCTGCGGTCGGGGATGATTGCCTTGCAATCCTGGCGTTCGCCGTCGGCATTCCACATTTTCCCCGAGTCGCGGATCATTGCCGGCATCGAGGCGTCAATAATGACGTCCGAAGACACATGCAGGTTGGTGATGCCCTTGTCTGAATCGACCATTGCCAGATGCGGACGCTTTTTGTACTGCGCGGCGACATCGGCCTGGATCGCAGCCTGCGTGTCCTCGGGCAGGGACTTGATGCGCGCATACAGATCGCCCATGCCGAAGTCGGGGTTGAAGCCGGTTTTGGCCAGTGCATCGGCGTGTTTTTCCAGCACGTCCTTGTAGAACTCGCTCACCACCACGCCGAACATGATGGGGTCGGACACCTTCATCATGGTGGCCTTCAGGTGCACCGAAAACAGCACGCCCTTGTCTTTCGCATCCGCGATCTGCGCGTCGATGAAGGTGGCCAGCGCCTCGCGGCTCATCACCGCTGCATCGACGATCTCGCCGGCCTCGGCCTTGACCGATTCCTTGAGCACCGTCGCACTGTTGTCTGCTCCGTGCAGAGTGATCTTCAGGTTGCCGGCCTTCTCCAGCGTGGTCGACTTCTCGCTGCCGTAGAAATCGTGTGCGTCCATATTCGCCACATGGGTCTTCGAGTCCTTGCTCCACGCGCCCATGCGGTGCGGATGCTTGCGTGCATAGGCCTTCACCGACTTCGGCGCACGGCGGTCGGAGTTGCCCTGGCGCAGCACCGGATTCACGGCACTGCCCTTGGCTTTGTCGTAGCGCGCCTTGGTCTCGCGCTCGGCTTCATCCCTAGGTTCATCCGGATAATCGGGCAGCGCAAAGCCCTTGCTCTGCAACTCGGCGATGGCCGCCTTCAGCTGCGGTAGCGAGGCACTGATATTGGGCAGCTTGATGATGTTGGCCACGGGCGTCAGCGTCAGGCGGCCCAGCTCCTCCAGGTCATCGGACACGGTCTGCGCGTCAGTGAGCGCATCCGGGAATTGCGCAAGGACGCGCCCGGCCAGCGAGATGTCGCGCGTTTCCAGCGCCACGCCGGCGGTATCGGTAAAGGCGTCGATGATCGGCAGCAGCGACTGCGTGGCCAGAAACGGCGCTTCATCGGTGAGCGTGTAGATGATTTTCGGGGTCTCGGTCATGGGTGCTCGCAGCTCTGGAAACGGACTATTATCCCGCAATCACCAAATATCACGACCTGGGATTATCGCTCTGATACGCACGTCGCTCCTCTCGTCGTTCCCGCGAAGGCGGGAATCCATTAGAAAAAGCATCCCGACAAGGTCGGATCGCGGCCGCCAGCTACTGGTCCCACGACGGCTGACCCATTATCGCGCAGCCTGTTCGGCGACCTCGGTACGCTCGTTTCTCGACTACGTCCTCGATGCCTATCGAACGCAAGGGATCGAGGAACTGGCGACGAGCAAACTCCCCGACTTCCTGCGCATCCGCTACGGCGGCACCCATGATGCCAAGCGCATACTCGGTTCGGTGCCCGAGGTTCGCAAGGCGTTTGTTTATGTTCAGGGCCACCTGTTTCGTTAAAGCTCACTATCGAGCATTTAGCCGACGGTGCCATTCCCACTCCGCGGGGTGAGGGGGTAAATGGTCACTCGGTGCCGTGAGAGGCCAGCTCGACGGCGCGTTGGTAGAGATCGCGGCGCTTGAAGTTAGGGAGCAGGCGACGGGCGACTGCGGTGGCGGTTTTGGGGCTGACGCCTTCGGCGATCAGGGCCGCGAGCAGAGGGTCGCTTTCCACGGGCGATGCGTCGTCAGGTGCTGTGGGGGCGCCGGCGATCAGTACCACGCATTCGCCGCGTGCGGGTTCTTCGCCTTCGGCGACGCGGCGGGCGAGTTCGCCGAGCGGAGCTCGCTGGCAGGATTCGTGCAGTTTGGTGAGTTCGCGCGCCAGCGTGGCTTCGCGTTCGGCGCCGAAACTTGTGGCGCAGTCGGCGAGCATGGCAGCGAGGCGGTGCGGCGCTTCGAAGAAGATGAGCGTGCGCGGTTCGCCGGCCAATGCTTTCAGACGGGCTTGGCGGGCCGCCTTGCGGGGAGGTAGAAAGCCCTCGAAGGCAAAGCGGTCGGTGGCGAGACCGGCGATGGAGAGCGCCGCCAGCGGGGCCGAGGCGCCGGGAATGGTGCGCACGGCAATGCCCGCATCTTGGGCGGCGCGGACAAGGCGGTAGCCGGGGTCGGAGATGAGCGGTGTGCCGGCATCCGAAATCAACGCCGCGCTTTCCCCGTGCAGCAGGCGTTCGATGAGCGCGGGCGCCTTGGCGGCCTCGTTATGTTCGTGCAGGGCTAGCAGTGGCGTGGAGATGTCGAGCGCGTGTAGCAGGCGGGCGCTGTGGCGGGTGTCCTCGGCGGCGATGAAGTCCACCGCGTCCAGTATCTGACGGGCCCGTTCGCTGATGTCGGCCAAGTTGCCGATGGGCGTGGCCACCACATACAGAGTCGCAGTTACAGGGTTTTTCGAGGCGGGTTCTAGTAACATGAACGCTATGCTGCGATGGTTGGTCGAATAGTGCAAGTGCGTAGGCGTTCCATTCTCTTCTGGGCTGCGGCGGCCACACTGGCGGGTGTCGTCGCTGGTTGTGCGGTGGCGCCTTCCGGAGGTCCCGGCGCCGGCGTGGCCCAGGCCCGGCGGCTGGAGTCACGCGGCAATTACCAGAAGGCCGGTGCGGCTTGGCTGCAGTTGGCAAAGCAGGCGCGTGGGCAGGCGCGTGAGACGGCACGGCTGAATGCGGCAACCGATTACGAAAAGGCAGGAGATCTGGCCTCGGCGTGGGAAGCGGTCGCTCCGCTCGATATTTCCGCCCTGGCGCCGATGCACCAATTCACCGGCGCGCTCACCAAGGCGCGTCTTGCGCTGGCCACGCACCGTCCCCAGCC
>JBAUSV010000129.1:0-2485 GCA_049581885.1 Gammaproteobacteria bacterium | reverse complement strand
GCCGTGATCCGTGCCTCTACTGTTTCGCGGATCAACCGGAACGGCACCGAGTAAAAGTGCTTGTCGATCTCGACATGGTAATCGAGGTTCACGCGGCAGCGCTTCCAGTCCGCGTATTCGTAAGGCGTGGGCGGCAGTGGTTTCAGGGCCGGACGGTCAAGCTGCTCATAGAGCGCCCGCCGGCTGGTGCCCCAGCCGCGCATCGGTCGATCGTTCACCTGATCGACCAATTCGTGGAGCGCCTGGTTCAATTCAGCCAGCGAGAAGAAGCGGCGGTTGCGCAGCCGTGCCAGGATCCAGCGCTGGACCACCTGCACGCCGACCTCGGCCTTCGCCTTGTCCCGTGGCTTGTAGGGCCGCGCCGGAATGATCGCGGTGCCGTAATGCGCCGCCATGTCGGCGTAGGTGCGGTTCACCGTCGGCTCATAAAAGCAAGCACGCGTGATCCCCGCGCGCAGATTGTCGCTGACGATCTGCCGCGGCGCGCCGCCAATCGCGGTCAACGCGTTAACGTGCGCACCGATCCAGTCCGCCAGCCCCTGGCTCCAGGTCGCTTCCGCGTAGATGAAGCTCGAGGCACCGAGTACGGCAACGAAGGTCTCGGCCCGCCGGATCTCCCCGCTCGCCCCATCGATCACTTCCATCGTGTGGCCAGCAAAGTCGACGAACAGCCGCTCTCCCGCCATATGCACCTGGCGCAGCGTCGGCTTCAGACGACCAACCCATTCCCGGTAGAGATCGCAAAACCAGGAGTAGCTGAACCCGTCCTGGCCGCCGGTGCCGGCCCGGTATTCTTCCCACAGCAGCGACAGCGTCACATTCGGCCGGCGTAACTCACGATGCACCGCCGCCCAATCCGGCACCGGCCGGCGTTCCGGCGCCACGTCCGGCAGCGGCGGATATAGCAGTGCCTCAAGCTGCACGTCGCCAAGATCTTCAGGAAGCGGCCAATTCAATCCCGCCAGCCGCGCCCGGCTCAGGTAACTGTTCACAGCTCCTATGCTCAGGCCCGTACTACCCGCAATCGCTCGCTGGCTCAGTCCCTGCGCAAAGCGCAGCCGCAAAACATCACGTATCTTCCGCATCGACAATCTCTCTCCCGGCATCCCCATCCCTCGCTGCTCAGCAAAGGATCGGAATTACCCCTGGTTGAAGACTGTCAGCAGCAGCGCCCCACCATCGCACTCCAGGGCATGTTCATGAGCACCCGAACCGGTGTTCACGATCCGCCGGAATCCGCGTTCATGATCAAACGGATTAGGCGTTCACAATCAAACGGAATCGATGTTCACAATCAACCGGAACGCGCAATCTCGACGTGATAATCGATGCCGACCCGCCGGCGCCGCCATTGCGCCAGCACATAGGGTTCGGCCGGCAGCTCCTTCAGCGCGGGACGATCGAGGGTTTCCAGCAGATGCCGTCTTGTCGCCCCCAGGCGACGGATGATCCGCTCCTCGTTCAGCCAGCGGCAGAATTCAGCGATCGCGGCATTCAGTTCGGCGAGGCTGTAAAATACCCGGTTGCGCAGCTTGCCCAGCAGCCACCGCTCCGCCAGCAAAACCGCCACCTCGACCTTCGCCTTGTCACGCGGCCGCCGCGGCCGCGCCGGGAGAATGGCCGTGCCGTAATGGCGCGCCATATCAGTATAGGTCCGGTTGACCTGTGGATCGTAGAGGCAGGCGCGGATGATCGCGACCCTGGCGTTGTCGGGCACCAGCAACGCCGGCACGCCGCCGATTGCCGCCAGAGTGCGATTATGTGCCTCGATCCAGTCCGGCAGGGTCTGGGTCCAGGTCGCCTCGGCATGGGTGAAGCTCGATGCGCCGAGAACGGCGACGAAGATCTGGGCCGCACGCGTCTCGCCGGTGAGCCGGTCGATCACCACCGACACGGGATCGCCAGCATAATCGACGAACAGCTTCTCGCCCGATGCGTGGGTCTGGCGCATCGTCACCGGCAGCCGGGCTTCCCAGCTCCGGTAGAGCTCGCAGAACCGGCTGTAGCGATACCCGTCCGGGTGCTCGACGATATACTCGTCCCACAGGATCGACAGCGTCACGTGCTTGCGCTGCAACTCCCGGCGGCTTCGCGCCCAGTCCGGCTCATCCACACGTCGATGCCCCGGCCGCTTGCCCGCCGCCCCGTCGAACAAGCGCCTCTCCAATGCCGCTTCGGACAGCGCCAGAGCCCCAGGCCCATCGAGCCCGGCCGCCTCCAGTCGCCGCAGCGTCAGGCGCACCGTCGATGCCGCAACCCCGACCCGGATCCCCACCTGGCGGGTCGAAAGCCCCGCCATCCTCAATCGTACAATCTCGCGCACATCGCGCATCGCAATCCGCTCCACTGGCATTCATCCGCTCCCTCGATCAGCCAAAGGGAGGGAACCTGAACCAGCCAGCAGAGACCTCAATCCGACTCGGCCAACCCCGCTCGCCTGGGCGAATAAAAGTCGGAACGGGTGGGCGAATTAATCTCGGAATAG
>JBAUSV010000128.1:0-24767 GCA_049581885.1 Gammaproteobacteria bacterium | reverse complement strand
CTTAAAATCCCTCGGCCGCAAGGCCATGCCGGTTCGAGTCCGGCCCCGGGCACCATTAACGCTTCCAAGCGCTTCCACGCAAACAGCTAAAAGTCTGAAAGGGTTCTACCGTTTTGACGGACGGTTTTTAAATGGTTGGGACCTTCAGATGCTGTGTGGCCCAATCAGCGTCCGTTAGAAACGGGGTTCGCGCGAAAAAATCAACTGACTCTCGCTTGATTCATGGAATGCGCGACTCTGCTCGAGTTGCGTCAGAGCGCCAGCATAGCTATCAAAATCGAGCCAAGCCGTGAACGCATGGGCGCGCTCAAGCATCCGCACATAAGCATCGGTTTCGCCTTCGCGTGAGAGCAGGCGAAGCGCACCGAGGTAATCTTCGCGATATACCGTCGGAATGATGATCCGGACCTCGTCAGAGGCGCTGAGTTCGGCATTCATCATGATGCGGGCGATTCTGCCATTGCCGTCAATAAAAGGATGCACTTCGGAGACGATGAACATCAAGAATGCAGCACGGGCGAAAGCCTCTGTGAGTCCTTGGTAGAGATCAAAGGCTTTCTGCAGTGTACCGCGCACAAGCTCAGGGAGAACGAAAATGGTTTGCCCGGCCCGGTTCACACTGTCTTTGAATTGACCGGGGTCGTGCTGCGGGCGCGCGGCGAGCAGCGCCGCATGACGCTGGCGGAGTAGCGCGAGGAAGTCCTCGTAGTTCTGCGGTGAGCGAGCGACGTCTGCCGGATCCGAGACGATACGGAATGTGCCGAGGACGTCGTGAGAGTCGGCTGGACGATTGATTGGGATGTCGCCTTCCAGCACGATCTTACGTGCCTCTTCAACCTCGAATCGGGTGCCCTCGATGAAGTTGGAAAAGTAGGCCTCGAAAAAGGCGCGGTTTGTATCCCACTCATGCCTCCGCGGTCGGTGCTCGGGGCGATGCCTGAAATCGCGCTCAAGCAGAGTCCGGAACAAGGCATTGAAGAGTTTTAGTCGGTATGGATCGTAGGCTAACCCCAGGGCGCGGGCACGAGCAGCTTCCGTCTTCAGACCACGGGTTTCGTGCGTACCAAGGATGGCGCCGACGAGCGTATCCAGGCGCTCAAACTCAGTTTGCCAACGCCCGTCGTCGGTGAGCCGGCGCGCGTTGTCGCGCAGTTCATTTAGAGCGTCTTCTCCGTGAATGCGGCAAATGCGATCGAGGCGCGACTCGATCTGCTCTCGCGAGAGCGTCTTCCTTGGGCCAGAGCGCGCGCGGGAGCTTGCGAGATTCTCGAGAAATGCCCGTGAATCTGAGGCAATGTATAAGCCTGCGATAAAAGGGCGGTCCCCTGGTAGTGGTTCTGGTCCTTGGGTAAGTCGTAAGATGTGCCCAGGCAGAGTGACGTTGCGGCTGTGCTTGTAGCTCAGGAAAAGCGAGCCGTCCTTGGTTGGCCCACCCTCAAGCGCGCTTCGATGGCTTACGACGGCATCAGGGTATAGAGTGCCCGCGATCTCGAAAAGATGACGATGAATGATCGACTCGGGCGCGTCGGTCAGATTGGTCGTATAGATTTTTGCAGCCAGCTTTCGAGCCTGCCCCTGCTGGACCATACGACTGATCGCCTTGGCAGTGCGCACGTCCTTACCGGCACTCAGCACGATTTCAGGGAAGTGTGTGTCTTTTTTTTCATTTAACCGGTCGGGTTGGGTCCGGAATGTCGATATTATTAGAATAAATACTAGAAATTGTCAAGATAATTATATTAATAATACCTATGGGGTAAATCTCCTAATGGACTACCCTCGTTCACTGAACCTGCCTGGCCGAGCCTCACGCCGAAACCCGCTCAAAGGCCTTGGCGTTGCTTATTCCTTTGAATTTTCGGTATCCACTTTCTCCGACGGGCCCTGCAGGCCGGTAATCCCCCCGAAAAATAACGGGGTTGGGAAGTAGAATTTTCTCCTTAAGAACGGACAGGAGGTTCTACATGAAAAAAATCTCGATATACGGATGGACAGATTCTCACGATTTTGAAGCAGGCAGAGGCCGGCGCCCCGGTGCCGGAGCTGTGCCGGGAGCACGGGATGAGCTCGGCATGGAATCACAAGCGAGTGTATCGGATCTACCGGGCGCTGGAGCTGAGCCTACGCATCAAGCCGAGAAAGCGCATCGTTCGCGAGAGACCCGAGCCCCTGGCGGTGCCCGAGGCCATGAATCAGGTCTGGTCGATGGGTAATCCCCCCATTTATAGCGGGGGGATCACCGGGAAATAAACATCCCTTTACTCGTCGGATTCTTCGACTTTGCCTTGTGGATGGTCGAGTATCAGATCTGGATTGAGTCAACCCCCCTGGATGCCGGTATAGAGGCTGCGCCGATTTAGACCGGAAAGCGTATGTGCGGAAAAGCACAGACAATGGGCCACGACCGCGATACATTTTTAACGTCTATAAACCAGCGTTTTCAGAGTTTCTTTACTTGGAGAATGGTCATGAAACTTACAACGACAGGATTCATGTTGGCGGCGGCTCTGGCGTTGCCGGCATCGATGCTTCCGGTTTCCTCGGCCTCGGCCCAGGTCAGCCTCGGGGTGTCGGTCAATCTCGGACCGCCGCCGCTGCCCGTGTATGAGCAACCGGAGCTGCCGGGGTATGGCTATCTGTGGATGCCCGGCTACTGGGCCTATGGCCCCTACGGCTACTACTGGGTGCCCGGAGCCTGGGTGTTGCCGCCTGCGGTCGGACTGCTGTGGACGCCCGGCTACTGGGGCTGGTACGGCGGATCATATCGGTGGAACGGAGGTTACTGGGGTTCCCAGGTGGGCTTCTACGGCGGCATCAACTACGGTTACGGCTATCCGGGCAGGGGTTATTACGGTGGCCGCTGGGATCATGGCCACTTCTACTACAACCGCAGCGCAGTCAGGGTGGGTCCGCACATGGCTCGTTATACCTACAGCAAGCCGGTTCGGTACGAAAACAGAGGGCAGCGCGTCAGCTACAACGGCGGTAAGGGCGGGATTGCCCTGCGGCCGACGAAGCAGCAGCAGGCCTGGGCCAGCAAACGCCATCCCGGTCCGACGAGCGAACAGACGAGGCACCGCGAAATGGCACTGAAGGATCCGGCCTTTCGTTACAAGAACAATCGCGGCAAGCCCCCGGTCGCCAAGCCTGAGAACCGCTCGCCCACGCGCGGGCAAGTGCGCCCGGGCGTACCCCGCACCCAACCTGAGACGGGTCCCGGCAAACCCGGCGAGAGACCGATGAAACGCACGTCCTCGCAGCAGCCTCCGCAAAGGAGGGAGCAGAACGTGCGGCCCGATCAGAGCAAACCGCGCAAACCGCCGCCTGCGGCACCGCGCGCCAACACCTCGTACACGCGAGTGACGCCGGTGCAGGAGCCGCGGCAAGCCCGGCAGCCACCCAAGGATGTACATCGCGTGGCCCCGTCCATAAAATCCAAGCAGCCCGTAAAGAAGAAGGACGACAAGAAGAGACCCCCACCTCAGTAAATCGCACCCTTTCAAGACTGGAGGTGTTGGACGGGACGATCACGTAGTTGGACAACCGAGCAGACAGGACGGGCACCGCTGCGGTCGTTTGGCCGACCGAGTGTCAATCAGCGGGAAGCCTGGCGGGATTTGGGGAAGCGCATAGCCATGGGATTGCAGGGTGAGGACGCGGCGTTGGCCAGTGGGGTGTCACATCCGCTTGGTCCGCGGTTGTTTCGTGAGGCGGGGCAGTCCACCCCTCATGCTTCAAATGGTTGACTGATCATCAATCGAGCGGGCGCTCGTGGGTGATCCAGCTACCGATGACGCTCACCGTGAAGATCACGGCACCGGCCAAGATCAGGAATCCCGATATCTTCATGGCGCGCCCGCTACCGGCGAAGTGACCGGCAATCAACGTGACGACCCCGGCGCCCGAGCAGACCAGTCCGCCATTGCGCCAATGGTGCCAGTGCCGAATACGCTCCTTGACCGGCGGTAGAGGTTGGCTTTTGTATTCCTCGTCCTGCTCGGTGATGCGGGCCTGGTCGACAATCTCCCCGCGGGTGGTTGCCTCTGGGGTGTGTTCTTCGCTCATGGCTGAGTCTCGGTAAAACGCACCCCAAGCATAGGCAGAGTGAGGGAGAAGTTCAAGTGATTTTTGTACTTGAAGCCCAGTGAAGCTCCGATTTAATGAGGGGGCTCCCTAAAGGGCGTGATTCAGCACCACGGGTACGATCTTCAGGATCGCGGCCAGCAGGATGCTGGCCTGGGCAGCTATAAGACAGGCGATAAGCAAGCCCTCGGTCAGCATCCAGATGCTGCGGGCGTCGCGTGTGAACCAGACAGTTCCGGCGATCAGTGCGATCACGCCAGCGAACAGCGCTTCAGGCCCGGCAAGGTAGAGCGACATCCAGAACAGAATACCGGCGATGCCTCCGGCGCCGGCCATGGTGACGGCCTTGGATACGAGGTTTTTTTGTGCCATTGCATAATCATAACGCTTGAGGCGTCGGGACGGGAGTGCGCATTGCGAAGATCGAAAGCCACGGGTTCTATATACTTCGTATGCGCTACATTGAACGCTTGTACAGGGGGTACGAAAATAAAGACTGATAACACCAAGCGAATGGCCTGGGGACAAGTTTTTTGGGGCCGCCTCACAACGCATGTCGTGCTCAAGTCGATCGGCATACCGATCTTCATGGCTCTGTTCTTCGTGGGCTATTTCCTGCTGGCAAACCACCCCCTGTTTCCAGTTACGTCGATACCGACTACGGCGTTGGATCGGCTGATAGGTTTCCAGCCATGGGCGCTTGGGCTGTATATCTCATTGTGGGTTTATGTGTCGATACCCCCGGGACTGATTGTCGATCGCCGTGAATTGCTGTTCTACGGCCTTGCCGCCCTGGGCTTGAGTCTTGCCGGCATGGCGGTATTTTTCTTCTGGCCTACAGCTACGCCGCAGCCGGTTATTGACTGGGCTCGCTATCCATCCTACGAGTTTCTCAAGAACGCCGATCAGGCACGCAATGCTCTTCCTTCGCTGCATGTGGCTTTTTCCGTATTCAGTGGATTCTGGATTGACCGGTTGCTGCACCGGATGAATACGCGGCCCGCTATCCGCGTGTTCAATCTGCTGTGGGGTTTGGGTATTATTTATTCCACGCTGGCGACCAAGCAACATGTGGCACTGGATGCTTTGGCTGGCGCCGTTCTGGGCGGTGGTGCGGCCGTACTCCACGGGTATCTTCTGCACCGCGACCGGCGTGGTGGAGTACCGTTTCCATGAGGAACCGCGCGGCGGTAGTAAGCTGGATGCAGGTGGATGGAGAGCAACATCATGCGTTACGAAAGACGGGTTCTTTTGACTTCCGGTGCGCTCCTCTTCAGCGTGTGCGGCTGGGCGGCAACACCGGCTTGTAGTCCCCGCAATGGAGGCATCCAGGTGCCCACGGGGTTTTGCGCCCAGGTGTTTGCCAGGAATGTCGGCGGCCTGAGGCATCTGGTGGTGGCGGCCGACGGCACGGTCTACGCCGCTCTGTCGAGCAAACATGAAGGCGGCGGCGTGGCTGTCTTGCGCGACACCAATGGCGACGGCAGCGCCGACTCCATCCGCTACTTCGGGGACGTGACGGGCACCGGCATCGCCATACACGACAGGTTTGTTTACGTGGGTGAGACCGACCGCATCGTGCGCTTCCGGTTGCCGAGGAAGGGAGATATACCCCCGGGATCGGCGGAAGTGGTGGTGGGGAAATTCCCCGATCAGCATGAACACTCGAGCAAGAGCCTCGCTTTCGGGCCGCATGAAACGCTTTACGTGGGTATCGGGGCGCCGTCGAATGCCTGCCAGAGGCAGGACAGAGTGCGGGGCTCGCCCGGGCTCGATCCCTGTCCGTTGCTCAGGCGACATGGCGGCATCTGGCGCTTCAGGGCGGACAAGACGGGGCAGCAAGCGAGTGAGGGCGCGCGTTTTGCCACGGGCCTGCGCAACATGGTGGCGATTACCTGGAACGAGCAGGAGCAGGCACTGTACGGGGTGATGATGGGCCGCGACCAGCTCCATGGCAACTGGCCGTCGCTGTTTACGGCGAAGCAGAGTGCGGATCTGCCGGGAGAGGAATTCCTGCGCATCAAGCAGGGCGCCGACTACGGCTGGCCCTACTGCTACTACGACGGCTTTCGGCACACACGGGTCCTGGCCCCTGAATACGGTGGCGACGGCAAGCGGGTGGGGCGCTGTGACCGTTTTGCGCAGCCGCTGTTCGCGTTTCCGGCTCATTGGGCGCCCGAGGCCATGCTGTTCTACCGGGGCGGGGCCTTCCCGGCGGCGTACCGCAACGGGGCATTTGTAGCCTTCCATGGGTCCTGGAACCGGGCACCGTTGCCGCAGAAGGGCTTCGTGGTGGCCTTCGTGCCGTTCAAGGATGGTCGGCCGAGCGGTCACTGGAAACTTTTTGCCACCGGCTTTGCCGGACCCGGGCCGATCGAATCGCCGGGAGATGCCCGTCACCGTCCGGTCGGGATTGCCGAAGGACCGCAGGGTGCGCTCTACATAGCAGATTCCAGGCAGGGCTGGATCTGGCGTGTGACCTGGCAAGGGAATCCGAATTCGGACTGATAGCATATGCGCCTGTTTTGAAGGCTGTTTCCCATGACTGTACGCACGCGATTTGCCCCCAGCCCGACGGGTGACTTGCACATTGGTGGAGCGCGTACCGCGCTGTTCAGTTGGCTCTATGCCCGCCGACATGGAGGATGTTTTGTGCTGCGTGTCGAGGACACCGATCGCGAGCGCTCGACTGAAGCGGCCGTGCAGGTCATTCTCGACGGCATGCGTTGGCTGGGGCTCGATTGGGACGAAGGCCCGTTTTTTCAGACCCAACGCTTCGACCGTTACCGTGAAATGGTGCAGCAGTTGCTCGAAACGGGACATGCCTACCGTTGTTACTGCACAACGGAAGAACTTGAGGCCATGCGTAACCGGCAACGTGCGCGAGGGGAAAAGCCCAAGTACGACGGACGTTGCCGCGAGCGCCAGGAGCCCCGGGCCGGAGTGGAGCCCGTGATTCGCTTTCGCATGCCAGAGGATGGCACAACGGTGGTGGACGATCTGGTGCGGGGCCGGGTTGAATTCGACAATCGGGAATTGGACGATCTGGTGATTGCCCGTTCCAACGGCGTGCCTACCTATAATCTGACGGTGGTAGTCGATGATGTCGATATGGCGATCACACACGTGATCCGTGGCGACGATCATCTGAATAACACGCCGAAACAAATCAATATATACAATGCATTACAAGCTAAAGTTCCATTATTTTCTCATATACCAATGATTCTCGGACCGGATGGCACCAAGCTCTCCAAGCGTCACGGTGCAGCCAGCGTCATGGCCTATCGCGACCTGGGCTATCTGCCCGAGGCGGTGGTGAATTACCTGGTCCGACTGGGGTGGTCTCATGGCGATCAGGAAATCTTTTCGCGCGAGGAAATGATCGAACAGTTCGACCTGGTCGACATCAATCATTCGGCTTCGGCGCTCAACACGAGCAAGCTCGATTGGATCAACCAGCACTACATCAAGGCCCGTCGGCCAGAGGAACTGGTGGACGAACTGGAGTGGCAACTGCAGCGGTTGGGAGTCGACACGGGTACGAACCGTGCCCGGCTGGCAGGTATCGTGGCGGCTCAGCAGGAACGCGCCAGTACGATGCTGGAAATGGCCGAGAACAGTCGTTTCTTCTTCGAAGCACCGACGGGGTATGATCCCAAGGCAAGCAAAAAGCACCTCACGACAGAGGCGGGAACGGTATTGGAGCAGGTGAGCGCTGCGCTGCGCGACTTGGAACACTGGAATGCCGAATCGATACACGTCCTGGTGGTCGGCCAGGCGGAAAGCGCCGGGTTCAAACTGGGCAAGATAGCGCAACCGATACGAATTGCCGTATCGGGCGGATCTGTGTCGCCGCCCATCGATCAAACGCTCGCACTTCTGGGCCGCGAGGAAACTCTGGCGCGTCTGCAACGCGCCCGTGAATGGATTGGACGACAAAACCCTTGACAGCGTTGGCTCGGAAACAGGAAAATACGCAGCTTCGTGGGGCTATAGCTCAGCTGGGAGAGCGCCTGCATGGCATGCAGGAGGTCGGCGGTTCGATCCCGCCTAGCTCCACCACGATTTTTTCAGAGTTTCCGGTTTTGAGTCCGGAAGTTTGCTTGGAAGGCTGCTGAAGTGCGTAGTAGCTCTTCAGTGGTCTTGCAGTGTCCCCGTCGTCTAGCGGTCCAGGACACCGCCCTTTCACGGCGGTAACACGGGTTCGAGTCCCGTCGGGGACGCCATTTTCCTCACTATGCTGTAGTGAGGAAGCGGCCAATGCCCCCATCTCGGGCGGTTGCGATGATAAACTAACTAATTACCCAAAAGCCTGGTGGCTTCCGATCCACCGCGAAAGGCTTCTTCGAAATACGAGGTGAAAACATGACCGACGTAATCCGGATTCTGGAACAGATTCGCGACCACAGCGGCCCGGCTTCGAGCCACGGCCTGTCCGATGCGGACATTAGTCGTTTCGCCGAACGCGACCCGGCGTTGGTGCGAGCGGCGGAAATGGCACGTGATGAGTTCGTTCGCCTGCGCAAAGACTTTCCCGAACTGGTGACGCGCCCCGAAACCGAGCAGGCGGAGGCGATTCAGGCCGGATTCGTCAATTTCTACCCCGATGACGCCATCAATCCCTACGTCACGCTGGCGGCCTGCGGGCCCTGGATCGTGACGGTCACCGGGGCGGTGATTCATGACAACGGGGGCTACGGCATGCTGGGCCTCGGTCATGCGCCGGAAACGGTGCTCAAGGCGATGAACCGCCCCCACGTGATGGCCAACATCATGACCCCGAATTATTCCCAGCTGCGTCTGGTACGGGCTCTGCGCCGCGAGATCGGACAGAACCGGGACGGCGAGTGCCCCTTTGCGCGTTTCCTCGCCATGAACAGCGGTTCGGAGGCGGTGACGGTGGCCAGCCGCATTACCGACGTCAATGCCAAGCTGATGACCGACGAAGGCGGGCGCCATGCGGGCAAGGCGATCAAACATGTTGCCATGGGCGGCAGCTTCCACGGCCGCACCGACCGGCCGGCCCAGTTTTCCGACTCCTCGCGCAAGACCTACCGCTCCCACCTGGCCAGCTACCGGCACCAGGATGATTTCTGGACGGTGGCGCCCAACAGCCTGGAGGACCTGCGTGGGGTGTTTGCCCAGGCCGAGCGGGACAACGTCTTTATCGAGGCCGTGTTCCTCGAGCCAGTGATGGGCGAGGGTGATCCCGGCCAGGCCATTACGCCCGAGTTCTACGCCCTGGCGCGCGAGCTGACCGCGGCCCATGGCAGCCTGCTCCTGATCGACTCGATCCAGGCCGGACTGCGTACCCAAGGCGTGCTTTCGATCGTCGATTATCCGGGCTTCGAGGCGCTGGAAGCGCCCGATATGGAAACCTACTCCAAGGCACTGAATGCCGGCCAGTTTCCGCTTTCCGTACTCGCCATGAATGAGCGTGCTGCAGGACTGTATCGCAAGGGCATCTACGGCAACACCATGACCGCCAACCCGCGGGCCATGGATGTTGCTGTTTCGGTGCTTGAGGCGATTACGCCCGAGCTGCGCGAGAACATCCGCGAGCAGGGTCGGGAATTCATCGAGCGTTTCGAGGCACTCCAGAAGGAGCTGGGGGGGCTGATCACCAAGGTGCAAGGCACCGGCCTGCTGTTCAGTTGCGAGCTTGCCCCGCAGTACAAGGCCTTCGGTGCGGGTTCGACCGAGGAATACCTGCGCCGACATGGCGTGGGCGTGATCCATGGTGGCGAGCGTTCGCTGCGCTACACGCCGCATTTCGCGATCACCAGCGAGGAAGTCGAACTGGTGATTAAAGCCACGCGGGATGCGTTGCTGAACGGTCCCGGTGCATCGGCTGTGGAGGAGAAGACAGTTCGCGTTGCCGGTTGAGGCGAACGTTGCCGGCGCATACCGCCCACAGTCGCCGTTTGCGTACCCTTTGGCAAGGCCACCCACGTATAATGCTCAGTTGATACTTGGGCTGACGAAAATCAACAGAGACCGGGGCGGTAAGCAGGCGAAAGTGGCGGAATGGTAGACGCGCCGGCCTTAGGAGCCGGTGGGGCAATACCCCGTGAGAGTTCGAATCTCTCCTTTCGCACCAAATTCCCCTCTGGGGTACGACTCGCAGACACGGATAGAACAGAGGAAACTCATGCAGGTATCGGTAGAGCAGAGCGGCAGCCTGGGGCGTCGCGTAACAGTCACGATCCCCGGGGATCAAATCGAGCAGGAAGTCGCCAGGCGGCTGGACGACGTGGCCAAGCGCTCCAAAATCAAGGGCTTTCGTCCCGGCAAGGCTCCGGCGAAAGTGGTGCGCCAGCAGTACGGTGAGGCGGTGCGCGAGGATGTACTCGCGGATCTGGTGCGTTCGCACTATGCTCAGGCCTTGCAGGGCGAGAATATTTCTCCGGTGTCGGCGCCGACCGTGGAGCCGGGTGAAACCGCTACCGACGGCAGCTATACATTTACCGCCGAGTTGGAGGTTTATCCCGAATT
The DNA here is from genome assembly GCA_049581885.1 of Gammaproteobacteria bacterium. GTDB lineage: Bacteria > Pseudomonadota > Gammaproteobacteria > JAKDMP01 > JAKDMP01 > JBAUSV01. The sequence goes on along the minus strand of JBAUSV010000128.1, from coordinate 14,186 downwards.
CGAGGTCAAGGACATCGCGGATGCTTCCTTGGTCCGGCCACAGGTCGAGATCAGCGAGGCCGATGTGGATGCGATCCTCGACCGGTTACGCAGCCAGCATCAACACTGGAATGCGGTGGAGCGCGCGGCCACCGAAGGTGATCAGGTCGTCATCGACTTCGAGGGCCGGATTGAGGGTGAACCCTTTGATGGCAACAGCGCCACGGACATGCCCCTGGTGTTGGGCTCCGGATCGGTCATCCCCGGCTTCGAGCAGGGTCTGATCGGCGCCGAGGCAGGCGCGACTCGTACGCTCGATCTCGCGTTCCCCGAGGACTACTCCAAGGCCGAACTGGCGGGCAAGCCGGTCAGTTTCGAAGTTACCGTGAAGCGCGTTGAGGAAAGTCATTTACCGGAATTGAACGAAGATTTTGCTGCCCATATGGGAATCGAGGAAGGTGGCCTGACGCGCTTGCGCGAGAAGGTTCGCGAGAACATGCAAAACGAGCTGGATGCCCGGATACGCAGCGAAATGGAAAAGCAGGCAAGTGATGCCTTGCTCGCAGCCAATGCAATCGATGTGCCCAAGGCATTGGTGGACGATGAAATCGTGCGCCAGCAGCGGGCGACGATGCGCCAGTTCGGTTTACAGGTGGATTCCGATAGCGTTCCGGACCTGCCAAGGGAGCCGTTCGTCGAAAAGGCGGAGCGCAGGGTTCGACTGGGGCTTGCACTGAGCCAGTTGATCGAACGCGAGCAGTTCCAGCCCGATCCGGCACGGGTGGAGCGCAAGATCGAGGAATTTGCGGCCGATGCCGAGGATTCGGCGGCACAGGCGCGCGCGATGCGTGCGGACAATGGCATGATGCGCCAGGTCGAATCGCTGGTGCTGGAGGAAATCGCCTACGATTGGCTGATCGAACAGGCGCAAGTCAGCGAGGAGCCCAAGGGTTTCTTTGAATTTATAGAACCTGAAAAGGATGGCGCGGGAGACAACGCATGAGCGAGATCAAGGCCCAGACATTGGTGCCCATGGTCGTCGAACAGACGGCTCGCGGCGAACGGGCTTACGACATTTATTCCCGTTTGCTCAAGGAGCGAGTGGTATTTATCACCGGGCCCATAGAAGACCACGTTTCCAACCTGGTGGTGGCGCAATTGCTCTTTCTTGAGTCCGAAAATCCGGACAAGGATATCAGCGTCTACATCAATTCGCCCGGGGGGTCGGTAACCGCGGGCCTCTCCATGTACGACACCATGCAATTCGTGAAACCCGATGTATCCACGATCTGCGTCGGCCAGGCCGCGAGCATGGGTGCCGTGCTGCTGGCCGGTGGGGCCAAGGGCAAACGTTATTGCCTGCCGCATTCGCGCATGATGATTCACCAGCCACTGGGGGGGTTTCAGGGACAGGCGGCGGATTTCGAGATTCATGCGCGAGAGATCCTTGCGGTGCGCGAGCGTCTGAACCGGATTCTGGCCAAACACACGGGACAGACCCTGAAGAAACTGGAAACGGATACCGATCGCGATCGCTTCATGGATGCCGAAGAGGCGATGAAGTACGGGATTATCGATAGCATTCTCAGCCAGCGGGCTGCCCCCGGTCAAGGCGCAGCGTCCTGAGCGCCGCCGATTCGATGCGATTGTGTCCTACCACCCCGGATCGGCCGGGTCACGGACGGGGCTTGTGTTGGCAGGCCCGGTTGGGGTACAAGTATGCCTTGGGTGAGTGGCCGGCAGCGGTACGGATGCAGGAGGTTTCGTGAACGAAAACGGTTCGGAATTCCACGACGATAGCAAAATCCTGTTCTGCTCGTTCTGCAACAAGAGTCAGCGCGAGGTGGGCAAGCTCATTGCCGGCCCGTCGGTCTACATCTGCGACGAATGCGTCGACCTGTGCAACGAGATCATTCGCGAGGAATTGCAGGAGCGTACCGAAACCTCGACTTCCAAACTCCCCAAACCGAAGGAAATCAAGGACATTCTCGATCAATACGTGATTGATCAGGAAGAGGCGAAGAAGGTGCTTGCGGTAGCGGTGTACAACCACTACAAGCGCATCGAGGCGAAAACCGGGCATGACGAAGTCGAGCTGGCCAAGAGCAATATTCTGCTGATTGGTCCCACCGGTTCGGGCAAAACACTGTTGGCCGAAACCCTGGCGCGGATCCTCAATGTCTCGTTCACGATTGCCGATGCCACGACGCTGACCGAGGCCGGTTATGTGGGCGAGGATGTCGAAAACATTGTGCAGAAGCTGCTTCAAAAGTGCGAATATGATGTTGAAAAGGCGCAGACGGGGATCGTCTACATCGACGAGATCGACAAGCTCTCGCGCAAATCGGATAACCCCTCCATCACGCGCGATGTTTCCGGCGAGGGTGTGCAGCAGGCGCTGCTCAAGCTGATCGAAGGCACTGTGGCCTCGGTGCCGCCGCAGGGCGGGCGCAAGCACCCACAGCAGGAGTTTTTGCAGGTCGATACGCGCAACATCCTGTTCATTGTCGGTGGCGCCTTTGCGGGGCTGGAAAAAATCATTCGCGAGCGAACCGAGAAGAGCGGCATCGGATTCATGGCGCCGATCAAGGACGGCGATACGCTGCGAGCGGAGGAAAGTACCGTGTTGCGTCAGGTGGAGCCCGAGGATCTGATCCGCTACGGACTGATTCCGGAGTTTGTCGGCCGCCTGCCGGTTGCGGCCACGCTGGAAGCGCTGGACGAGAAAGCGCTGGTGAAGATATTGAGCGAACCGAAAAATGCGCTCATAAAGCAATACAAGCGCCTGTTCGAGATGGAAGGCGTAGAACTCGAATTCCGCGACGAGGCGCTGGTGGCCTGTGCGAAGATGGCCATGACCCGCAAGACGGGTGCTCGCGGCTTGCGCACCATACTCGAGCGTGCCCTGCTCGATACCATGTACGAGCTGCCGGCGCTGGAGAATGTGCTCAAGGTCGTGGTGGACGACAAGGTCATCCGCGGTGAATCGCGCCCCTACATCGTGTTCGATCAGGCCGAACGGCCGCACGCCGTGAGCGAAGAATAAAACAGTCGGCACGGACGCCTGAAGTTCCGGCTAACCTCTTGAAAACGCCGCTACCTGCCGCCATACATACAGCGTAACCTCGCTTGAGTCACGCATGAGTAAATCCACTGAAACATCTCATACGCTCCCCGTATTGCCGCTGCGCGACGTGGTGGTCTATCCGCATATGGTGATGCCCCTGTTCGTGGGTCGCCAGGCTTCGGTGCAAGCCCTGGAGGCGAGTGTGCGGGGAGATAATCGTATTCTGCTTGTGGCACAGCGCCAGCCGGATGTGGACGAGCCGGGGATTGAGGATCTGTACCAGGTCGGCACGATCGCCAATATCTTGCAAATGCTCAAACTGCCGGACGGCACGGTCAAGGTGCTGGTCGAAGGACAGGAACGGGCCAGAATCGACTGGATAGAGGCGACCGATTACTTTCTGGCTGCAGTCGAGCCCTTTGACGAAGACGCGCTGGAAGAATCGGTGACGCAGGACAGCGAGACCGAAGCACTTCAGCGCGCGGCGCTCGGTATTTTCGAGCAATACATCAAGTTGAGCAACAAAATACCGGCTGAATTGCTGTCCTCACTGTCGGCCGTGGAGGTGTCCGGACGGCTGGCCGATACCATGTCGGCGCACATGACGTTGCGCCTGGAAGACAAACAGAAGTTGCTGGAGTTGTTCGATCCCCGCGAACGGCTTGAGCGGGTGATGGCGCTGGCCGATGGTGAAATCGATTTGTTGCAGGCGGAGCGGCGCATCCGCGGACGGGTCAAGCAGCAGATGGAAAAGAGCCAGCGTGAGTACTACCTGAATGAGCAGATGAAAGCCATCCAGAAGGAACTGGGCGACATGGAGGAAGGTGGCAACGATCTGGATGCGCTGGCCAAGCGGATTGAGGAATCGGGCATGAGCAAGGAGGCCCGGAAGAAAGCCGACGCCGAATTGGCCAAACTGCGCCTGATGCCCCCCATGTCGGCCGAGGCGACTGTGGTGCGTAATTACCTGGACTGGTTGCTGCAGGTGCCTTGGAAAAAGCGGACCCGAGTACGCCGCGATCTGACGGCGGCACAGGACATACTGGAAACCGATCATTACGGACTGGATAAGGTCAAGGAACGGGTGCTCGAATTTCTGGCCGTACAGCAACGTGTGCGCCATATGAAGGGCCCGATTCTGTGCCTGGTGGGTCCACCCGGCGTGGGCAAAACCTCGCTCGGTCAGAGTATCGCGCGCGCCACCAACCGCCGCTTCAGCCGGGTGTCGCTGGGTGGCGTACGCGACGAGGCGGAAATCCGCGGTCATCGTCGGACCTATATCGGCTCAATGCCCGGCAAGGTGGTGCAGAAGCTGGCTCGGGTCGGGACACGCAATCCGCTGTTCCTACTCGACGAAATCGACAAGATGGCGATGGATTTTCGAGGCGATCCGTCCTCGGCACTGCTCGAGGTGTTGGACCCGGAACAGAATCACGCCTTCAACGATCATTACCTCGAAGTCGACTTCGACTTGTCCGAGGTGTTGTTCATTGCCACGGCCAACAGCCTGAACATCCCGCCGCCGTTGCTTGATCGCATGGAAATCATTCGCATCCCCGGCTATACCGAGGAGGAAAAGATGGCCATTGCGCGGCGTTATCTGGTGGACAAACAGATGCAGGCCAACGGGCTCAAGGAAAACGAGTTGGAGATCACCGACGAGGCCATCGCCGGCATCATCCGGGTCTATACTCGCGAGGCCGGCGTACGCAATCTGGAGCGCGATATCGCCAAGATCTGCCGCAAGGCCGTCAAGGCCCTACTGCTTGATCCGAAACACGCGAAACCGATTGTGGTGGATCGTGACGCATTGAACGAATTTCTTGGCGTCGAGCGCTTTCGTTATGGGCGAGCGGACGAAGAGAATCAGGTAGGACAGGTCGTGGGCTTGGCCTGGACCGAAGTGGGCGGCGAATTGCTCAGAATAGAGGCCGCCTCTGTACCCGGCAAAGGAGCATTGAGCCACACCGGGCAGCTGGGCGACGTGATGAAGGAGTCGGTGCAGGCGGCACTGACCGTGGTGCGCAGCCGGGCTGCGGCGTTGGGTATTGCCGAGGCCGTATTCCGCGAGCGGGATTTCCATATCCACGTTCCGGAAGGCGCTACGCCCAAGGATGGGCCGAGTGCGGGCATTGGTATGGCCTGTGCGCTGGTCTCCGTCCTGACCGGTATTCCTGTGCGTGCCGACGTGGCCATGACGGGCGAAATCACTCTACGGGGCGAGGTGTTGCCGATCGGCGGACTCAAGGAAAAATTGCTCGCTGCTCAACGTGGCGGTATAAAAACCGTTTTGATACCGGAAGAAAATGTCAAGGATCTCGCGGAGATACCGGATAATGTAAAATCCAGTCTCAAAATTGAATCGGTGCGTTGGATTGATCAGGTGCTGAGCTATGCACTGGTTGAGGAGCCCCGGCCACTGGCGCCAACGGCACCGGCGGCAGCGGGCTCAAAACGTGGTGCGGCCCGTAAAAGCGCTCCAACTCACTAAAAATCATTTGACATTGATTTTCGCTGGCTGGTATAACACTGGCACCGTGGCGTGAAAGTCGCGGCAGCGAGACGAGTCGCATACCCGTCTTTTATTCCAGTTTGTTTTCTCACGAGGGGACTGTTGCACATGAACAAAGCAGAACTTGTTGAATCCGTTTCCGACTCGACCGGGCTGTCCAAGGCCGAAGCCGGCCGTGCTGTCGATGCCGTGATCGACGGTATTACCCATGCCCTGAAGCGCGGCGACCAGGTATCGTTGGTCGGCTTTGGCAGTTTCGTGGTTCGCCAGCGTGCCGCGCGCACGGGCCGCAATCCGCAGACCGGCGCCACATTGAATATCCCGGCCAGTAAGGCTCCGGCCTTCAAGGCTGGCAAGGCGCTCAAGGATGCCGTAAACTAATACGCTTGGCTCGGGTGCTTAGCTCAGTTGGGAGAGCGTCGCCTTTACACGGCGAAAGTCGGGGGTTCGAGCCCCTCAGCACCCACCAAGCCGATCAGGAGTGGTAGTTCAGCTGGTTAGAATACCGGCCTGTCACGCCGGGGGTCGCGGGTTCGAGTCCCGTCCACTCCGCCAACCTTCGGGAGGGTGCGTTGCGCACCCTCTCTTGTTTTTTGGAAATGCCGTCGGAAATATCGCGCGGCAAAAGTCCGGGAGTAACCGCAAGGCCCAGCTCCGTTCATGACCCGATAACGGTGCGTGGCAGGGGTGTATAACAGGTACTGCCCGGAGGATTGAGGAAAAACCAAAAATGCTCGCCACTTTTCGATCGCATGCCAAGGGATGGATCGCCTGGGTGTTCGTCATCCTGGTAAGTGTGCCGTTTGCCCTGTGGGGGATCGGTCAGTACCGCAGCCTGATAACGACCGATTACGTCGCCAAGGTCAATGGCATCAAGATCATGCCGCAGCAGCTGCAACAGGCTTACGAGAGAGCCTTCCAGCAGCGTCAGACAGAGCTCAAGGGGCAATTCAATCCGAATCCGAAAGAGCAGTTGCAGCTGAAAATGGATGCGCTGCGCCAGCTCATCAATAGCAGTTTGCTGCAACAGCAGGCGAGCAATGATCGCATGCTGGCGAGCAATAATGACGTTCAAGCGCAGATTGAACAGATTCCGCAATTTCAGGCAAATGGCCACTTCGATTATCAGCAGTACAAACTGGTACTCGCCAACAATAATTTGAGCGTGGACCAGTTCGAGAACCAGGTTCGCACTCAGATCATGACCCAGCAGTTGCAGGAAGGTATAGCGAGAAGTACGATTCCAACTCCGCGCGAAGTCTCGGCATTGGTGGCGTTGCAGCGCCAGCAGCGCAAGGTGTCCTGGTTTGTGCTGCCGCTCAAGCAGTTCATGCCATCCAACCCGCCGGCTGCCGCCGCTATTCAGACTTACTATCAGGCGCATCAGGCGCAGTATTCGACACCGGAAACGGTAACGATTTCCTATTTGCAGCTTGACAAGCAGGTGTTGGCGTCGCGCGTGAAGGTTACTCCGGAGGCTCTCCAGGATTACTACCGCACACACCAGAGCCAGTACGGTATCCCGCCTGCGCGCAAGGTGGCCGAAATACTGATCAAGCCGGCTACTGCGGGAACCGCTGCAGTGGCCGCAGCAAAAGCCAAGGCAGAAAAACTGTTGGCTCAAATCAAGGCGACGAAGGATCGGCAGACAACCTTTGCCGCTCTGGCACGCAAGGATTCCGACGATCCGATTTCGCGCCGTAACGGCGGTTCGATCGGTTATGTGGCACGTGGCCAGCTCCCGGAAACACTCGATAACGCAGTGTTCGGGTTGTCCGGGACGGGCGCCATCGCCGGTCCCGTCCATACGAGCCGGGGTTGGGTACTGCTCCAACTCTTGGATAAAAGAGCAGGTTCGGTGCAGCCTTTCGCCAAGGTCAAGGCGCGGGTTACCGCGGACTACACCGCGGACAAGGCCAAGGATCTGTACTACAAACTGGATGGTGACTTCGCGAATCTGACTTACGAACATGCGGGATCGCTGGATGCGACCGCTAAGGCGCTCGATCTGAAGATACTGACGGTGAGTGGCGTTACCCGGGAAAAGGGTACGGGTATCGCCCAAAACAAGCAGGTACGCAAGGCTGCTTTCAGCGACAGCGTGCTGAGCCAGCACCAAAACAGCAATCCGATCAAACTGGGTAATGAAAATGCCGTGGTGCTGCGTGTGTCGAACGTGACGCCGAGCAAGGTCAAACCGCTCTCGGTGGTGCGGCAGGATATTGTCGCGGCACTGTCACAGCAGAAAGCCCGGGAAACGGCTGCTCAAGCCAGTGCAGAGGCGCTCGCCAAGCTGCGAGCAGGACAGTCCATGGTGGCAGTAGCGAAGGAACAGAATGCCGCCATGCACGGACCTCAACAGATCGGAAACTCGGACTCAAAACTCCCACCCAATCTGGTGCAGGCTGCGTTTACCCTGGCTCCGACTGCGGGAAGCAAGGCACGCTATGCTACGGTTACGATGCCCGACGGAGGTCAGGCTGTGTATGCTTTGCTGGGGGTTAAGCTGGGACAGGCCGATAATCTGAAACCGGCCGAACAGACGGCTTACACCACGCAGCTTGGTGATATTTATGCCGAGCAGAGTGCTCAAGATTATCTGTCTTGGCTGCGGTCCAAGGCCGATATCAAGGTCGTCAAGAGCAATATCCAGTAGTCGGAGTTTGGGACAGCTGGGTTAACGTGTTCATCTTGCTGCCATTCTTATGGTTGATTGCTTGGCTCGTTATTGGTGGAGCCGTAGCCGCATTCAGTGGACTCGCTCCCCAGGGCGGCGGACTCATGCTTTTCCTGACTATTTTCCTCGGCGGTTGTTTTGGCTTGCCCATCGTGGGCGGCATCGGCTGGTGGGCATGGTCACGCTTGCGCCAGCGCCAATAATCCTAGACGCCGCATCAGCACCCGTTTCATCGATGTAAGCCCGTATTAGACGCGCGTTTTCTGGGTGGTTTCTCCCCGACTATTATTCTTGTATTCCAGAGCGGCCGCCTCGCGCCAGTGCGCGCGCTTCACGCAGAGCCACGGACATCGAGGCCAACTCGATCTGACCCGTGCTGCGTATTTCCGACAGTACTGACTGAAAGTGTTCGATCGGCTTGGCATTCTGCTTGATCCAGCTTCCTACGCGCTCTATGGCGGGAGTGGCCTTCTTTCCATTGTCGTGGCGCAGGATCTCGATTGCAAGTAGACGCTGCTGAGCATAGAGACCTTCGCGCAGCGAAGCGCGGGCCAGCGATTTCCAGTGATCGTCGGCAGGTAGCGATTCGATCTGTTCGCGTACCCAATCGAATTCAATGTCGGCACCGATCAGGAGATAGGCATTGGCGGCATCGGTAACGTTCAGTTTTACCGTTGAGGCAACTTCGGCGATATCGAAGGTCGAAAACAGGTAGGGCAGGGCTGCAACGCGCGCCGCCAATGTTTTGTCCATTCCATCCTTGATATGCTGCGACAGTTTTTCGTTGTAGCTCTCGGCCATTTTTCCGGAGAGCAGGCCCGGTAGATCGTTGTTTAGTACTTCGCAGGTTTTGCCGAAGAAATCCACGGTATCCTTGATTTCGGCCGTGCCGTAACCGTGCTCCAGGATCCAGCGCGTGGCGTGGCGTACCAAGTGTCCGGTGAATATGATGATTTCGCTCTGCTTCTGGGCCGGTACTTTCGATCCCACCTGTTCCAGGTGGCGCCAGAACTCCACCATTTTTAACGATTCGCGGGCAATCGTGTAGGCGCGCGCTACGGCGCTCATGTTGGCCCCAGTCTCTTCCTTGATGCGGAACGGGAAGGTGGCCCCCATCCGGTTGATCATGCTGTTGGTGATGGCGGTTGCAATGATTTCAGCCTGCAGCGGGTGCTTGGGCATCAGTGCGGCATAGTTTTTCTGTAAAGGAGTGGGGAAATAATCTACAAGCTCCTGTTTCAAGTATGTGTCATTGGCCAGTGTCTGTGCATCGAGTTCGTTGTAAAGTGTGATTTTGCTGTAGGCGAGCAGTACCGCCAATTCCGGACGGGTCAGCCCTTGTTCCATGGTTCGGCGCTCGGTAATTTCGTCGTCGGTCGGCAGGAATTCAAGCTGTCGATTTAGCGTTCCCTGCCGTTCGAGGGATCTGATGAGATGCGCATGTTCATTGAGACGCGACAGGGATTGTGCCTCGGCCACCGAAAGCGCCAGGCTTTGCAGGTGGTTGTCGCGCAGGACGAGACGTTCGACTTCGTCGGTCATTTCCATGAGCATTTCGCGACGGGCAGATTCGCTCAGGCGCTTTTGTTCGCGAACGACGTTAAGCAGAATCTTGATATTGACTTCGTGGTCTGAACAGTCGACTCCGGCCGAATTGTCGATGAAATCGGTAGTAATACGCCCGCCATTGAGCGCGAACTCGATGCGCCCGCGTTGCGTGAAGCCGAGATTCCCGCCTTCGCCGACCACCTTGCAGTTTAATTCGCGGCCGTTGATGCGAACGGCGTCGTTACTCCGATCGCCCACCTCGAGATCGTTTTCATGCGCCGACTTGACGTAAGTGCCGATACCCCCGTTCCAGAAAAGGTCCACCGGCGCCTTGAGAATGGTCTTGATCAACTGCTGCGGCGTGAAGGTTTCGGTTCGCGTGCCCAGTGCTTTCTGCGCCTGCTTGCTCAGGCGTATGGTTTTGGCAGAACGTTCATAGATGCCCCCGCCCTCGGATATCTTCGACCGGTCGTAGTCGTCCCAGGAAGAACGGGGCAGCTCGAACAGGCGCTTGCGCTCCTTGAAACTCAGGGCCGCATCCGGTGCCGGGTCGATGAAAATATGCTGGTGGTTGAACGCCGCTTTCAGGCACAGTGTCTTCGACAGCAGCATGCCGTTGCCGAACACGTCGCCCGCCATGTCGCCGATGCCGATCGCCGATATCTCGTTTTTTTCCGGATCGATCCCGATTTCGCCGAACAGGCGCCGCACTGATTCCCATGCGCCCTTGGCGGTGATGCCCATGCCCTTGTGGTCGTAACCCACCGAGCCGCCGGAAGCGAAGGCGTCGCCAAGCCAGAAATTGTAGTCGGCCGCCACTTCATTGGCCAGGTCCGAAAAGCTGGCCGTGCCCTTGTCGGCGGCGACCACGAGGTAGGGGTCCATTTCATCGTGGCATACCAGACTCTGCGGATGCACGGGTTTGCCGTTGACGATGTTGTCGGTAATATCGAGCAGGCCCCGCATGTAATCGCGGTAGCAGCGCTTGACCTCGGTCAGCACCGTATCGCGATTGCTGGTCTTGGGTAGCCGCTTGGTGATGAACCCGCCCTTGGACCCACCGGGAATGATGACGGTGTTCTTGACCATCTGCGCCTTCATCAGGCCGAGAACTTCGGTGCGGTAGTCGGCCTGACGGTCCGACCAGCGAATGCCGCCGCGGGCGACACGACCACCCCGCAGGTGAATGCCTTCCACGTGCGGCGCGAAAACGAATATTTCGTACAACGGGCGTGGCAGGGGTAATTCGGGCACCTGAGCGGAATCGAGCTTGAAAGACAGGAAGTGGCGGCGCTGTCCGCGCTTGTTGCGTAGAAAATGATTGGTGCGCAGCGTGGCTTTCATCGTCGCGGCTAGAGCGCGCAGGATGCGGTCTTCGTCCTGGCCGCTGAGCTCCGTGATTTTCTGCTGGATTTCCTGGTCGGCTGCTTCGGTCAGTTCGATGCGCTTCTTGTCTTCAAGATCAGGGTCGAAACGAGCCTCGAAATAGCGCACCAGCGGTACGATGATTTCGGGATGATCGGCAACCACCCTCTCAATGTAGCGCTCGCCGAATGGCATGCCGGTTTGCAGTAGATACTTGGCGTAGGCACGTATGATGCGCGTTTGTTGCCAGTCGAGTTCGGCGGTAAGGACGAGGTTGTTGATGCTGTCGTTTTCGCTGATTCCGTTCCACAGCGCCAGAAAAGCTTCCCGGAAACGCGGCGCTACTTCCCTTAGATCCAGTTTGGCATCTTCCTCAGCCAAGGCATCGAAGTCATGGATCCAGTAGATGGAATCGTCGGCCAATTGCACGCGATAAGGACGTTCGGCAATGATTCGCATGCCCAGATTTTCGAGCAAGGGCAGAATGTCGGAGACGATGATCGGCTGTTCGTGGCTGAAAACCTTGAGCCTCAGCACGCCCTGGGGACTACCTTCCGGTCGATAGGGGCGAATGTCGACACTGTAGGAACTGCTTAGTTTGTTTAGCGTGCGTATATCCTGCAGCGTATGTTGTGGCTCCACCTCTTCCTGATAGGCCAGCGGGAAGCGCTGGCCCCACTTTTCGAACGATTGCATGCCCTTCTCTTCGCCGTAACGCCGGATCAATGCGACGCGCAGGCGATCGTCCCAGGTACGGCTGGCTTCGCTCAGGGCACGTTCGAGTCGTTTGTACCCGATGCGGGCATGTTGCCAGGGGCGGGTATGTACGATCAGGTGCACGCGTGCCAGGCGTGATTCACCCATGTGTACGAAAGCTTCGATATCATCGCGGGCACCGAAGGCCTTGCTCAGGATATTCTGGATGCGCTCGCGCACAGTCGAGTTGTAGCGTTCGCGCGGCACGTATACCAAGCACGAATAGAAGCGGCCGAAGGCATCGCGACGGACGAACATGCGCACCTGCGAGCGTTCCTGGATGTGCAGGATGCCCATGGTGAGGTCGTAAAGCTCGTCTTCGCTGGCCTGGAACAATTCGTCCCGGGGTAGGGTTTCCAACGCATGAACCAGGCCCTTGCCGGCATGGCTGTTGGGCTTCAGGTGCGAGCGTGAAAGAACGTGCTGCATCTTGCTCCGCACGATCGGGATTTCGCTCGGGCTGTGACTGTAGACCTGTGAAGTGAACAGGCCGAGAAAACGGTGTTCACCGCAGACTTCGCCTTTCTCGTCAAAACGCTTGAAGCCGATGTAGTCAAGGGGCGCAGGACGGTGCACCGTAGAGATGGCGTTCGTCTTGGTGATGATCACGAGTTCCCGCGCCCTGGCGCGCGTGCGCAATTCGCCGGTCAGCGTCAGGGGTTTTTCCGGATCGTTGTCGCGCAGTATGCCGAGGCCACTGCCGGGTATAGAGCAGAGGGTGTCCTTGTTGGTGTGTTTTTCGAGCTTGTATTCGCGGTAGCCGAGGAAGGTGAATCGGTTATCCACCAGCCAGTGCAGGAAGTGCCGCCCTTCCTCGATCTCGCCAGGGTCGAGCGGCGAGGTGGCAGGATCCAGTTCGTAAGCGAGGCTTTCGGCCCGGTTGCGCATTGCGGTCCAGTCGTTCACGGCCGCGATGGTGTCCATCAGAGAGCGCTCGATGTCCTGCCGGATGCGCTCCAGTTTATCGCTGCCTGAAATGTGATCAACTTCCAGATGCACGAAGGATTCGTCGTTGTCGGAGAAACTGCCTTGGCTTGCAAACGCTTCAATTTCTCCGGTTTCTTCTCTGCGCTTGACGGCAATCACCGGATGCGTGGTCTGGTGTACGCTTAGGTCGTGTTGCTGCGCGACCATGGTGATCGAATCCACCAGGAACGGCATGTCGGTAGTGACCGTCTCGATGATGGTGTGCTGGCTGCGCCAGTGGTCGGTTTTGGGCTGGGGGTTGTAAACCCTGACCCGCATCTCGCCAGGCTGGCGTTTCTCTGCCAGGTTCGCGTGGGAGAGGGCGGCGTTTGCGAGGTCCTCGGGGTTGTAATCTTTCAGATCCTCGATGCTGACGTCCGTGTAGTAGAGGCGCAGAAAATCCTCGCACAGGCTCTTCTTGAAAGGACAGTGGGCGCTCTCTTTCGCTGCTGCCAGGATCTGTGAGAACAAGTCCCGAGACTTGAGGGATTTCGCTGTTTTCTTGGTTGCCATTTCGGTAGCGGGCGGTCGAGGAAGTTAAACGTCATATTGTAACTCCGAGTGGAGTTCGACGGAGTTCGAATACCGGGGTATCGGGTGATTGATCGGGCGCCCGATACCCCGGCCGGATTAGAAGGCTCGCTGCAGGTCCTTGATCATGGCCGCGAGGAAGCGGCAGGCCTCGCCGCCGGTAACGGCACGGTGATCGAAGGTAAGGGAGAGAGGAATCCGCTTGTGAACCTCGATTCCGCCCATGACGGGGACCACGTCATGTCGGATGCCGCCGGTGCCGATGATGGTCACCTGGGGTGGCACGATCACCGGGCTTGCGTAACGGCCCGCCATCATGCCGAAATTCGACAGCGTGATAGTCGGATTCTGCATGTCCTGCGGGCTCACCGTCCGCTCCCGGGTGGCTTGTTTCACCCGGTTGAGTTCGTGGCGGAGGATGTCGCTCTTCATGCCCTCGACGCCGCGTATCACCGGTACGATCAATCCGTCCGGCGTGTCGACGGCCAGCGCCAGGTCCACCCGCTTGTGGATCACGCGTTCCATTTTCCCGGCATCGAACCAGGCATTGAGGCAGGGCTCTTCATGGCAGCCCGCGACCAGGGCACGCACGATACGCGCGGTGATGTCCTGGCCGGGTTGCCAGTAATGGATGTCGGCATCGTCGAACAGGCTGGTCGGCATGACCTGGTCCCGGGACTGGCTCATGCTCAGCGCCATCGCCCGCCGCGGTCCGCGGATGGGCTCGGGTTTGCCGTAGTGCACCGGTTTGACCGGAGTCGCGGGCCTGGGGGCCGGCGCGGAGC
>JBAUSV010000127.1:0-4664 GCA_049581885.1 Gammaproteobacteria bacterium | reverse complement strand
CAGGGCCTCGATGCGCTCGCGTGCCAGCAGCTTGCCGCGGTCGGCGTGTTTCTTGCGTGCCCTTTCGCTGCCGCCGAGCGCAGTCCGTGCGAGTTTTTCGCGCAGCTCGCCGACCAGCGATTCCATGCGCTCGCGGTTGGCGGCGAATTCTTCGCTGTTGCGGTCTATCGTGGACTTCAGTATGGGCATGGTGGGGCCTTTCCTGTGGTTTGCGAGAGCATGCTTTCAGCTATTTTATCGATCCTTGTCTGCTGTGCGAGGGAACCCGATGTTTTTTCCTGTGCGCGGACACGTGATTTCTTGCACTCGTGGGGGGGTTCTCCGGCAACTGCGAAGCGGATTGACAGGGGGTTGTATTTGACTGAATGGTCAACTATACTTCCCGCCATGGGCAGAATAAGTGATGCCAGAGAACGCCTGATGGCCGCCTCCACCGAGTTGACCTGGCAAAAGGGATACAACGCGGTGACGGTGGACGCCATTTGCGAGCGTGCGGGCGTTAAAAAGGGTAGTTTCTACCATTTCTTCGAGTCGAAGGCCGCGCTCGCCATCGCTTCGATGGAGAATGCCTGGCAGACACGGACACGCCCCATTCTGGATGCGGCGTTTTCCGTGAGCCATCCCCCCCTGGAGCGGCTCAAGCTGTATTTCGAGGGGCTGTATCAACGCGAGCTTGAAATGCGCAAAACCGGAGGCTGTGTATTGGGTTGTCCCTATTTCAGTCTCGGCATGGAAAGCGGGGGGCTCGACCCGGAAGTCTGGCATGCCTCGCAACGCTACGTGAAGCGCAAGCACCGGTATCTCGAATCGGCCATTCGCGACGCCCAGGCCGAGGGTCAGATTGATATATCCAGCGTGGAAGAGGCCCTGCAAGGGCTTGAGACTTTGATGGAAGGTGCGCTTGCCCGGTCGCGGGTACAGAATGACCCGGAACCTATGCGTGAACTCTACGGACAGGCATTGCGCCTGCTCGGCACCAAGCCCCCGGTGGCGAAGACATAGGTGGAAAAGATGGATCGCCGCGGCAATTTCTCTTTTTTTATCAGTAACTTGACTAACTAGTCAACTATTATTTTTTTGCAGAGGACAACGATGTATGAGCAAAGAAGAGAATGTTGAGGCAGATATCGAAAAAACCCCTGATCCCCGTATGCGCAGACGCCGCATCGCGCTTGCGAGTCTCGCCGCGATATTCGTCGTTGTCGGCATCGGCTACGGTGTCTATTGGGCGTTTGTCGGTCGCTATGAGCAATCCACCGACGATGCCTACGTCGCCGGAAATCGCGTCGCGGTCATGGCTCAGGAAAAAGGCACGGTAGTTGCAGTATTGGCCGACAACACGGTGCGGGTCCACCGCGGTCAGACGCTGATCCGGCTCGACGGTGCCGACGCGCGCATCGCCTTGGAGCAGGCGAAGGCGCAACTGGCCGCCACGGTTCGCCAGACCAATGCACTGTATGCAAACGAAAGGCAGCTCCACGCTCAGGTTGCCAAGCAGCAGGCGACGCTTGAATTGGCCCGCAAGGACTATAGCCGTAACAAGGACATGCATGCACTGGGTTATTACTCGACCAGGAATCTTGAACACAGCGCCACGCTCGTGGACGTGGACAAGCGCAGTCTCTCGGCGGCCAGACAGGCGCTGCAAGCCATTCGTGCCCGGCTGGAGAATACCGGGATTGCCGATAATCCAGAGGTCAGGCTCGCGGCCACCCAGGTGAGCGCCGCCTACCTCGCGCTCAAAAGAACCACCATCGTCGCACCAGTCTCGGGCTACGTCGCCCAACGCAGTGTGCAGGTCGGCGAGGACATAGATCCCGGCACGGCGCTGATGGCGATTGTGCCGCTCAATCAGCTCTGGATCGAGGCCAATTTCAAGGAGTCGCAACTTGGCAGTATCCGCGTCGGTCAGCCCGTGACCATGCATGCGGATGCCTATGGGGATTCGGTCACTTTCCACGGCCGCGTGATCGGCCTCGGCGCGGGGACCGGGAGCGCCTTCTCGTTATTGCCGCCGCAGAACGCGACCGGCAACTGGATCAAGGTCGTGCAGCGTGTGCCCGTGCGTATCGGGGTCTCCAGGGCCGATCTCGCGCACCATGCGTTGCGCATTGGTTTGTCCATGGACGTTACCGTCGAGACGGGGCGCAATGCTCATGGAAACACGGATCCAATCGTTGATCCTGGCGTTTACAAGACCACCGTCTACGACGTTCAGAATTCCGGTGCCAATCGGCTCATCGCGCAAATCATCCGCGACAACAGCAGCGGCAGTCTGAAGCGAAACGTGGCGATTGCCCGTCCCGATTCTAGGGCGGGGGGAAACCGTGGGGAATAACTATCCTCCGATCACCGGTGCCCGACTTGCGTTGCTCACGGTCGGAGTCTCGCTCGGGCTCTTCATGAACATCCTGGACACGTCGATCGCGAACGTGGCGATTCCGACGATTGCCGGCAATCTCGCAGTGAGCCCCGACGAAGGCACGTGGGTGATTACCTCCTTTGCGGTCAGCCTCGCGATTGCGCTGCCCCTGACCGGCTGGCTGGGGAAACGCTTCGGCCAGGTGCGGTTGTTTCTCGCCGCCACGCTGCTGTTTTCTCTCTTTTCGTTGCTTTGCGGCCTCTCGACGACACTCCCGATGCTGATTTTGTGCCGTGTTCTGCAGGGCGCGGTGGCAGGCCCCATGATCCCGCTCTCGCAAAGCCTGCTGCAGATGAACTATCCGTCGGAAAAGCAGGGGACGGCGCTTTCCATCTGGGGCATGATCGCGGTTGTCGCGCCGGTCGTGGGACCCATTCTCGGTGGTGTGGTCACCGACGACTTCAGCTGGCCGTGGGTGTTCTACATCAACGTACCCATCGGTCTCGTCGCGGTGGCGATCACCGCCTTGGTATTGCGTGGCCGCGAAACCGAAAAGGAACACCGCCCGATGGACAAGGTTGGCCTCGGGTTGCTGATCGTCGGCGTCGCGAGTCTCCAGATCATGCTCGACAAGGGCAACGAGCTCGCCTGGTTTTCTTCGCCGACTATCTGCTGTCTCGCCGCAATCGCCGTGGTAGCGCTGAGCTTTTTCGTGGCCTGGGAATTGACGGAAGCGAACCCTGTCGTGGACCTGAGCTTGTTCGGCCGCCGCAACTTTACCGTGGCGACGCTGGCGATCAGTCTCGGCTTTATGACGTACTTCGGCAGCATCATCATATTTCCGCTGTGGCTGCAGACCGAGATGGGCTACACGGCTACCTGGGCGGGGATTGCTGCGGCACCGGTTGGTTTGCTGGCCGTCTTCGTTGCACCGATGGTGGGTGGCCTGATGCGCCGCTTCGATCCGAGGTTGCTGGTGACGATTGCGTTTGCGCTGTTCGCCGGCGTGTCCTTCTGGGTGTCCCGTTATGCGACGAACGTGGATCTCGCTCAGTTGATGATTCCACGACTGGTGTTCGGCATCGGGATACCGCTGTTCTTTATTCCGTTGATCGCGATGTCGGTCTCCGGGTTACCGCCGGAGCGTGTCGCCAGCGCATCAGGCTTGTTCAATTTCATGCGCATGCTCGCCGGCGGTTTCGGCGCTTCCATCAGCGTCGCGATATGGGACCAGCGCCAGGCCTTGCACGATGCTCGGCTTTCCGAGGTTGCGACCGTGCACGGTCCCTTCACCAACGAGGTATTCACGAAGCTGGGCGAACTCGGAATGAGCGCCAAGGCTTCGCTTGCCGATCTGGCACACGTGATCAGCCAGCAGTCTTTCATGCTCGCGACCAACGATTTCTTTTGGTTGTCGGGCTGGGTCTTTCTCGCATTGCTGGGGTTGGTCTGGTTTGCCAGAAGGTCGGCCGGGGGCTCTGCTGCTGCCGTTGGAAGCGAGTGACCGACGCGCGTTGGATCCACGGGACCCGAATCGAAAGGAGATGTAATTATGAGTACTGTCAACACACATGATATTCCCGACACAGGTTTGCCGCTGCGGGCAGGCCTGTGGCTCGCTCAGGTGCTGCTGGCCGGGGTGTATCTGCCCACCGGCATGGCGGCGCTTTTCGTGCCTGCGTCACAGGTTTTTACGATAGTCCCTTGGGCGGGCCACATGCCCCAAGAGCTTTTGAGATTTATCAGTGGTGTGGATCTGGCCGCCGGTGTGGGCGTGTTGTTGCCGTCTGTGACGCGGATTGCGTCCGGGCTGACCGTGCTCGCGGCGGTCTGCTCGGCGGTGCTCCAGGGGTTCGCAATATTTTTTCACGCCTTAGGCATGTTGCCCACGCCGCTTACCGTGAGCCTGGCCGTAATCGCCCTGTCGGTGTTCGTCGCCTGGGGCAGATCGGGCAAGGCGGCGATCACGCCGCGGTGGCAAGACCGGCGTCTGTCGGCCATAGACGCCTTCGCCAGTGTGCGGGCAGACACGTCAGAAAGGCGGTCGGAGGCGCGTCGACGGGCAACGGCACGAGGCTTGGAAAGCTGCCGAAAAGAGGTTTTTGGTATTCGACGGGGTTTGCGCGATGTCCCCTCATCTCGCGGAGCAAGGAAAAGTTGCAGCAACGAGATTGCCTGAATTCAACTCGACCTTGATGTGATCAGATACGGAGAACATGCAACAGACAGGAGAAACGCCATGACTGATCGAAACAACCTGGGCGGCGAATTCACGCTGCCGGACACATTCATTTCCCTGAAG
>JBAUSV010000126.1:0-1712 GCA_049581885.1 Gammaproteobacteria bacterium | reverse complement strand
GGTAAATGCCATACCCCCGCCGATCAATACTTTATCGACTCTCGGCAACAGGTTAATGAGTGCTTCGAGCTTTCCGGAGACTTTCGAACCGCCGACGATAGCCACGAAAGGGCGTGTAGGCCGCTTGATTAGAGTACCGAAAAACTTGATCTCTTTTTGAAGCAGGAACCCGGCTGCTTTATGATCGTTATCAAAAAAATGCGTAATGCCTTCGACCGAGGCATGGGCTCTGTGACTTACACCGAAAGCATCATTGATATAAATGTCTGCCATATCCGCAAGGGCTTTTGCAAAAGTCGCATCGTTTTTTGTCTCGCCTTTTTCGAAACGAAGGTTTTCAAGCAGAAGCACCTCATGAACAGGCAGCTCTTTCGCTTTTTTTATTGCATCCTCGCCTATGACATCTTTTGCCAAGGAGACATGTCTTTTTAGCAGCTGCTGCAGGCGCAGCTGAACAGGCACTAATGAGTATTGTTTATCGACCTCACCTTTTGGACGACCCATGTGTGAGGCTAAAATCACCGCACAATCCTGATCCAGACAGTAGTTGATCGTTGCAACAGCCGAGCGGATACGACGGTCATCTGTGATATTGCCGTACTCATCCATCGGCACGTTGAAGTCACAACGGATAAAGACTTTTTTACGGCTAAGCTTAAGATCTTTAATATTTAAAAGCTGCATTTTTTATGATTCCTATTTACTGATGTGAATTGCCATATCGACTAAACGACTGGAGTAACCCCACTCGTTGTCGTACCAGGAGAGTACTTTGACCAGGTTCCCGTCAATCACCTGTATCGTATCCAGCGCGACGACAGTGCTTCGTTCTTCACCGACAAAGTCCTGTGAGACCCTGTACTCTTCATCCACCCCCAGGATACCTTTATGCGAACCTTCACTGGCCTCTTTGAAGGCTGCTTTGATCTCTTCAAGAGTCACGTCTCTTGAAAGCGTGACCGTAAGGTCTACCATGGAGACATCGGCCGTAGGGACCCGGATCGCCTGACCGTTGAGTTTGCCCTCAAGAGACGGAAGCACTTTTGAGATCGCTTTTGCCGCTCCGGTGGTCGTAGGGACCAGGTTGGTCGCTCCTGAACGCCCTTTTCTCGGGTCTTTTTTATGCTTGGCATCCAGTATAGGCTGCGAAGATGTATAACTGTGGATCGTTGTCATCAACCCGTTTTCGATACCAAACGCATCATCAAGCACTTTAGCCAGAGGCGCCAGGCCATTGGTGGTGCAGCTTGCATTGGAAACGACAGACTGTCCGCCATAACTCTCTTCGTTGGCACCAATGACAAAAGTGGCCGTGTCATCTTTAGCCGGAGCAGAGAAAAGCACTTTTTTGATACCGTTATCAAGGTAAGGCTGCACGCTCTCCTGTGTTAAAAACGCGCCGGTACATTCAAGTACGATCTCAGCCCCGTGTTCGGCAAAGTCGAGTTTTGCCGGATCGCGTTCAGAGAGGATCTTGGCTCTGTCTTTACCGATACACAGATAACCCTCTTCTACTTTTACATCCTTGCGTGTACCGTGAACCGAATCGTATTTTACGTTGTACGCGATCATTTCGTGCGCACCGCTCGCATTGACCGCCACAAGCTCAATATCATCTCTGTCCGCAATAATACGCGCGACACATCTACCGATCCGCCCTAATCCATTAATTGCAATCTTCAATGCCATTCATACGTCCCAATGTACTACAA
>JBAUSV010000125.1:0-23148 GCA_049581885.1 Gammaproteobacteria bacterium | reverse complement strand
GGTGCCGGTCGCATACGGCACCAGCCGCGCGGCAACCGCGGCCGCCGAGCCGCCGGAGGAGCCGCCCGGCACACACCTGGCGTCCCACGGGTTCTTTACCGGCCCGTAGTAGCTGGTTTCGTTGGACGAGCCCATCGCGAACTCGTCGAGGTTGGTCTTGCCGACCATCACCGCACCCGCCGCGCGCAGTCGCGCCACCACAGTGGCGTCGTAGGGCGGGACGAAATTGTCGAGCATGCGCGAGGCGGCCGTTGTTTTTACACCCGCCGTGCAGAACAGATCCTTGTGCGCCATCGGGATACCCGTGAGTGGCCCGGCTTCGCCCCGACCAATGCGTTCGTCCGCCGCACGCGCAGCGGCCAGTGCGTGTTCACCGTCCACCGTGATAAAGGCATTGAGCTCCACGTTGCGCGCTTCAACAGCGGCCAACGCCCGCTCGGTGAGCGCCACACTGGTTGTCTCGCCGGCCGCCAGAGCAGCCGCTAAAGCCTTGATGTCGCCCCCACTCATGCTGATTCGATCACTTTGGGCACCAGATACACGCCTTGCGCCGTGGCCGATGCATTGCGCTGATACAGCGCGGGTTCTGGCGCTTCGCTGGCCACGTCTTCCCGCAAACGCTGGGTGAGCGCGAGCGGATGTGCCATCGGCGTAATGCCGCTCACATCAACCCCACTCAACTGGTCAACCATGGCGAGAATCCGCTCCAGATCAGCGCCCAGCGAGCGAACGGTGTCATCATCCACGGCGATACGCGCAAGATGCGCCAGACGCCGGACGGCGGTCGAATCGAGTGCCACTGTTTGAATTCCGCATGAAAAAATCGATTTATCGTAACAAAATTAGCGTTTTCTCTTGCTTCCTGCGCCGCAGATTGCTAGATTAGGCGGCTTGTTACGGCCATTATCAAACGAGCCTATCATCATGCTCCGCAAGCTTCTGGGCGCTTTCTCCAGCGACCTGTCCATTGACCTCGGTACCGCCAACACATTGGTTTACGTGCGCGGGCAGGGTATTGTGCTCGACGAACCCTCGGTGGTCGCCGTACGCTTCGACCCCAAACGCGGCATCCGGGTACCGGAAGCCATCGGCCGCGAAGCCAAGGCGATGCTCGGGCGCACGCCCGGCAACATCAGCGCAGAGCGTCCGCTGAAGGATGGCGTGATCGCCGATTTCACCCTGACCGAGCAGATGCTCAAACACTTCATCCGCCAAGCCAACGGCAACCGCTATTTCCGCCCCAGCCCGCGGGTGCTGGTGTGCGTGCCGCACGGTTCGACCCAAGTTGAACGCAAGGCGATCCGCGATTCCGCCGAAGGCGCAGGCGCACGCAAAGTGTATTTAATCGACGAGCCGATGGCCGCAGCGATTGGGGCTGGTCTACCGGTCGCCGAACCGCGCGGCTCGATGATCCTCGATGTCGGTGGCGGCACCTCGGAAGTGGCTGTGATTTCACTCAACGGCATCGTCTATGCCGCCTCGGTTCGCATCGGCGGCGACCGTTTCGACGAAGCGATCATGAACTACGTGCGCCGCAATTACTCGATCCTGATCGGCGAGGCTACCGCCGAACGCATCAAGATCACCATCGGCTCCGCCTTCCCCGGCCGTGAAGTGCTGGAAATGGAAGTCAAGGGCCGCAACCTCGCTGAAGGCGTGCCGCGCAGCTTCGTACTTAATTCCAACGAGATACTGGAGTCTCTGCAGGAGCCGCTGTCAGGCATCATCGGCGCGGTCAAGCAGGCGCTGGAGCAAACCCCGCCGGAACTCGCCGGCGATGTGGCCGAACGCGGTATGGTGCTCTCCGGCGGCGGCGCGCTGCTGCGCGATTTAGACCGGTTGATCGCCGAGGAGACAGGTATTCCCGTGATTATCGCCGAGGATCCACTCACGTGCGTGGCCCGCGGCGGCGGCCGCGCGCTGGAACTCATCGACGAACACGGACCGGACCTGCTCGCACTTGAGTAAGGCGGAGACCGCGTGAAACTCACACGCGATCACCGTCTGTTTCACGCCGCCGCGCGTGGTCGAACGCTGCGTACCGGCGTTCTGATTCTCGCAGCCTTCGCCCTGATGGCGCTAGACCACCATTACCAGGCACTCGACCACGTGCGCTCGACGTTGCTCGCCGTAGTGTATCCGGTGCAATGGCTGGTCAATGCGCCCGGCGCGCTGGGCCGCACGCTGGGCACCGATCTGGCCACCCGCCATACGTTGCTCGAACGAAACGCCGAGCTCGAACGCAAGTTGATGCACGACCGCGTCGATGTAGCTCGTATGGGCGCACTCAAGGATGAAAACCGGCGCCTGCGTCTGCTGCTCAATGCCGTGGGCAGCATGCCAGGCCGGGTGGTCGCCACCAGCATTCTCAGGGTCGATATGAGCCCCTTCCAGAGCCTGATTACGGTTAACGCCGGGAGCAACTTCGGCGTACACCGGGGGCAACCCGTGATCGATGCCGACGGCGTGGTCGGACAGATTACCGACATCGGACCGCTGCAGTCGCAGATCATGCTGATTACCGATCCGGCCAGCGCGATCCCGGTGGAAATCGAGCGCACCGGCCTTGCCACGCTCGCGATCGGCACCGGCCAACTCAACGTGCTTTCCCTGCCTTACCTACCCAACAGCACCGATATCAAGCCCGGCGACCGCCTTATAGCCTCGGGTTTCGGTGGCCGCTATCCGCGCGGCTATCCGGTGGCCGTGGTTACTGCGGTCACACCGCAAGCGGGTGAGCCTTTTGCACAGGTGTCCGCCCGCCCGCTGGCTCATCTCGGCCGCGAGCACGAAGTGCTGCTTTATTTCACTGTCAAACCCGATCAGGCGAACAAGAAATGACACCGCGCTGGCTAAGAACGGGCCTGACCATCGCCATCTCGGTGGTGGTGGCGCTCGTGCTCACGATTATCCCGCTGCCCAACTGGGGCGAAGCACTGCGCCCTACCTGGGTGGCGCTGGTCGTTTTTTACTGGGTGCTCGCGCTGCCCGAGCGTTTCAATATCGGATGGGCTTGGCTCATCGGTCTGCTGCTCGATGCACTCACCGGTAACCTGCTCGGCGCCCACGCACTGGCTCTGGTGCTGGTAGCCATCCTCGCCAGCCGCTGGCACCTGAAGATGCGCATGTATCCGATGTGGCAGCAAAGCCTCGGGGTCGGGCTCGCGCTCGTTCTTTACACCGTGATCCTGTTCTGGATCGGCGGCATCGCCGGGCACATGAATCGCCCGCTCACGCGGTTTGTGCCGGTTGTCATCGGTACTCTTATCTGGCCTTGGGTGTATGCCGTACTGCGCCGCGTGCGCCAACGCTTCGTTCCAGCCTGACATGCCCCGCTTCAGCCCCATTGGTATCGGCCACAGCCACTTTCGGCGCCGGCTGGCATTGATCGCCATCATCGCCGGCCTGCTCGGCGGTGCGCTCATCGCGCGCATGGTCTGGCTGCAACTGATCGAGGCCTCGCACTACACGGCACTGGCCCGTGGCAACCGCATCCGCGTGTTGCCCATCGCCCCGACCCGCGGTCTGATCTACGACCGCAACGGCATCTTGCTCGCCGAGAACCTCCCCTCCTACGAACTCACACTGACGCCCGATCAGGTACCCGACATCCAAGCCACGCTCAAGCGGCTGCATACACTCGTCAATCTGACACCGAACGATCTGAAGAACTTCGAGCACCTGCGCCAACTGAAAAAATCATTTCAATCCATTCCGCTAAAAACCGATCTCACGCCGGGCGAACTGGCCCGTTTTGCGGTCAATCGGCAGGACTTCCCCGGCATCGACGTACATGCCACACTCAAACGCTACTATCCAACCGGTACTGACGCGGTCGCCGTCGTGGGCTATGAAGGCCTGCTCAGCGCCAGGGATCTGCAACGGCTTAATGCCGACGAATACCGCGCCAGCGCGCACGTGGGAAAAACCGGCATTGAATGGCAGTACGAAACGTTGCTGCACGGCAAGGTCGGCTACCGTCAGGTCGAGGTCAATGCCAGCGGCCGCGTTCTGCGCACCGTCAGCACCACACCACCGGTACCGGGAGAAAATCTCTACCTCACCATCGACGACCGGCTGCAGCAGGCGGCTTTCAAGGCGCTCGCCGGACAACCCGGTGCCGTCGTCGCACTCGACCCCCATACTGGCGCGGTGCTATGCCTGGTCAGTTCGCCCGGTTACAACCCCAACCTATTCGTTAACGGCATCTCCAACATCGACTACCAAGCCCTACTGCACCGACCTCACGAGCCGCTGGTAGATCGTGCCCTGCGTGGACGTTACGCGCCCGGTTCGACCATCAAGCCATTCATCGGCCTTGCCGCGCTCTACTACGGTATCCTCAAGCCTTCATCGACCATTTACGCCGGACCCAGCTTTACATTACCGAACTTTTCCCATGTCTGGCACAACTGGGATCCGTATCAAAATAGCGACCAAACGCTGCAACAGGCCATCGTGCGTTCCACCGATACGTTTTTTTATCAACTCGCGGACAAGCTCGGCATTGATCGCATCCACGCCTTTCTGCACCGCTTCGGTTTCGGCGTCAAACCGCCTATCGATCTGCCAGGCGCACTCGCCGGCATCAATCCCTCGCCGGCCTGGAAGCTGAAAACGCTGGGGAAACCTTGGTACCTTGGAGAAACCATCAACAACGGCATCGGCCAAGGCTACTTTCAGGTCACACCGTTACAACTGGCGTGGGCAACCGCCACGCTAGCGGCGCACGGCCGGCACTTACGCCCTCATGTACTGGCGGCCACGGTGAATCGCGCCACCGGCAAACGCACCGACATCCCTGACCAGCCCCTGAATTCGATCACCCTGCCCGCACCCGCAGACTGGAACTACATGCTCAACGCCATGCATGAAGTGGTAACCAACCCCCATGGCACGGCGCATAGCATCGCCAAGGGCTTGGATTACGCTCTCGCCGGGAAAACCGGCACGGCTCAGGTCACCAGCATCTACCACAGCGACTTCGCGCCCGAGCAGAACATTCCATGGAAATTGCGCGACAATGCCTTGTTTATTGCCATTGCACCCGTGAAACACCCTACCATCGCCGTCGCCGTGGTCGTCGAGCACGGCGGTGGCGGCGGCTCCGCAGCCGCCCCCATTGCCCGCAAGGTCATCGACGCCTGGATGCACGGCGACGACAAACCCAAGACCCCACCGCATGTTTCGCAACCGCATTGACCGTCCGCTGTTCACCGCGCTGATCCTGCTGGCGCTGGTTGGTCTGGTGGTGCTATTCAGCGCAAGCGGAGGCGACTGGCGTTTGGTTGGCAAACAGGCCAGCTGGGTTGCTGTCGGGTTTGCGCTGATGATTGCGTTCACATTCACCCCGCCGCGTTATTTTCGTATAGCCGCACCGTTTTTTTACGGCCTGACCCTACTGTTGCTGCTGGCCGTGCTGGCGTTGGGTGCCACCGGCAAGGGCGCCGTGCGCTGGCTGGATGTCGGCATCGTGCAGTTTCAGCCCGCCGAATTGATGAAAATCGCGCTGCCGCTGACCTTGGCCGCGTTTTTTCACGACCGTGCGCCGCCCCCGCGCTGGCGTCCCATCCTCATCGCGGTCGTACTGATCACCGTACCCGCCGCACTGATTGCGATCGAACCCGATCTGGGCACCGCGATCCTGATTATAGGCGCGGGCGCGGGCGTGCTGTTTCTCGCCGGCTTGCCGCTGCGCTGGATTATTACATTCTCCATACTTATCGGTGCGACGCTGCCGCTCGGCTGGCACTTCCTGCACGAATATCAGCGCGAGCGTCTGCTTATTTTTCTCGACCCCCAGAGCGATCCCCTGGGTGCCGGATACCACATCATTCAGTCCAAGATCGCCATCGGTTCCGGCAGCCTGTTCGGTCAGGGTTTTCTCGGCGGCAGCCAGGCCCAGCTCGACTTCCTGCCCGAACGCACCACCGATTTCGTCTTTGCCGTGTTTGCCGAGCAGTTCGGCTTCGCCGGCGTCATAGCGCTGATCGCGCTGTTCGCGTTCATCGTCGGACGCGGCTATGTGCTGGTGGCCCGCACCCACACCCGCTTCGGACGCCTGTTCACGGCCGGCATGATTACCACCTTCCTGCTTTATGTGGTTATCAACGTGGGCATGGTGGCCGGAGTCGTTCCCGTCGTCGGCGTGCCGCTGCCCCTGATTAGCTACGGCGGCTCCTCGGTCGTGACTGTGCTCGCCAGTTTCGGTATCCTGCTCAGTATTGCAGCCCATCGCCGCCTGATCGACACATGAAATCTTTTGCCCTGTTCATCGCCTGCACACTGAGCCTCGTTTTCAGCGCGCCCGCACGGGCCGTGGATATCAGCCAGCCCGACGTGCGGGCATTCATCGACCATATGGTTGACACCTATCACTACCCGCGCAAAAAGCTCGACCGCCTGCTGAGCGAAACACCCATTAACCAAGCGCTGATCGATGCGCTCACCCATCCCGCTGAATCGCTGCCCTGGTACAAGTACCGCGCAATCTTCGTTCGCCCCGCGCGAATAGAGGCCGGACGCACTTTCCTCGCAACCCAGTCCAGAGCGCTCGATGCCGCGCACAAAACCTACGGCGTGCCGCAGGCCATCATCGCTGCGCTGATCGGTATGGAAAGCTTTTACGGCAAACACGAAGGCTCGCACTCGGCCTTGCAGGCGCTGACCACATTCTCTTTCGGCTATCCGCGCCGTGCCACATTCTTCCGCAGCGAACTCAGCGCTTTCCTGATCCTGTGCCGCGACAATGGATTCAATCCCACCCGGCTCAAATCCTCCTACGCCGGCGCACTCGGTGCCGGGCAGTTCATGCCCTCGAGTTACCGTCACTACGCCGTGGATGCCGATGGCCACGGCATCGACCTGTTCCATAACTGGGACGACATTACCGCGAGCGTTGCCAACTATCTTGCACAACACGGCTGGCGCCGCGATCAACCGATAGCGGCACCCGCCGCGTTGCCCGAAGGACTCGATCCTACGGACCTGCTTGGACGCAAAATGACGGTGCATTCATTGCGGACGCTGGGAGTCGCCTTCGAAGCACCCGTCCCCGCCACCGCACCGGTACGCCTGGTTCAGGTCGAACTCCGCCATAAAACCCGCTACTGGGTCGGTCTGCCCAATTTCTCGGTCCTGATGACCTACAACCGCAGCCCCCTCTATGCGCTGGCGGCCACGCAACTGGCCGTGGCAATGCAAACGGCACCGGCGGCAAAATCGGCCGCGCACGCCCTCGCCACCGACCGTCCCTGATCCAGCCGGACGTGGTGCACGCCCCCACCCGCCGAAAATATACTCTAGGCCTGATTACGGGAGCCGCCCTTGCACTGACCGGATGCGCAAGCTTCCCGCATCAGAGCACTCAGGACGCGGGGCCCACGGACATTGGCAAACCGCACGGCCGCTGTCATC
Organism: Gammaproteobacteria bacterium; assembly: GCA_049581885.1. Classification (GTDB taxonomy): domain Bacteria; phylum Pseudomonadota; class Gammaproteobacteria; order JAKDMP01; family JAKDMP01; genus JBAUSV01. Next base: position 15,732 of record JBAUSV010000125.1, on the reverse strand, counting down.
CGTCCTCGTCACAGGCGGGTCAAAACTACGTGGTGTTCGGCAAACGCTATCATGTGCTTGACGATGCGCGCGGATACGACAAACGCGGCATCGCCTCCTGGTACGGACCCAACTTTCACGGCAAACTGACCTCCAGCGGCATGCGCTATGACATGTATGGCATGACCGCGGCAAGCAAGGTACTGCCGCTTTGCACATGGGTCAAAGTGTCCAGCCTCGAAAATGGAAAAAGCGTGATTTTGCAAGTCAATGATCGCGGCCCTTTCGTACGCAATCGCATCATCGACCTGTCCTATACCGCGGCCAAAGAGCTAGGTGTCGTGCGCAACGGCACGGCGCTGGTGGAAGTTGAGGCCATCGCCAACCCGTCGGCCCAACCGCCGAAGGACATCGCCAAGGTCAGCCAGAGCTACCCGGTGAAAAAGCTCCATCATCGCGCCCGACTCTATGTACAGCTAGGCGCCTTCGCCGATCACAACAACGCCGAAAGACTGCGGGCTCACGTATTGCTGCGCCAACTGGGTACTGTCACCGTCTCGCCCAAACGGGTCGGCAGCCGGACGCTGTACCGCGTGCTGATCGGCCCCTACAGCAACGTGGGCCAGGTGGACAATCTCACTGCCCGCCTCGAACGGCTGGGCTACAACGACACCGAAGTCGTCATCGAATAGGCTCGCCTCATCGGAGGGACAAGGGCGCTGCAACGGATTCGAGCGACCGACGCTCAGCATTCACCGCGAGAAAAGCCGCGACGACTGCCGCTGCGAGCATCAGGCCGCCACCCAGCGCATAGCCCGCGAACACATCGCCGCGCGCTCCGGAGGCGATGAGGTAGCCGAACAACGCCGGGCCCGCGATGCCGCCGAGCCCCGTGCCGACGGCATAGAACCAGGCGATCGCACTGGCCCGCACCTCCAGGGGAAAGCTCTCGCCCACGGTAAGGTAGGCCGAACTCGCCGCAGCCGAGGCGAAGAAGAACACCACGCTCCAGGCGAGCGTCTGGGTCGCGGCACTCAGGACGTCGGAGCGGAACAGCAGGCCGGTGACGATGATCGAGGCGCCCGCCAGGGCATATGTGACGGTGATCATGAAACGCCGCCCGATGCAGTCGAACAGCGGGCCGAGCAACAGCGGGCCCAGGAAGTTGCCGGCCGCGAAAGGGAGCAGAAAGAGCCCTACCCGCGTCTCGGCCACCCCGTAATAGCGGGTCAGCACCAGCGCGTAGGTGAAAAAGATCGCGTTGTAGAGAAAGGCCTGCGAGCTCATCAGGCTCAGACCCAGCACGACCCGACTCGGGTAGCGCCTGAGCAGCACGCCGAAGAGGGTGAACCAGCCGACATGCTGCGACGGATCGAGCGTGATCGTTTCGGGTGCGGCGTTGCCCGGCACAACCCCGGCGCGTGTCTCGATGCCCCTGACGATGCGTTCGGCTTCCGCGCGGCGGCGATGCAACAGTAGCCAGCGGGGGCTTTCGGGCACATGCCGGCGCAGCAGCAGAATGCCGAAACCGAGCACGCCGCCGATCACGAAGGCAATGCGCCAGCCCCGGGCCGCCGGCACCCAGCCCGAATCGAGCACCAGCACCGCGCCAGCGGCACCGGCCGCGGCACCGACCCAGAAACTGCCGTTCACGGCGAGGTCGATGCGCCCGCGCAGACGCGCCGGCATGAATTCCTGGATAGCCGAGTTGATCGCCGCGTACTCACCGCCAATGCCGGCACCGGTCAGGAACCGCAGCGCCGCGAACACGTAAAAATTCGGGGCGAAACCGGATGCGATGGTCGCCACCGCATACAGCCCAAGGGTAATGAAGAACAGTTTGCGCCGACCATGGCGGTCGGCAAAACCCCCGAAAAAAATCGCACCGACCACGGCCCCGGTCACATAAGTACTCGCCGCCAGGCCCACCTGGCCCGGGCTGAGTCCGAGGGTCGTGGGCAATGTCAGCACGCTGGCCAAGGAGCCGACCAACGTGACTTCCAATCCGTCCACGATCCAGCTGGTGCCGAGCGCGGCAATCAGCAGCGTATGGAAACGCGACCAGCGCAACCGGTCGAGCCGCGCGGGAATGTCCGTGGTGAAGGCGCTCCCTGGCATGCGGCCATCATACGGGGAAGCGCAGTCGGCGACCATCAGCTCCTGCTAAAATTGGACCATGCCGGACGCTCTCCCCACCGCCCTGCTCGACGGCGAGTTAATCGCGACCGCGGAGGCCCGCGTGTCGCCCTTTGACCGCGGCTTCCTGTTCGCTGACGCGGTCTATGAAGTCGTGCCCTGTTACAGCGGCAAGCCGCTGCGCCTCGATGCTCACCTGGAGCGGCTGGCGGCCAGCCTGGATGCGCTCGGGCTGGGCAACCCCTACCCCGCGGAACGCTGGCGGGAACTGCTCAGCGGCCTGATCGCGGCCAACGGTGGCGGCGATCTCGGCGTGTACCTGCAGGTTACTCGCGGTGCGGGAAAAGGACGCGACTTCCTGCCGCCGTCCGGGATAGAGCCGACGGTGTTCGGGTTTGCCTGGCGGTTGACCCCGCCCACGGACGAACAACTCGGCCGCGGTCTGGCCGGCGTCACCCTGGAAGACATCCGCTGGCTACGCTGCGACATCAAGTCCACCGCCCTGCTGGCGGCGGTGATGCTGCGCCGAGAAGCGGCAGCGAAGGGCGGCGATGAAGCCATCCTGGTGCGCGACGGCCACCTTGCCGAGGGTTCGTCGAGCGCGGTATTCGTGGTTCGGGACGGCCGGATCGCCACGCCACCCGCCAGCCGCGAGCGCCTGCCGAGCATCACCCGCCAAGTGGTCGGCGACGTGCTCGACGCGCTCGACCTGCCGCTGAAGGAACGCGAAATCCCGGCAAGCGAACTCACCGGCATGGATGAAATCTGGATCGCCAGTGCCACCCGCGAGGCCTTCGCGGTGACACGCCTCGACGGCCAACCAGTCGGTAGTGGCCGTGCCGGGCCAGTCTGGAAACGCGTGTACGACGAATTCCAGGTACTCAAACAGCGCGAGTGCGGCGAATGAACGAGCCAAAGAATCCGGCCGAAGAATACCCGCAGCGCGTGCCGCTGAAAGTCGTCGGCGATAGCGGCGACGCCCTACGCGACGCACTCAACACGGCGCTCGCCCGGCACCTGCCCGAAGGCACCACGGTCGAGTTCGAATTGCGCGAGAGCAGCGGCGGCAACTACGTGGCCCTCACCGCGACGTTCGTGGCCGACAGCCGCGAACAACTGACCAACGTGTACACCGAACTGCGCCAGTGCGAGGCCGTTCGCTTCCTGCTGTGAACACCGAGATTGAAGTACGCCGTCTTGGTCGAGTGCCGTTCGAGCCGACCTGGAAGAAAATGCAGGCCTTCACCGATACCCGCGACGCAGACACCGCGGATGCAATCTGGCTGCTCGAACACGACCCAGTGTTCACGCTTGGCCTCGCCGGCAAGCGCGAACATGTGCTCGCGCCGGGCGATATCCCCGTGGTGCACATCGACCGCGGCGGCCAGGTCACCTACCATGGCCCCGGGCAGCTCGTGGTCTACCCGCTACTCGATCTGCGCCGCCGTCACCTCGGCCCGCGGGCGCTGGTAACTGCACTGGAGCAGGCCACGGTCGATGCACTCGCTGAGTGGAACATCGCGGCGCATGCGCGCCCGGATGCACCTGGCGTGTATGTGGAAGAGGAAAAAATCGCTTCGATCGGGCTACGCGTCCGCCGCGGCGCCAGTTATCACGGTCTCGCCTTCAACGTCGCGATGGATCTGGAACCGTTCACCCGCATCAACCCCTGCGGTTACGCCGGCCTGCAGATGACGCAACTCTCCGAACTCGGCGGCCCCGCCGATCTCGACGCCGTCGCCGACATATTTCTACGCTACTTCGTGGCACACATCGAAAACGCTACGCGCCGAAAAGTCGAATCCGTCTAGGACAATACGTAGCGCTCTATGGCGTCGGCAAGCGCGGCCTGGGTCGGATCTTTGCTCGCTCGGAGGTGGGCGCACACGGATTCACGATCTTCGGCGCTGCGGTTCTGGCTGAGCTTGAACGCGGCTTCTATGCGGCGGATCGTCAATTCCACGCCGACGATCGCATTCAGCTGCGGCTGAACGAATTCAGTCGGATAATCGTCGTAGCGCTGGCCGGTTCCCGTGAGCGTTTCGTGAACGTCCATCAGCTCCCGCACTATCTCCGCGAGTTCTTCGTGGTCGTGGATGAGCCGCGCCTCACACCAGGCGTGCACCGCGATGTAATCCCAAGTCGGCACTTCCCGGTCGCGATACCAGGCGGGGGAGATGTAGCCGTGCGGTCCCTGGCATATCACCAGCACTTCATCGTCTTGCAGATGCTGCCAGTGCGGATTGGCACGGGCGAAATGCGCGCGGAACAGGCCATATTCGCCGCCGTGGTCACGGTAGAGAACAGGCAGATGCGTGATCAGTGTGGCGCCCTGTTGCACCGAGACGAGAGGCGCAAAATCCGTCGCCGCCAAAACGTCGCGGATCGCCGAGTCTCCAGTTGCCTGAAAGCGCTTTGGTACGTACACGCGAACTTCCGTCTCAGCTATTACGACGCGCGGCGGCGAGTCGTTCGGGCGTGCCCACATCGACCCAGCGACCGCGGTAGTGTTCGCCGCTTACGCGCTCCGCGGCGATCCAGCGCTCAAGCAACGGCAACAACGGTCGGCGCTCGGCGCTTTCGCCGGCGAAAAACTCGGGCCGGTACATTCCAATGCCGGTGTAAGTCAAAATGCTTTTTCCGGCTGCACTCACGCGGTCTGCCGTCAGTGCAAAATCGCCGCGCGGATTATGCTGCGGATTATCCACCAGAACGAGGTGTGCAACATCGTTGAGGCCGAGCGGCACGGATGGGAAAGAATAATCGCAGAGCACGTCTGCATTGACGACCCAGAACGGGGCGCTCCCGAGCAGCGGCAACGCCTTGATGATGCCTCCCGCTGTCTCCAACGCCTGGTCGCCTTCGTCGGAATATCTGATCGCAACGCCGTACGCCGTTCCTTCGCCGAGTGCCTCGCGGATCCGGTCGCCCAGCCATGCGAGGTTAACGACGAGTTCGCGGATGCCAGCGGCGCGCAGGCACTCGATGGCGTGCACGATCAGGGGCTTTCCATGCGTCTCGATCAGCGCCTTGGGCACCGTGTCTGTTTGCGGGCGCAGACGCTCTCCTCGGCCGGCCGCCAGAATCATTGCGCGCATCAGGTGCCGTCTTCCAAGGCATCGAGCAGTGGTATGAGTGCTTCGGTTTCGGGATAGTGCGGTGCCGTCTCGCGCAGGTAGCCAAGGAAGCGCGGAATTTCGGCCAAGTATTTCGGCTTGCTGTCGCGGTGCGCGAGGCGGGCGAAGATGCCGGCCACCTTGAGGTGGCGCTGGACCCCGATCAGATCAAACCAGCGGCGGAACTCGTCATCCGTCGGCACGGGCAGTCCCGCCGCGCGGGCCAGTTCCAGGTAGTGCGCAATCCCCTGCTCGATGAAATCGGGGTCGAAGCGGTGGAAAGCATCGCGGAACAACGTAAGCACGTCATAGGCAATCGGACCGACAAGCGCATCCTGAAAATCGATCACGCCCGGATTCGGATCGGCGACCATCAGGTTGCGCAGAATAAAATCGCGGTGCACATACACCTGCGGCTGCGCTTGCGCCTGACTCACCAACGCAGCGCACACCCGCTCCCAGACGCGGCGCTGATCAGGCGTAAACCGGCGACCCAGGTGACGTTCGACATACCAGTCCGGAAACAGCGCCAGTTCACGGTGCAGCACGATATCATCATACGGTGGTAACGCGCCGGGTCGGGTCGCGCTCTGCCAGCGCACCAACGCATTCAACGCATCGGTAATCAGCGCATCGGCATCGCCTTCATTGATCGCATCGAGATAAGTTTGCGTACCCAAGTCCGACAGCAAGGCAAACCCGGCGTCCGGAGTGGCGGCCTTGACCTCGGGCACATGCACGTCAGCGCCCCGCATCAGCCTGGCCACGGCGAGAAATTGCGCCGTGTCTTCATGCTCCGGTGGCGCATCCATCGCGATCAGACTGGCGCTGTCGGGGCTAATCAGGCGAAAATAGCGGCGAAAACTTGCATCTGAGGACACAGGCTCCAAACGCGGCGCGGCGCCCAGCTCGCGGGAAAGCCAGGATTCGAGCGCTGTCAGACGCGAGTCGTGTATGGTCACGGTTGCCATCGGGTTTGTCATTATGCGATCTTACCGCGCCAGCACAAGGATACCAGTGGGCCGATTACTCATTCCGTTGATTTTGATGTGCGTCTGGGGCACCGCCCTGGCGCAAGCCCCAGCCGTGAAACCCGACGAATTCAGCCTGTGCCCGGCCAAACCGGTATTTGCCATTCCGCCTCAAACTGGCCCGCGTGCTGCGCCGGGGAAAATCTATTTCCGCGCCGACCGAGGCAGCGACACAGCCGCCGGCAAAGCGCATTTCGAGGGTCACGCGCTTGCCACCCGTGGTAATCAGCGCGTATGGGCTGACTTGATTGACTATTCGCGCCATACCCAGATTCTCAATGCCCACGGCCACCTGATCTATGCGAGCCCCACTCTGGATATCGAAGGGGAAAGCATGCGCTACGATTTCACCACCGATCGCGGCACGTTCTGGAACGATACCTACGCTTTACCCACAAGACACGGTCGCGGGACGGCCCGGCGTATCATCACACAGGCCTCCGACCGCACCTTTCTCAACGACCTGACCTATACCACCTGCCCGGTCAATAACACGGCCTGGCAGTTGCACGCGAGCCATGTGGTGCTTAATCACGATACCGAAATCGGCTATGCCACCAACGCCTGGCTGAGCTTCGAGCACGTGCCCTTCCTTTGGGTTCCCTACCTGTCGTTTCCGCTCACGGGTGCGCGCAAATCGGGCTTTCTGGCACCCAGCATCGCCCGTTCGTCGAGCAGCGGACTCGACCTGGAAGTGCCTTATTACTGGAACATTGCACCCAATTTCGACACGACATTCACGCCGCGTTTTCTCAGCGAACGCGGCGTGATGGGAATCGATACCACGCGCTGGATGCTGCCCGGAACCCAGGGCGAATTCCACATCGAATACCTGCCTCACGACCGAATCGATAACAGCGCACGCGGTCTCGTCAATTTTGACGATACCACACAACTATTCTCTCACTGGCGCATCAATACTGCCGTGGAATACATCTCCGACAACAATTATCTCTCCGACTTCGGCACTTCTTTACGTCAGGTCGCCCAGACTTATCAGACCCGCCAAGTCACTGCCACCTATCAGGTGCCGAGCGGATCGGCCTTTATCGGGATCGAAAGTGACGCCTCGCTGAACCCAGCGATTATCACACCCTACCGCAAACTGCCCGAGTTCGGCTTCGACTTTGCCTGGCCCGACTATCATACGGGTCTCACGCCGGGGGTCACCGGCAACATCACCCGCTTTGAAGCCACCCAGCGACAAGACGGCTTGCGCGCCGATGTGCGCCCCTATCTGCAAGCCACTTACGGCAGCGCGAGCTGGTACACGACACCAAAACTGGCCTTCGATGTAGCCCGTTATGACCTGAACGCCTTCAATGGCGTGCCGTCACGGATGATAAACCGTGCCACGCCCATTTTTTCGCTCGACACTGGATTCACCTTCGCGCGCTATTGGGGGCGAAACGACTGGCTCACCCAAACCCTGGAACCTCGCGCTTATTACCTGTATGTACCCTATCGGAATCAGAGCAACATTCCCATTTTCGACACCTATCTACCACCGCTCAGCATGCAGCAACTTTTTTCGAACAACCGCTTCACGGGGCTTGATCGGTTGGGTGATGCTAATCAGCTATCGCTCGGGCTTACCTCTCGTTTTCTGAATAACACCACCGGTCAGCAACTTTTTACCGCCGGCATTGGTCAGGCCTTTTATTTCAGCAACCGCAACGTGACCCTGCCCGGAGAGGCAGCGCAAACGCAGGCCCGCTCCGACGTCGTAGGTGAGATCACCACCAACCTGGGGCACAATTTGAGCACCCAGGTGGTTGGCGACTACAATCCCTATACCCACGATTTCGATCAGGGGTATATTTCGCTCCAGTACCAACCTGGACCATTCCAGGTTTTAAATGTAGGCTACCTGTACCGGCATGGCGAGTTGGATCAAAGCGATATTTCATTTGCTTGGCCCGTGACCCACCACTGGAGCGTCGTGGGCCGATGGAACTATTCAATTCAGGACCATCAAACCATTGAGAACATGCTGGGCCTACAATATGACAGCTGCTGCTGGCGATTTCGCATCGTCGAGCGTCGTTTCGTGACCCTGAACGGTCAGGGTAATTCCGCCCTCTACCTTGAATTGCAGCTCAAGGGACTGGGCAGTCTCGGTAACCGGTTGAGCGACTTCCTTCATGACGATATTTACGGCTATGGCCAAACTTCCTATTAGAACCACACTAGCGCTGGCCCTGTTCGCTGGCTCCACCACGGTTTTCGCCGCTATGTCGCCGCCTGCCGACACGACCGCTCCTGCTGCGGCGTCGGCAGCGCCAAGCGCCACCGCCAATCTGCCCGGCACGCCGCTCGACCAGGTGGTGGCTATAGCCAATGACGCCCCCATCCTGCAAAGCAGCCTGAATAATGAGCTGGCACAGGTACGCAAGCAACTCCAGTCCCAGGGCACTCCGGCACCGGCACCGGCCGAGTTACGTCATCAGGTGCTGGAACACCTCATCATGCAAAAGCTTGAGCTACAGGCGGCCAAAACCCAGGGTATTCAAGTAACCGACGACGATGTCAACCGCACCTTGTCAACGATCGCCTCTCGCAACAACATCACGCTGGCGCAGCTACCACAGGCGCTCGCCGCCCAAGGCCGGAGCTACAGCGAATTTCGACGCACGATTCACGATGAACTCATCATCCACCAACTGGAACAACAGGCCGTGGCGGCCAACGTCTCCGTAAGTCCGGCGGAAATCGACAATTACCTGAAAAGTCAGAGCGGTAATCAGAACGCCAAGACACAGTATCACTTGGCCCAAATCCTGATTGCATTTCCGTCGAATCCCACGCCTGAACAGGCCCGTGAAACGCTGGCAAAGGCCAAACAGATCGTAAACAAACTGAAGAGCGGCGCCAACTTTGCCGCTACTGCGGCCGCTCAGTCTGCAGGACCGCAAGCGCTCAAGGGAGGGGATCTAGGCTGGATGTCCGGGGCCGAACTGCCGACCCTGTTTGCCGATTCAGTACCCCAACTCAAAGTGGGCCAACTGTCGGATCCGATTGCCGGCCCCGGCGGATATCACATCGTAAAACTCATCAACGAACGAGCGCCGAAGAACAAATCGGTATCAACGGAATACCACCTCAAACATATCCTGCTCAAGCCCAATCCGGTGCGCAACCTTGAGCAATGCAAGGCATTGGCTGAAAAACTGCGCAAGGAAATCGACAGTGGAAAAATCACATTCGACGCGGCTGCCGCCCAGTATTCGGACGATCCTAATTCGGCGGGCAATGGCGGCGATCTCGACTGGCAAAGTTTGAATTCCTTGCCTCACAGCTTCACCGAGGTAGTACCCGATCTCAAACCCGGCGTCGTGAGCCAGCCAGTGGAAAGCGATTACGGCTGGCACCTGATCGAGGTCATCGGCAAGCGCCAAACAGACCAAAGCAAGGAAAAGCGTCGTCATCAAGCCTATCAAGCGCTATTCCAGCGCAAACTGCAGGATCAGATGGCACAATTCAAGCGCAGCCTGCGCGACCAGGCCTATATAAGCATTCTCGACCCGGCCGATGCCGGCAGCGGGAGCGACAGCCCGGGCCAGTGACCCGACGCATCGCGCTTTCGGTCGGCGAACCCGCCGGGATCGGTCCCGATCTGACGGTGCTCGCCTCTCAGCGCGCACGCGACTACGAACTGGTTGCCTATGCCGATCCCGAACTGCTGCGCAGCCGCGCGGAAAAACTGGGGCTGCCGCTCACGCTGGAAACCTGCCGACCCGGCGCGCCCCCCACGCCTTCTAGCGCGGGAACGCTTCGCGTCGTACCCGTTCCCCTGGCCACCCCCGCCATCGCAGGCCAACTCGATCCGACCAATGCCCGCAATGTGCTCGATGCCCTCGATGCCGCCACAAACGCCTGCCTGGACGGTACGGCCGTGGCGCTGGTCACCGCACCCCTCCACAAGGGCATCATCAACGACGCCGGCATCGTTTTCACAGGCCACACCGAATGGCTCGCGCAGCATACCGGTGCGCCGCTCCCGGTCATGCTGCTGGTGGCGGGCGATCTGCGCGTGGCGCTGGTGACCACCCACCTCCCATTGCGTGCCGTGCCTGATGCGGTCACCGGCGAACGGCTAGAGCAGACCCTGCGCCTGCTTGTCCAGGGCTTGCAACGGGACTTCGGACTGCCCCGGTCGCGCGTCCTCGTCTTCGGCCTCAATCCGCATGCCGGGGAAGGCGGGCACCTGGGCATCGAAGAGCGGACCGTCATCGGCCCCGTACTCGAGCGGCTGCGGGACGAAGGCTACCGGCTCGAAGGGCCTTTGCCCGCCGATACCGCCTTCATACCCGCGCATCTCGCTCGGGCCGATGCGGTACTGGCGATGTACCACGACCAGGGACTGCCTGTACTCAAGCACGCCGGCTTCGGCCATGCCGTCAACGTCACGCTGGGTCTGCCCATCGTTCGTACCTCGGTCGACCACGGCACCGCCCTCGACCGCGCCGGCAGCGGGCAGATCGATTCCGGCAGCCTGGAAGCCGCCCTCACGCTGGCCGCCGATATCGCAGCCCAGCGAGCAATGCCGTGCTGAAAGGCGGCGCGCCCGCCAACAAGCGGCTCGGCCAGCACTTCCTGCACGACCCGACGGTTATCGGTCGCATCCTCGACGCACTCGATCCTCGTCCCGGAGAACACATCGTCGAAATCGGGCCGGGGCGGGGCGCACTCACGGCCGGACTCGCCGCGAGCGGGGCCCGCCTTACGGTGATCGAACTCGACCGTCACTTGGCGGCTGAACTCGCCGGCCACCCTGAACTCGCCGGCACAGACGTGCGCCAGCTGGATGCGCTCAAGGTGGACTATGCCGCTCTTGCCGACGACGGCCTCATCCGCATCGTCGGCAACCTGCCCTACAACATTTCCTCGCCGCTGCTGTTCCGTTTCCTCGAATCCGCACCCCATATCCGCGACCTAACACTGATGCTGCAGCGCGAAGTGGTCGAGCGCATGGCGGCTAACCCCGGCACCCGCACTTACGGGCGCCTTACCGTCATGCTCGCCGCCCGCTGTCGGGTCGAGAAGCTCTTTGCCGTCGGGGCCGGCGCCTTCAACCCGCCCCCCAAGGTCGAATCGGCCGTGGTGCGCCTGGTGCCCCATGCCGAACCCCCGTTCGATCCCGGCGACTGGACCGTTTTCGCGAACCTCGTGCGTGCCGGCTTCGGCGCACGCCGCAAAACGCTGCGCAACGCCCTGCGCGCCCTCGCCGAGGCCGCTACCATCGAAGCCGCCGGTCTCGATCCGGGTGCTCGGCCCGACACCCTCGCGCCCGCCGACTACGCCCGCCTGTCCAGCCATCTTCACGACGAGCACAGTCACCCATCCGATTGACCGGGAAACGCACACGCGCCAAGTCGGTGTGATTTTTCTCGCGTCGCTGCGAATAATAGGCTGTATGACACGGAACAACCGCGGACATGACAGGCAGGCAACACCAACAACATTTCACAACCCAGCTGCACGAGCACCGTAAAATCGTGTTCAAGGTAGCGGCGATCTACGCCCGCGGCACCGAAGATCGCCGTGACCTGGAGCAAGAGATTTGCGTCCAGTTGTGGCGTTCGTTTGCCCGCTATGACGAAGCGTGCGGGAAGTTCTCTACCTGGATGTACCGTGTCGCGCTGAACGTTGCGATTTCGCAGCTACGGCGCACGCATCGGACCGGTTCAGATTGTTTCGAACCACTGGAAGAACATCATCTGGAGAGCATCGGCGGCGAGCTGAACAGCGAACCGGACGAACGCCTGCATGCACTTTATGCCTTCATCGACAAACTCGATGCACTCAACCGTGCCTTGATTCTGTTGTACCTGGAAGATCGTAGCTACGCCGAAATCGCCGAGATTCTCGGCATCAGCGAGACCAACGTGGCAACCAAACTCGGCCGCATCAAACAGACACTTCGCGGCCAGATGACCAAGCAACCAACCGGAGCATGAACATGGAACTCGACGACTTCAAATCCGCTTGGCAATCGCTGGACCGCCGGCTGGGCCAGCAACACGCACTGAACCTGCAACTGTTCCGCGATACCCGCCTGAACACACTCCGCCGCGGACTGCGTCCGCTGAAATGGGGGCAGGCCATCCAGATGCTGATCGGCATAGGCGGCTCTCTGCTGTTCGCACCGTTCTGGATCGCGCACCTGCATGAGCCCGGACTGCTCGTGGCCGGACTGGTGATGCATCTCTACTGCCTTGGGCTGATCGTGTTCGGTGCGGTGATGCAGACACAGATTGCGCATATCGATTATTCCGCACCTGTGCTGATCATCCAGCGCCAGTTGCTGCGGCTGCGGCGAACCTATGCAGTCGGCGGTGCATTGGTCGTCGGCTTGCCGTGGTGGTTCTTGTACGTACCTCTGATGATTGTCCTCGCCGGCGCTGGTAGCGGAGCCAATCTGTTCCACACGGCCCCGCTTTTTGTCTACATCGGTCTGGCCGGCGGCGCAGGCGGGCTGCTCGCGACCTGGTGGTTCCATCGCTGGTCGCATCAACCGCAGCGCGCACGACTGGCGCGGGTGCTCGACGAAAGCGCGGCCGGCGGCAGCATCCGCCGAGCGCAGGCCACGCTCGACGAAATCGCCCGCTTCGAACAGGAATGAGCCTCTCAACAGGATCCCATTTCGGAGCTTCCTTAATCGGAGTCGGAACTCATCTGGGCCATCAGCTTGCTCAATGCATCAAACTTGGCCTTGTTCGCCATGTAGTAACGGAGGTTGTCGGTCGCGACTCCGCTCGGTACCGACGAGGCGGAGGCGCCCTGACTGATCGTCATGGCGCGCGTGCCGGTTAGTACCACTGCAAAGCTGCACGTTATGTAGTCGGTGACGCTCATCCCGGTGCGGGTTATGGCGTCACGAGCCTGCGGATATTTGTCAATCATGGCGGTAGCCTGCGCGATCGTTTGGTTGTCAGCGCCATCCTTATCCATCTGCTTGGCCACTTCAGGGTACTGCTTCCGGAATGCAATGAGGTTCTTGAGTACGGCGGTGTACTCTGTGATGACCTTGTCGTTCAAACGGAAGCTGTTGGCCGCCTGCTCGTCCGTATTCTGACCCGGGGCACCGGCAGCGGAGGCGCTGGACATCGCACAGGCAAGCACCAGACCGGCCACGGCAAGGCTCAGGAATCGTAAAATCTTCAAAGTCTGGATGTTCATGACATTTCTCCTGTTCTCAGCATCAAAAATAACGGGATAAAAGGCATGGCACGTCTGATCGTCTCCTGACCTGCAGTGCCCGCTTCCCGACCGGTGCCGGAAGCATTACCAGCCACAGCCGGATTTCTCCAACTCGACGCGGCGCCCGTAGTCTGGGCAGTCGCCGCAAACGACAGCGCTGATAACGCGGCAAGGACGCAGACCGCCGGCGCAAACGTTGCGTGGCGCACGCTTAATGAAGAAGCGGCAGCGGTGCTTTCTGTTCATTTTCGAATCCCCGGTAATAGACAGTCAGGTTCACCGCCCCGGCGGGAACCCGGAACGGAATCTCGAAGCGACCCAGAGTGTGGGCGGGAATGACGCCATCCTCGACGAGCCCGCGTGGCGTCGCCGCAAGATCGTCGCCGGTGGCTGCGATCGTCGTACCGCCGTTCAGGAGCAGGATCTGCTCCTCGGTCTGGAAGTCCATGCCGCTACCACTGTGATTGGCAATGCCGACGTCGAGGATGACGAACTCCTCGCCCGTGTTCGCCTTGGCCGCGCCAAACGATTGAGCGCGATGCACGCCGTAAACATGGAAGCTGCCGGTATCGCCGTCCGCAATCGTGACCACCGGCGCCGGCGGTTTCGCAGGAGCCGATGCGGGCGAAAGCGCCAGACGCATCGGCGCTTTTTCACCCGGCACCATGACGGAAAGCGTGAGCGGGCCGTGTTGCGCCGGAACCTCGAAAGCGAGCTTGCCGCGTTGCGGCGTGCCGGGTACGAAGGTAACCACGCCGCTCCAGGCGCCATCCAGCGTCTCGATCGGCGTCGGTGCATAAAGATAGCCCGCATTCTCCATCAGGCGTGAGATGTTCTCGGGCTTTACTTTCAGGTAGTTGTCGCCGACGCTCGCGGCTCCCTGTCCGAGCAGATTGACAACGACGAAGCGGGTACCCGCGGGCGCCTGCTTCTCGCCGATCGCCGCCACTTCCTCGATCGAAGCCACACTCAAGGTCAAGGCACCGGAAGTCGCGGGACCGGCGACGAGGTGTACGTTCGTCTCGGGCGCAACGCCGGCGAGCGGAATGCGTATGTCGCCGTAGGTCTTGTCGAAATAGGCGAGCGTGAGACTCGCAACCGGAGCCGCCGTCTCAAACACGTAGCGTCCCGCGACATCCGTACCATGCGCCACCTGCTGTGAGCTTGCCGACAGGAGGTCTTTCGCCTTGAAGTTTCCGTTGACGAGTTTCGCGCCCGACTCGCCGTTGGCCAGCAACTGCAACTGCATGGCGATATCCGGGATGAGATACGGCTCATACACGGTATGCATCTTCGCCGTGTCGGCCTTCTTCGAAGCCGCCGCGCCGGAGCCGAGCCCCCCCACGCCCATGGTGGCGTCGGGATGAAGATCCGCATCGCTGACCATAACCGGCGCGAGGATGTTTTTCCAGCGCACCTTAAGTACGACGTAACCGCGCCCCGGCGGAGCCGCGGTTCCCTCGAAGTTCGATACGATTTCGAAGCCTTCGACGTCGAGTTCCGCCGCGTGGTTGTGTGCCGCCGCGTGTATCGCGTGATCTCCGGCCTCTAGCGGCGCCGCTTCGAGCGGAGTAGTCCCCGCAAGCAGAAGAGCCGCGACGGCAACAACCAAATGTGTGTGCTTCATGTCGAACTCCGGAATTACTTCATCGCCTGATTCATGCTGGCCTGGCATGCCTTTTGGGCGTCACCCGCCCCCGCATCGACAGCCATACCCGCATCTTTTTCGTACAGTTTCATGGCAAGCTTGGTCACGGCTTGATCCAGAGTCTGGATTTCTTCCAGATCAAAAGCCTTTTCGGGGGCGGAGGCCATATCTCCTAGAAGTTGAGAGATCAGATCACCCTTGAAAGTGCAGATAGCACCGATCATGCAACCGACAAACTGCTTCTGGTTGCCGGGCAGCAGTTTCTGCGCGCCTGTTGGTTTTACGGGCGCCGGCCCGCCCCCGGCCAGTGCACCGGCCACGGCACCCATGTAGCATTTCAGGCAATTCCCGTAGAATTTGATGAAGGGCATGGTCTTGTCGAAAATTTCCTTGTCTATTTTTGCGGTTTCCATCATGGCCTGACCGCCGCCGAGATCCATTTTCCCGAGCGCGTACGGCGTGCCGTCGGTGAAGCTCCACCAGCCGTAGGCCTGGACTCCATTCACGGCGACGAGCGCCGCCGGCGCGACGACGATGCTTCCGGATGCGACATCCTCTCGCAGCGCGGCGAGAATCGGCGGCGGCAGCTTGTCCGGCAACGCGGCCGCCTGCGTGTAAC
>JBAUSV010000124.1:0-2115 GCA_049581885.1 Gammaproteobacteria bacterium | reverse complement strand
GTCGTTTATGGGAGGGTTGTCACCTTTACTCTTCATGGACGGGCACCGGTATGCTTTCCATAATCTTCCGGATAACTGCCTCCGGCGTTTCCCCTCTCAGACGTTCCTGTTCCTTTAAAATCACCCTGTGAGAAAGAACGGAGAGGACAAGGTATTTGATATCATCGGGAAGGACATAGTCGCGGCCCCGTATGGCGGACAATGCCTGTGCCGCACGCATCAGGCCCAGTGACCCCCTCGGACTGGCCCCGAACCGCAGGGAACGGTTGTTTCGGGTCGCCTCCACAATGTCGGCAATGTACTTCTTTATGGGAAACGAGAGGCGGATCTGTTTTCGCCTGTCCTGCAGTTCCGCAATCTCGGAAGGATCCGCCACCTTATGGAGGCTGAGCAGGGGATCAGTCTCCTGAAACTGTTCCAGTATGGCGATCTCTTCATCATTGTTGGGATATCCAAGGTTTATTTTCAGCAAAAAGCGGTCCAATTGCGCCTCGGGCAAGGGAAACGTTCCTTCCAGTTCAATGGGATTCTGCGTGGCCATGACAAAAAAAGGATGAGGCAGCCTTTGTGTTTCCCCGTCAACGGTCACTTGTCGTTCTTCCATACTCTCCAGCAGGCTGGCTTGCGTTCTTGGAATGGTGCGATTGATTTCATCCGCCAACAGTATATTTGTCATGACCGGTCCGGATTTAAAATCAAACTGTCCCGTCCGCTGATTATATACGTTGAATCCGGTGATATCCGCGGGGAGCAGATCGGGCGTGAACTGTACCCGCTTAAAGGTACCGCCGATGCTTTTGGCCAACGATTTGGCCAACAAGGTCTTGCCCACACCAGGCACATCTTCTATCAGCACATGACCATCGCCAAAGAGGGCAACCAGAAGCAATTCAATGGCAACCCGTTTGCCCACAACCACTTTGGAAATATTTTCCATGAGTTTTTTGCAGAGACTGAAATCCATTTGCAAAGCCATCACCTTTCATATCTTTCAAGGGCCTCAAGCCCCTTTTTCATTGGTTTGAACAGAGCCGCCAACAGGATGGCCGCAACCGCAGCAAAGGATGCGATAATAAAGATCCATTGACCGGCGGAGATCTCCGTTCCTCTCTTGTGCGCCATGAAGATCGTGTAAACCGGCCAGGCCTCGATGAGTATCACCATCGCCGTAACGAGCGAACTTACAATCATATAGGACAGGCCACCGAAGCCCATGGATACCTGTGCAATGTTTTCATGTTTGAACCTGGGGTAAAGGGCGCCGAAACCCATGGCCATGGAAACGATGCTGAATGTCAAAAAAAACATGGTGACGCCGGACAAAGCCATCATAAAGGAGGTGACATTGAGATAATGGTTGGTCAATAGAACCAGCGCCTCCCCAAGAAGGAGCATGGGCGGAAGGAAAAGGAGGTATTTCCCCCACAGGTAACGCTTCAGGTTCAGGGGAGAGGTGCGGATGATCCAGTAGGCCTCTCCCTCCGCGCTCACGGCGGTGAACACGAACCGGGCGCAAACCGCGGAGAGGACGAACCCGGCCAGCCCCAGATTCAGGAAAGCGAGTTCGTTCTGAAGGAAATCAAGGGGAATCGGGCTTTTTTGAAGAGGAAGCACACTGAAATTGAACACATATACCACCACAAGAGCGCCCAACAGCAGAAGCTGTGTCCATTGGGTGTTGTCCCTGAAAAAGACCTTGATATCCTTGGATATAATGGCTCCAAGTTCTGTTCCGAACGGTTTTGCGCACGCCTCGGCCGCAAAGGCGAGAACCCTTTTCCCTCCCGAACGTCTTTTTTTGGCTTCTCTTGACTTTGAAAAACCGGAAAAATAGACCACATTCGCCACCCAGGTATTGATCACCAGGAGCGCCAGGGCCGTGGTCCAGGTGAGCAGCACGTTAAAAAGATGGCCGCGGCCCGGCGATGGTCGCAGACTTCCCCAGAGGGTTTCGCCGATCCATCGTGTGGGCAGATAGGGGGAATCAGGTGCCTTCAAGGCGCCCATATACTCTACAACGGAGAAAAAGGCCTCCGGATCCACCAGCCTCTCCGGTCTCAGGAACCTGAACAAGAAGTACAAGGCAATCACCATCACAATGGACAGCAGCAGAAT
>JBAUSV010000123.1:0-5911 GCA_049581885.1 Gammaproteobacteria bacterium | reverse complement strand
GCGCTGATTCGCGAACTGGTCGAAGCACTCGACAGCGAGGCGGCGGGGGAAACCTTTGTGGCCGCGGCGGCCGATCGCGTGCTGGCCGATGTGGCGTGCCGTGCCGCCGTGCGTTCCGGGCGCCGTCTCAGCGTGCCGGAAATGGACGCCTTGCTGCGTCGCATGGAAACCACGCCGCGGGCCGACCAGTGCAACCACGGTCGCCCGACCTGGATTCGTCTGAGCATTGCCGATCTCGACCGGCTGTTCCGTCGTGGACAGTAAAGCGAACGCCGAACACCCGCCGGTACTCTGCATCATGGGGCCGACCGGCAGTGGCAAGAGCGCACTGGCACTGGAACTGGCCGAACGCCTGCCGGCCGAAATCGTGAGCGTCGATTCGGCCATGATTTACCGTGGCATGGACATCGGCACCGACAAACCCTCACGTGAAATACGCGCACGCATCCCGCATCACCTCATCGATATTTGCGACCCGGCCGAACGCTACAACGCCGCGCGCTTTGTCACCGATGCCACGGCCGCCATCGCAGCCATAACCGCACGCAAAAAGCTGCCGATCCTGGTCGGCGGCACGTTTCTCTACTTCCGCGCGCTGGTGCACGGCCTGTCGCCGATGCCGGGCGCCGATCAAAAGCTCCGGGCCGAACTGCAGGCCGAAGCCGAGACCCGTGGCTGGCCAGCATTGCATGAAGAGTTGGCACGCATTGATCCGCCTACGGCGGAACGCATTGCGCCGAGCGATACGCAGCGCCTGGAACGGGCGCTGGAACTGGCGCGCCTGACCGGCGAGGCACCGAGCCGGCTGCATACCGAAAGTGGCAGGGGTGCCGCTTTCGATTTCATGAAAATCGCCTTGTGGCCAGAGGACAGAACGGCCCTGGGCGAAAGGTTGGCGAAACGTTTTTCACGCATGCTGGAACAAGGCCTGTTGCGCGAGGTCGAAGCCTTGCGTGAACGAGGAGATCTCGACGAATCCTGTCCGGCTGTGCGTGCCGTCGGGTATCGCCAACTGTGGCATTACCTCGACGGCGCCTGCGATCTGACCGAGGCTGAACGGCGTGCGGTGGTAGCCACGCGACGCTATGCAAAGCGTCAGATGACGTGGCTGCGAGGCGAGTCCGGTATTTTTCGTGTGCCGGTTGGTGAAACCGCGGCAGAAGCGGCTTTTGCGGCCATAAGGACAAGGTTCGATCACGCATTTGCGGGGCTTGACCGTGCTAATATAAACGGCCAAAAGCGAAATGTATCGCGCCCCTAAACTACAACGAAAGGAGACAACGACAATGGCCAAGACGCATAACCTCCAGGACCCATTTCTCAACCTGCTGCGCAAGGATCGCGTACCGGTGAATGTGTACCTGGTCAACGGCATCAAGCTCACCGGGCAGATCGAAGCCTTTGATCAGTTCGTGATTGTGCTCAAGAATGCAACCAGCCAGATGGTCTACAAGCACGCGGTTTCAACTGTTCAGCCGGCACGTCGCATCCAGATGCCGCGTTACGGCGACGAAGAGGGCGAAGCACAGGACTTCGAGCATGGCGAAGTGCATGACGAAGCGCATGACAGCGCTCCCGAAGCGGTCGAGGAAACCGCCGAGGAATGATGCCTTGCCGATGAGGGTTTGAACTCCATCGCCGAACGCACAGTCATCGTGATGCGAGGCGCGGCCGGGCCGCGTCTCGCTTCCGCGCATGCCGAATTCGACGCCCTGGCCGTGGCCGCCGGTGTCGAAGTGGTGGCGTGCATCACCAATCCGCGTTCGAGCGATCCGCACCCGCGGTTTTTCCTGCACCAGGGCAAGGTGGACGCACTCGCCGAAGTGGTCGCGGACACCTGCGCCACGCTGGTGCTGGTGGACGAACAGCTCAGCCCGGCGCAGGAACGCAACCTCGAACGTGCCATCAAGGTGCGCGTGCTCGACCGTACCGAACTCATTCTCGACATCTTTGCCCAACGCGCCAGTTCCTTCGAGGGCCGCCTCGAAGTGGAACGCGCCCAGTTGCGTCACCTGGCCACACGGCTGGTCCGCGGCTGGACTCACCTGGAACGCCAGAAGGGCGGCATCGGCCTGCGCGGACCGGGCGAAACCCAGCTCGAAACCGACCGCCGACTGATCGGCCAACGCATCGAGCAGATTTCGCAACGGCTGGAAAAGGTCGGCGTGCAACGCGCCCAGAGCCGGCGCCGGCGGCGCCGCAACGATACGTCGGTAGCGGCGCTCGTGGGCTACACCAACGCCGGCAAGACCAGTCTGTTCAACCGGCTGAGTACAAGCCATGCGTATGCCGCCGACCAACTCTTCGCCACGCTCGACCCGCTGCTCAGGCGGGTGCCCGTGGCCGGCATCGGCAGCGTGGTGGTTGCCGATACCGTGGGTTTCGTCAGCCATCTTCCGCACGAACTCGTGGAGGCCTTCAAGGCCACGCTCAGTGAAGTGCGTGAGGCCGACGTGCTGATCCACGTGATCGACGCCGCCAACCCGGAACGCGACCACCAGATCGCCGTCGTCAACCAGGTGCTGGAAGAAATCGGCGCCGGCGATATCCCCCAGATCGAAGTGTTCAACAAGGCGGATTTATTGAGCGCGCCGTCCGGTCGGGTGCAACGCGAAGACGCCGCGCCGCGCGTATATCTCTCCGCCCGCACGGGTGACGGGGTGCCGGAATTGATCGGTGCGCTGGCACAGGTACTGGGCGTGCCGTCCGAGCCGCAGCGTCTGGAACTCGGGCCGGAATCCGGCCGCTTGCGGGCACGGTTGTTCGAACTCGATGCCGTAGTGAGCGAAACGCCGAGCGAGGCGGGCGGCTGGAGCCTGCTCGTGCAACTGCCTTCGCTCACACTGTCGCGCCTGGTAAAAGAACACCAGCCCGTCATTCCTGCCACTTCGTGAACCCGCGTAGGCAAGAATGCCGCTCCAACGTGCCCATCCCGACTGACGGCGTCAAAGGGGAGGGCATTCCTTCAGGCTCTCCCTCTCGCTCGCGAAGCGAGGAAAGGGACGTTGAGGGCGGATTCTCAATGCTCCCGTCCTGTTAAACTGCACGGCTGGCGGCGTTGTCACGCTTGATTCACCGTTCGAGGAACCCGCATGGGCTGGAATGAACCCGGCAAGGATCGCGACCCGTGGGGCGGTCAGAGCGATCTGGATGAATTTTTCGCCCGGATCAAGCGCCGTCTGAACGAGCGCTTCGGCCCCGGCGATGGCAAGGATCCGCACCCCCTGCGTCCGCGCCTGTGGTGGTTCGCCGTGTTTGTCCTTGTTCTCGTGTGGGCTCTTTCCGGCGTCTATGAAGTCTCCGACGGTCAACGCGCCGTGGTACTGCGCCTGGGCACCCATGCCGCTACGGTCGGCCCCGGCGTGCACTGGCGTTGGCCGTGGCCTGTCGACACCGTGCAAAACGTCAACGTCAAGGAAAGCCGCTCGATAACGCGCCAGGCCACCGTGCTGACCCGCGACGGCCAATGGGTGACGGCGTCACTCACCGTCAAGTACCACATCACTGATCCCTACCAGTATCTTTACGCCACCACGGAACCCACCAGCGTGCTCGGTGCCGGGGCGGATGCCGTGCTGTTCGATACGGCGCGCACGCATACACTGCAAGCCCTGGAGAAAACGAGTCAGGCGCCGGCGGCGGCGACCCTGGCGCAAGCGGTGTCGCGTCAGCTTGCCGGTGTCAATGCCGGCATCGGTATCGACGCGGCGAGTCTCGGTCGTCTGAATCCCCCGCAGGCCGTCAGCGATGCCCGCGATCAGGCCGAGCAGCAGAAAAAGCAGACGGCCGCCGCGGCGGCGAGCGCGCAACAGGCGGCAGAAGCCGTCATCCTCAAGGCGCAGACCCGGGCCAGGCACGTTGTGATACAAGCCAGGGCGGAATCCGAACGCCAGGTTGCCCAGGCCCATGCCGATGTGGCCCGCTTCCTGGCCCTGGTGCCGGCCTGGAAAAAGGCGCCCAAAGTCACCGAAACCATGCTCAGGAACGACGCATTGCGCGCGGCTCTGACGGCGGCGCCGAAAGTGGTGGTCTCCGGTTCGGTGCATGCCGTCACCTTGCCGCCCTCGGCTGTGACGGCAAAGCCCGCGCCCGCTGCTAAAACCCGTATGCGTCCCGCACCGGCGGCGACTGCCAAAAGTCCGGCAGGGGCCTTGGGGACAACGCCATGAACAACAAGCTGCTCACGGGTCTGTTCATTGGCGTGGTGATCGCGGTCGTCGGTATTTTCCTGATCGAATCCTCGCTCTACAGTGTCGAACCCGGCCAAGTGGCCGTGGAAATCCAGCACGGGCAGGTCACGGCGAGCACCCGCGAACCCGGTCTGCACTGGAAGCCCGTGAGCGCCGAATTGGCCACCATGGATTCGCGGATCCAGGTCTCCAGCGGCACGTTCAATGCCGACACGCGCAAGCCGAATGAACGAGGGAGTGCCAGGTACGCCATCGTGTGGCGGTTGAATCAGGCGCGAACCTACTACGAGGCGACGCAGGGCAAGGGCGAGGTCGCGGAAGGCAAGGTGGATGATGCAGTGGCAGCGGCGTTGCACAAACTGCTGGCGAACCCCCCGAGTCATGCCGTGTTTGCCGTACCGCCGGCGTCGGTGAACGCAGCCCTCACGGCGGCGCTCAAGCCGGTGGCAGCGAAGCTCGGCATCGACATCCTGTCCGCGAACATCACCGACACCACGTTATCCAAATCGGCTCAAAAACAGGTGGTCGAATCCATGTTGCAGGCCGACAGCGCGATCCGGCAGGCGGAGCAGGCCAAAACGCAAACCGCTGCGGCGAAAAAACTGGCCGCCACCCGGGCCCGGGCCGCAGCCATCCTCGCGGCGGCCAATCAGCAGGCCGCCTCGCTCAAGGGCGAGGGCGAGGCGCAAGTGGCTGGCATCTACGCCAAGGCGTCCCAATCCGCGCCCACGTTCTTCCGTTTTTACCAGACGCTGCTGAACGAGCAGGCGTCGCTCGGCACGCACACCCGGCTGTTCATCATTTCCACCGACAGCCCGTGGTTCAACCTGCTGGGCACCAAACCCGGTACGGATCCACAGTTCTAGGCGCCAATGCATATACTGCTCGTTGCTATCGGCATCGCCGTCTTCCTGGAAGGTATCGTGCCGTTTCTCAGCCCGCGCCGCTTCCGCCAGGGCCTGGCGCAGTTGCTGCAAGTGGGGGATTCAGGCCTGCGCCTGATGGGCTTGGCGGCTATCGTGAGTGGAGTCGCTATTTTGTACATGGTTCGCTATTCGGGGTGGTTATGAGCAAGAACGTGGTGGTTGTAGGGATCCAATGGGGTGACGAGGGCAAGGGCAAGCTGGTCGACCTGCTCACCGAGCGCGCCAGCGCCGTGGTCCGTTTCCAGGGCGGGCACAACGCCGGGCACACCATCGTGGTCGGCGAGAAGAAGACCGTGCTGCACCTGGTGCCCTCGGGCGTGCTGCGCCACGGCGTGCGCTGCCTCATCGGCAACGGCGTGGTGATCGACCCAACCGCGCTGTTCGAGGAACTCGACCTGCTGGAGATGGAAGGCGTGCCGGCCCGCGAACGCCTCGCCATCAGCCCGGCCTGTCCGCTGATCCTGCCCTCGCACGTCGCGCTGGACAGAGCCCGCGAGAAGGCCAAGGGCGCCGCCGCCATCGGCACCACCGGGCGCGGCATCGGCCCCGCCTACGAGGACAAGATCGCGCGCCGTGCCGTCCGGGTAGGGGACATCTTCCGCCGCGAGCGCTTCGCCGCCAAGCTGGGCGAAGTGCTGGACTACCACAACTTCATACTCAAGAATTACTTTAAATCCCAAGTTGTTGATTTCCAAGAGACTCTGGAGCGCTATCTCGGCTACGCCGAAGACTTGCATCCCATGGTCTCCGACGTCACCGCCGAGATCCGCATGATCCACGAGGCCGGCGGCAACG
>JBAUSV010000122.1:0-21310 GCA_049581885.1 Gammaproteobacteria bacterium | reverse complement strand
GTACCGCCGCGACTTCGATCATCCACGGGATGGGTCCCCAGAAGTAGCGGAGAAAGCGCAGCCACAGCGACACCCGCTGCTCGGGCAGCGCGTTCGGCCCCTCAGCCGCGAGGCGCCGCGCGGCTTCTTCCGAGGAAAGTCCGCCGTTGCCGCTGTGCAGCCGTTCCCCCAGCTCCTTGGCCGTGCTTTTACGCGCTTCTTCGTCGGTGACAGCCAGCACGACGGGTTCCTAGAATGTGCTAATTAAATAGCCTATCGGCTCTATACTGTCTTTATGTTGATTCAGATCAATATGCAGACAAAAAAACTTCAATCAGGCTCTGAAAGAAGCAGCAGTGGATGCAATAAATCCAGCGCCGATTTTTCAGCGTCAAACATCTCAAGAAGGTGTGCAGCGGATGTTCGTTGCGGGATCTGTGTTTGCTGCTCGGCATCGACGAGTGCGACATGGAGCGTCTGGAACAACTGGTCGAGACAGTGGGGCCGCTATACCGCGGCGATCACCTGTTTCTTCAAAACAACAACTTTTCGACCATTTATGCCATGCGCGGCGGTTGCATTAAATCCTATGCGGACAACGAAGCGGGCGAAGGGCA
The DNA here is from genome assembly GCA_049581885.1 of Gammaproteobacteria bacterium. GTDB lineage: Bacteria > Pseudomonadota > Gammaproteobacteria > JAKDMP01 > JAKDMP01 > JBAUSV01. Next base: position 20,714 of record JBAUSV010000122.1, on the reverse strand, counting down.
AATCCTGAGTTTCTATTTTTTCAGAGATTCGCTTACAGGAACGCGTAGGTGAACGAACCCAGGGCCAGGGCCACCAGAACCGCCACACCCGGTATGACCGCGCGGTTGCGGGCCATGCCCGCGGCATAGAAGCTTTTCAGCAGGTTGTTGCTGCCCGAGGCGACGATGACGGCAGTCACGATCAGGTGCGGCGCAACCGCGTAATGCCCACCGAACAGCGACAGGATGAAGGGATCAATGTCGGTGAAACCGACGACCAGTGACAGCGTCTTGAGTCCGCTAATCCCGTAATGATTGAGAACAAGCGACGTCAGGCTCGCGAAGAGCACGAAGAGGGCGGCGAAGACCAGGGCCGTGCGCAGCTCCAGAGGGTGGTGCGGCGGTTCGGTTGTCCCGCCTTTTTCCTGGCGGGAGAAAAGGAGCCAGATGCCGGCAGCGGCGAGCGCGGAGACGGCGGCGCCCGCTCCGAACACCGGGGCGAGGCGGGCAATGAGTTGCGGCGCGAGGATCAGGGCCAGCACGAAAAGGCGCGCGTACATCATGGCCGTGGCGAGCACGAGTGCCGCGGACACCGTGCCCGCGTGCGGCATGCGCCGTGCCTGCTTGCTGATGACGAAGGTGGCGGCCGTGCTCGAATACAGCCCGCCCAGTACGCCGGTCAGAAGCAATCCGCGGCGCTTGAAGAAATAGGTCTGGGCCAGGTAGCTCACATAGGAAATGGCCGAGACCGCCACTACGGCCATCCAGGTCTGGCGGTAGGTAACGGGGATGAAGGCGGCGATCTGTTGTGTGGGCAGGAGCGGCAGGATGATGCCTGCCATGATCGCGAACTTGAGCACGGTCGAGACTTCTCCCTCGGGCAGCCAGTCCTCGAAGCGCCGGATGCGCGGCTTCTCGGCCAGGAGCAGCAGAATCAGCGTTGCCAGCAGGATCGGGAACCAGAACGGCGTGCGCAAGGTGAGTGGGCCGAGGAGATAGGTGAGCAGGGCGATGAGAGGAACCAGCAGACCGCCTTCGCCGCCGCGCAGCCGTTCGCGGTAGTACAGTGCGAGCCACACGGTCAGGCTCGCGAACCCGAGCAGGTAAAGCCAGTAATGGGGGTCAATCAGCGCGAACAGGAAGCCGGCCGTACCAATCAGGGCCAGGGTACGCGCGGTGCCGAACCCCAGCCCGGGGCCTTCGCTGCGCAGGTAGCGGTGCAACTCCAGGCCGATAAGGAGGGAGAGGCCGAGCGTGATCGCGAACGGGACGAGAATCATCGGCCCGAAGCCGGGGAGGGGTTGCGACAGGGTATCTGCGAGTGGCATAGGCGCGTTGGCATCCGCTTGTGGCGGTAACTAGGCAATCATCAGGCGGTGGAACGCGGCTGTCAAGCACTGCGGGGCGGGCCGTATGGCGAATGCGGTGCCGTCATGGGACAATATGTGGATGAAGAGCGACGTCAAGGCAAACGGAGTGAAGGCGCAACCGGTGGAATTACAGCTCACGACCGACCCAATCCCCGAGTTGGTCGCCGAGATTGCGGCGGGGCGCATGGTCGTGGTCATGGACGACGAGGGACGCGAGAATGAAGGCGATCTGGTCATGGCGGCGGCCACCACCACGTTGGAGCAGGTGGCGTTTTTCGTGCGCCACACCAGCGGAATCATTTGTCTGCCCACCAGCCGCGAGCATCTGGAGCGGCTGCACCTGCCGCAGATGGTGCCCGACAACACCGAGATGCATCAAACGGCGTTCACTGTCTCCGTGGACTACCGTCATGGCACGACCACCGGCATTTCCGCGCATGACCGGGCGCGCACCATCCGCGCGCTCGCTGACCCGGCCGTCAAGCCCGAGGATTTCAGCCGACCGGGACATATTTTCCCGCTACGCTATGCAGAAGGCGGTGTGTTGTGCCGCGCCGGACATACCGAAGCCTCGGTAGATCTGGCTCGCTTGGCCGGGCTGGGATCGACTGCGGTGATCAGCGAGATCGTCAACGAGGACGGCAGCATGAAGCGCGGTGCGGAGTTGATCCGCTTCGCCCGTGAGCACGGCCTGAAGGTAGGCACCATCGCCGACCTGATCCGCTACCGGCTGCGTACCGAAAAAAGCGTGGAGCGTCTGATTGAGCGTGCAGTGCCGACACCGTACGGCGAATTCCGGCTGGTGGCCTACGAGGATCACGTACACGCCGCGGTGCATCTGGCACTGATTCGGGGCGAGATCGAACCGGAAAAGGAAACGCGGGTGCGCGTGCAATTGCAAAGCACCCTGGGAGACGTGCTCGGCATCCAATGGCCGGCCCTGGGCTGGCCGCTGGCAGCGGGCATGGAGCGTGTCGGGCGCGAGGGTGGTGTGCTGGTCCTGCTGCGCCAGCCCGAAGATCCGGCAGCGCTGATTGGTCAGATCGAGCAGGCCGGCGTCGGTTCGGCCTCGCGTGCCGCCGTCGGCGAGGAAGAGGCGGATGCGCTTCGCACCTACGGCATCGGCGCCCAGATCCTGACCGACCTCGGCGTGCGCCGCATGCGAGTGTATTCGGCCCCGCGCCGTATGCAGGCGATTTCGGGCTTCGGTCTGGCAATCACCGGCTACATCGAGGAATGAAGCGCCTGTCTGACGTAACCGCGTTGGTATAATTTCACCTTAAATCAAGAAGTAACCGTCATGCCCAAGCAGTCAACACAAGCGGGTGCCTACCTCGTCGTCACCGCACAATTCAACGCACTCGTCACCGAGCGGCTGGCTGTCGGTGCGCGCGAGGCGCTGCTGCGTGCTGGTATTGCGCCGGGAGATATCAACGAGGAAAGCGTGGCCGGGGCATGGGAACTTCCGCTCGTAGTGGCTGCGGCAGCACGCAGTGGCCGCTACCGAGCAGTGGTGGCTTGCGGCGCGGTGATTCGCGGCGAGACACCGCATTTCGATCATGTCTCGCGAGCTGCGATGGACGGGTTGGCGCAGGTTCAGATCGAATCGTTGGTTCCGGTCGGCTTGGCGGTGCTCACGACCGACACTCTGGAACAGGCACTCAACCGGGCCGGAGGCAAGACCGGAAACAAAGGCAGCGAAGCGGCGCTTGCGGCCCTGGAAGCCGCCAGCGTGATTGCCCGCCTGGCGAAAAACACGTCCATTTAAAGGCTGATATGGATTCAAAACCCGCAAACGCTTCGACGATGCGTGGTCGCCGAGGCGCTCGCCGCCTCGCCGTGCAGGCGATATACCAAGGCTTGATGGCCGGGGGCGATGCGCCGGTTTTGGTGGCCGAGTTTGTACGCGAGCGAGCGGCGGACGACATGGACCAGATCTATTTCCGAGAGTTGGTGACCGCTGTGCTCAACGACCGGACCGCGCTGGACGGCCTGCTCCAGGCGGAGCTGGATCGTCCGGCGGACGAGGTTGATCCCGTCGAACATGCCATCCTGCTGGTAGGCGCTTGCGAACTTCGAGATCGTCATGAACTTGCGGTCTCGATTGTCATCAACGAAGCGGTGGAACTCGCCAAGACGTTCGGCGCGGACAACGGCCATCGTTTCGTCAACGGAGTGCTTGATCATCTGGCTGCCGGATTGCGACCGGACAAGAGCAAACAGCGTGAAGGCGGGAACCGTGGATGAGTTCGAGCTCATTGCACGTTACTTTACGACCCGCGGCGCCCGACGCGAGGATGTCGTCCTCGGCGTAGGCGACGATGCGGCAATCGTCACTCCGGCTGCGGACCGGTCGCTGGTACTCACCACCGATACACTGGTAGCAGGCCGGCATTTTCCAGCTGAAGATTTTTCGCCTGCGGCATTGGGCCACCGTGCGCTGGCCGTCAACTTGAGCGATCTGGCCGCGATGGCCGCTGCGCCGGCTTGGGCGCTGTTGTCCCTGACACTTACTGAAGTCGATGAACGTTGGATCAAGGACTTTGCCTCGGCTTTTTCAGAATTGGCGGAACGATGTGACGTCGCATTGGTGGGCGGCAATCTCGCCTGTGGTCCGCTCGCCGTGAGCGTCACTCTGGCGGGACAAGTCGAGCCGGGCAAGGCGCTGACGCGTGCCGGTGCACGGGTGGGCGATGCGTTATATGTGACGGGTGCGTTGGGCGGTGGTGCGACCGGATTGCGGGCACTGCAAAACGGTGCGGCCATGAATACTCCCGAGGTGGCCGCCTATGCGTGGCCCATGCCGCGTGTGAAGGCGGCGTGGGAATTGGCGCCGTACGCGAATGCCGCCATCGACCTCTCGGACGGATTGCTCGGAGACCTGGCGAAGTTGCTTGCAACCTCGAGCGGGTGGGGCGCGGAACTGGTTGCCGATGACATTCCCCTGGCACCCGGCGCCGCGCTCGGAGATGCGCTCGGTCCCAGTGACGATTACGAATTGTTGCTGAGCATTCCGCCGGCACAGCTTTCAGCAGTAAACGTGGAACGGTTGGGTTGCGAGTTACACTGCATCGGCCGTGTCTGCGCCGAACCCGGTGTGCGCCTCGATGGCAAGACGCAGGACGCCGCGGCTCGCGGCTTTAATCACTTCTCGTGAAATTGCAGCGTTCGCACACGACACGCGCGGCCGATCTGGGCCGCGATCCGGCGGCCTGGCTTGCCTTCGGCCTCGGCAGCGGACTGAGCCCGTTCGCTCCCGGTACCTGGGGTGCGCTGTCGGCGTTGCCGCTGGCCTGGGGGCTGCATCTTTCCGGTCCGGCACCATATGCCATCGTCACCTCCGTTATTGCGGTCGCCGGCATCTGGTTGTGCGGACATACCGCCCGCCGCCTTGGAGTGCACGATCATCCCGGCATCAACCTCGACGAGGTGGCGGGGCAGTTGATCGCCTGCGCCATGGTCCCGCTCGACTGGCGTTGGTTTGTGTTGGCTTTTGTGCTGTTCCGCTTTTTCGATATTCTCAAGCCGTGGCCGATCCGCTGGCTGGATCGCCATTGCGGAGGTGGATTCGGTATCATGGCCGACGACATAGCTGCTGGGATAGTGGCTGGTGTGCTGGTCTGGGTATGCACGCTGCTTTTGGGGTGGTTTATTTAAATGACGTCAGTGACGGCACAACGAAATATCGAACGCATCGGGCGTTATGTGATAACGCGCGTACTCGGACGCGGCAGCACCAGTACCGTGTACCTGGCTCACGATGTCCAACGCGCGGCCGATGTGGCACTCAAGCTGTATCATCCCGACACGGTGCGTCCCGAACGGGCGCACACCCGGCGCAAGTTGTATGTAAACGAAGCCCGTCTGGCTGGCGAGTTGAATCATCCGAACTTGGTCTCTGTGCTGGATGCGGGCGTCTCCGGAGACGATGCGTATGTCGTGACCGAGTATTTGCGTGGCGCTACACCGCTCAGCGCCTATACTCGGCTGATCGATTTGCTGCCGCAGCAGAAAGTGGCGGAAATACTGTTTGCCTGCGCCAAGGCGCTGGATTATGCGCACCGCCGCGGAATCATTCACCGTGATATCAAGCCGACCAATATCCTGCTCATGCCAGACGGCACGCCCAAAATTATCGATTTCGGCGTGGCCGCTCATTCCATGACCGGAACCCAGACAGTCACCGGTCTGGTGGGCTCGCCGAGCTATATGGCGCCCGAGCAGGTCAAAAGCGGTACGGCGACGGGGCTGTCGGATCTGTATTCGTTGGGCGTGTTGGGCTACGAACTGCTCAGCAGCAAGCGTCCCTTCTACGGTGAAAACCTCTCGCATCTGGTGCATCAAATCATTTACGCTACGCCGCCTCCGCTGCTCAAATTGCGGGCGAGCGTACCGCGTGCTCTGGCCAATGTGATCGAGCGGGCGATGGAAAAGGAACCCTCACGGCGTTTTCCCAACGCACTCGCCATGGCGGCGCTGCTCGCTCGCGTGGTATCGGAGTTCGAGCAGGATGCCGGGCGATTGGAACTGCAGGACCGCTTCGACATCGTGCGCCATCTGCCTTTTTTTCGCGATTTCAGCTATGCCGCTGTGTGGGATGCTGTGACGCACAGCGACTGGCTCAATTTCGACGAAGACGAGGAAGTCGTCAAAGCCGGTGTCAATGAACACGCGTTTTATATCGTGATTTCGGGTGAGATGGCTCTGGAACGCGACGGGCGCCAGATTGATCTGTTGCGCCGGGGCGAAACCCTGGGCGCCTTGTCCTTGATGGCGGGACGTGCCGTGCGCAGCAGTGCGAAGGCGTTATCGCCGGTGCTTGTAATGCGTGTTGATGCGGCGCAGCTCGAAACCATGTCAGCCGAGTGCCAACTGGCTTTCCAGAAGGTGTTCAACCGGGATCTGTTGCGCCAGCTTGCCGCCGCTTCCGCCGCCGTACGTGAGCGCGAGGATCAGGATTCGCGTTGAGTTATTCGCCGGGGTCTGATCGATTTTAAGCGCAACGAACGCAGGCCCGCGTAAGCCTGGTTTTGTGAGCAGAGCTTCGTGTCAGCAACATCCTTCGGTCTTATGCCGGCCCATGGTTCAACTATCGACGCCCGTGCCTTCTATGACGGCATAGGCCGAGTGGTTGTGGATGGATTCGAAATTTTCCACCTCGACTCGGAAATACCCAATGCCGGACAGAACCTTTAAACGGAGTGCCACGTCGCGCACCATGTCTTCCACGAATTTGGGGTTTTCGTAAGCCTGCTCGGTCACCCGCTTTTCGTCTGCCCGCTTGAGTAGTCCGTACAGTGGAGCCGAGGCTTCGCTTTCCACCAGCGCGATAAGTTCCCCAATGCCGCAGTCCGCCCCTTCCACGCTGACACGCACATGCGAGCGTTGGTTATGTGCGCCGTAAGCCGAAATTTCCTTTGAGCACGGGCACAAACTGGTGACGGGCACGGTGATATCCGTTGTCGCCAGCGTGGTGCCGCCCGCGAGACGCGCGCCGAGGCGAACTTTGTAGTCCATGGGGCTGGCTACGCCCGATACGGGGGCCTGCTTGTGTTTGAAAAACGGGAATACGAATTCGATTTCCGCCGCTTTGGCTTCGAGCCGCTCCGCCATTGTGGACAGCAGGGCAGGCAATGTGCGTGCCGAAACGGGCGTTTGATCGTCTGCGAGCAGCGCCACGAAACGCGACATATGCGTGCCACGCCGCTCGGGCGGTAATTCCACCGCACAGCGGACTTCAGCTACGGTGTATTGAACCTCTCCGGCATCTTCGACTTTAATCGGCAGTTTCAGATGGCTGATGCCGACAGCGTCGATTGCCATGCGCCGCTCGTCGCGCTGCGCCTGCACGTCCTCTATACCACTCGGAATGATCGGCGGGGTGACTTCCCAGTCCATACTCAGGATACCTTGACCTGTGAGTCAGTTTGGGCAGCTTCCAGCCAGCCGCGGATGCGGCGTTCGATGCCTGCGGCATCTAGGCCGATATCGGAGAGCACTTCTTCGCGGCTGCCGTGGTCGCAGAATTCGTCCGGCAGACCGATATTTAGCATTGAAGTGGACATACCGAGTTCGGCGAGTACTTCGTTGACGCCGCTGCCCGCGCCGCCTGCAACGACATTGTCCTCGATCGTGACCAGATGCTCGTGCGTGTTCGCCATCTCGCTAATGAGATCAAGGTCGAGCGGCTTGATGAAACGCATGTTAACCAGCGTGGCATCCAGCGCGTCGGCCACTTCCGCCGCGACGGGTACGAATGCGCCGAAGGCCAGTAATGCGATGGATTTGCCTTTCCGGCGCACTTCGCCCTTGCCGACGGGCAAGGTGCTTAATCCCTTTTCCGTTTCGACGCCCGGGCCACTGCCGCGCGGGTAACGTACCGCGCTCGGTTGTTCGAGCTCATAAGCGGTGCTGAGCATCTGGCGGCATTCGTTTTCGTCCGCCGGTGCCATCACCACCATATTCGGTATGCAGCGCAGGAAGCTGAGGTCGAAGGCGCCCTGATGTGTGGCGCCGTCGCCGCCCACGATGCCGGCGCGGTCGATGGCGAAGACCACCGGCAGATTCTGGATGGCGACATCGTGGATCAGTTGATCGTAGCCGCGCTGCAGGAAGGTCGAATAGATGGCGACCACCGGCTTCAAGCCTTCGATGGCGAGACCGGCGGCTAGCGTCACGGCGTGCTGTTCGGCAATGCCGACATCGGCGTAGCGGTCGGGATACTGGTGCTGGAATTCGACCATCCCGGAGCCTTCACGCATGGCCGGGGTAATGGCGTACAGGCGTTCGTCCTTGGCCGCCATGTCGCATAGCCACTGGCCGAAAATCTTGGAGTAGGTGGGTTTGGCGGATTTCTTTGCCATTTCTCCCGAAGCCGCATCGAACTTGCCGGGGCCGTGCCAGGCAATCGGGTCGGCTTCTGCGGGGCCGTAGCCCTTGCCCTTGCGCGTGACGACATGCAGAAACTGCGGCCCGGGCAGTCCGCGCAGGTTTTTAAGCGTGCGCACCAGCGCCGGCAGGTCGTGGCCGTCGATGGGGCCGACATAATTCCAGCCCAGTTCTTCGAACAGTGTACCGGGGGTGACCATGCCCTTGACCGCGACTTCTGAGCGGCGGGCCAGTTCCCAAGCCGTGGGCATGTGCGAGAGCACCCGCTTGCCACCTTCGCGCATGGACGTATAAAGGCGTCCGGAGAGCAGGCCGCTCAGGTAATTCACCATCGCGCCGACGTTCTCCGATATGGACATGGCGTTGTCGTTGAGGATTACCAGCATGTCGGGCCGCACATCGCCGCCGTGGTTGAGGGCCTCGAATGCCATGCCCGCGGTCATGGCGCCGTCGCCGACTACGGCCACCACCTTGCGCTCGGCCTGTAGCCGGCGGATGGCGAGCGCCATGCCCAGTGCCGCGCCGGCGGCGGTGCCCGCGTGGCCGACGCCGAGGGTGTCGTAATCGCTTTCGGGACGGCGGGGGAATGGCGCCAGTCCCCCGAACTTGCGAATGGTATGGAGGTGGTCGCGGCGGCCAGTGAGCACCTTGTGCGGGTAGGCCTGATGGCCGACATCCCACACGATGCGATCATCCGGGGTGTTATAGATGTAGTGCAGCGCGACCGTCAGTTCCACGGTGCCGAGTCCGGCGGCGAAGTGGCCGCCGATACCGCTTACGGTCTCAACCAGATACGCCCGAACTTCATCGGCCACGGCACGCAGCTCCTTTTCAGGCAACTGGCGCAGGTCGGCAGGTGAATCGATTCGGGACAGTAGGGGGTAGCGCTCGGCATCGAGCATTGGCAAACCCTGAATGAAACAGGCCTCTATTATCGCGTCTGCGTCAAGTTCATACAACCGAGGGAATAGAAATGCGGGCCTTGCCTCGTACCGCCATGATTCCGGTGCCGGCAGGAGCAGCCCTGCCCGCGACCCAAGCCGGCAAGATGCCGAGACTACCAGTGTGTTCCCATATTCGAGACCCGGCAAGGGTTGCAGCGAGCTGGCCCGGGATTTCATTCTTTTCAGAAAAGGGGGGCAAGATTGGGTGAACAGGACGCTAAAGGCGCAAGCACTGGGGGTGTGCTGTTACAATAGGCACCGCAGGCATGGCCTGCATAAACTTTAAACGCGTCTTAATTTAACGGACGAAACTCGTTACTCACGTGTCCATCTGGCAGTACTACTCGGTGCCCGCTCCGGTCCTCCGGAGTCCTGCCTTTACCCCTGCCCGAGTCCATGAAAAGCATTCAGCAACGTAACGCCTCTACACCGCTGTATGGCGGCAGCGCAGCCTATGTCGAAGCCCTTTACGAAAGTTGGCTGGAAGCCCCGGCTTCCGTGCCTGGGGAATGGCAGCAGTATTTCGAGCGCAACGGTGCCCGCGACGATCAACGGCGTGAGCCGATTGAGGCCGAGTTGGTTGCCCGCGGTAGCGAGCGGCGAGCGAGCACGGTGGTGGCGACCGGAGGCGCTCGCGATAGCGCTGCACAGCGCCTGCTTGATACCTGGCGGTTGCTGGGTCATCGCTGCGCGCATACCGATCCGCTGGAACTGTCCGCGACCCCTCTACTCAAGGAATTGAACCCGTCCGCCTTCGGTCTCGCCGAGGTCGATCTGCGTGAAATGGTGGAAACCGATTGGGGCGGCACACGTGACCAGCGAACGCTCGGCGATCTGTATACGCTGATGCAGCAGGTATACAGCGGCACGCTCGCCTCCGAATTTGCCTACGTCTCGGAGCCGGCGGAACGCCGATGGCTGGCGGAACGAATAGAAAGCGCTAACGGAAGTTTCGGCCTCAACGACAGAGAGCGCCAGTTGGTTCTGGCCGAACTGACTGCGGCGGAGGGCCTGGAGCGCTATCTGCATCGGCGCTACGTTGGCCAGAAACGGTTCTCACTGGAAGGCGGCGACACGCTGATCCCACTATTGAACGACTTGATCCGCAGCGCCGGCACCGATGGTGTGAAGGAAATTATTGTCGGCATGGCGCATCGCGGACGGCTGAATGTATTGGTGAACATTCTCGGCAAGTCGCCGAGGGGTTTGTTCTCGGAGTTCGAGGGCAAGCACGCGGAAGGCGCCGGCAGCGGCGATGTGAAATATCACCTCGGCTATTCGTCTGATGTGGCAACCGCCGGCGGTCCGGTGCATCTGGTACTCGCTTTTAATCCGTCGCATCTGGAAGCGGTCGATCCAGTGGTGGAAGGGTCGGTGCGCGCGCGCCAGGATCGCGGCGACGACCATCGGGGCCAGTATGTGTTGCCGGTATTGATTCATGGCGATGCTTCGCTGGCCGGGCAGGGCGTGGTGATGGAGACCCTGCAAATGTCGCAAACCAACGGCTTCGGTACCGGCGGCACGGTGCATGTGGTGGTCAACAATCAGATCGGCTTTACCATCAGCGACCCGCACGATGCGCGCTCCAGCCGCTACTGTTCGGATGTGGCGAAGATGTTGGAAGCGCCGGTGTTTCACGTTAACGGGGACGATCCGGAAGCCGCGCTCAAGGCGATCCGGCTGGCCTTTGCTTATCGCCAGCGTTTCGGCAAGGACGCCTTTGTGGATCTGGTCTGTTATCGCCGTCAGGGGCATAACGAAGCTGATGAACCGGCAGTCACCCAGCCCCGTATGTACGAGGTCATCCGTGCTCATTCGACGCCGCGAGCACTGTACGCAGAGCGTCTCGTCAAGGCGGGTGTGATGGACGAGCAGGGTGCGGACTCGCTACTCGAAAGTTACAACGCGGGGCTTGACGAAGGGCGCGTGCTCGAGCAGGCGACGCTCAAGCAGGTGAAGGGCGAATTCATGCGCACGGACTGGCGGCTCTTCAAGGGCAAACACTGGACTCAGAAAGCCGAGACCGGCGTACCCGTCGAGCGTTTGCAGGAACTGGGCGAGCGCTTGTGCACCTTGCCTGAGGGGTTCGAACCGCATAATCGGGTCAAACGCATCGTCAACGAACGGCGCAAAATGATCGCGGGCGAGATCCCGATTGATTGGGGTTGTGCCGAGAACCTGTGCTACGCGAGTCTGGTCAGCGCCGGCCATGCCGTACGACTGACCGGTCAGGACTGCGTGCGCGGCACCTTCTTTCACCGGCACGCGGCGTTTCATGACGTGAACACCAACGAGCAATGGTCGCCTTTGCAACATATCGATGGTGAGCAGGCACCCTTCACGGCTTACGATTCGTTGTTGTCCGAAGCCGCCGTGGTCGGATTCGAGTACGGCTACGCCACCGCGCGGCCCAATGCGCTGGTGCTGTGGGAAGCGCAGTACGGTGACTTCGCCAACGGTGCGCAAGTCATGATCGATCAGTTCATCAGCTCGGGCGGCGCCAAGTGGAACCGCCTGTGCGGCCTGACCTTGCTCTTGCCGCATGGCTACGAAGGTGCCGGGCCGGAGCATTCCTCGGCGCGTCTCGAACGCTATCTGCAACTGTGCGCTGGCAACAACATGCAGGTATGCGTGCCGACCAACGCCGCGCAGATATTCCATCTTCTGCGCCGCCAGGTGGTGCGCGAATTCCGCGCGCCGCTGATTGTGATGTCGCCGAAGAGTCTGCTGCGTCACAAGCTGGCCAATTCGAGCCTGGAAGAATTGGCGAACGGGCAGTTCCGGTTGATTATTCCGGAAACCGAAAAGCTCGATAACGGCAAGGTCAGGCGCGTGGTGTTCTGCAGCGGCAAAGTGTATTACGAACTCGTGGAGCGCCGGTCAAAAGAGAAAATCGACGATATTGCCATTGTGCGCATCGAGCAGTTGTACCCGTTCCCGCGCGAGGAATACGCCGCCGTGCTTGCACAGTACCGTGAGGCGCGGGAAATCGTGTGGAGTCAGGAAGAGCCGGAAAATCAGGGGGCTTGGTACCAGGTCCGGCATCGCCTGCAGGAATCACTGCATCGCCATCAAATTCTGATGTATGCCGGACGTGAAGCGTCGGCTGCGCCGGCTACCGGCTATGCGAGTAAACATCGAACTGAAGAACAGGCGTTGGTCGAAGACGCGCTGGGTCTTAGCGCTCGGGGCGAGGCCCGGAGCAAAGTGAAAAAACTGGAGTCGAAATGAGCATCGAAATCAAGGTTCCGCAGTTGCCGGAGTCCGTCACCGAGGCAACGCTGGTCAATTGGCACAAGAAAGCGGGTGATGCGATCACGCGCGACGAAAACCTGGTCGATATCGAGACCGACAAGGTTGTTCTGGAAGTGCCCGCGCCCGTTTCCGGGGTGCTTAAGGAGATCAAGGCCGAGGACGGGGCGACGGTGAGCGCCGACGAGGTGATTGCGCTCGTCGAGGAAGGCGAGGCACCGGTCAGGGAATCTAGTTCCGAGCCGAAGCCGGAACCCGGGAAGAAACAGGATGAAGCACCTTTGCCCAGCAAGGAACAGACCGCCGGGAAGGAGCAGAAGGCCGAGAAACCTCTGTCGCCCTCGGTACGCCGCCTGGTGGAAGAACATGACCTCGATCCGGGCGTGATTCCAGCCTCGGGCCGCGACGGTCGTCTGACCAAGGCCGATGTGCTGAGCTTCCTGGAAAGCGGCGGCGAGAAACAGACGTCCGCCCCGGCACTGCAGAAGCAGGTTCCCTTCCCCAGCTCCAGCGCCCCGGTAGGCGCGCGTGAGGAGCGCCGTGTGCCGATGTCACGCATGCGTGCCCGCATTGCCGAGCGCATGATCGAATCGCAGACCTCTACTGCCATGCTGACGTCGTTCAATGAAGTGGACCTGGGCGCGGTAATGGACATCCGCAAGCGTTACCGCGAGTCGTTCGAGAAGCAGCACGATGTGCGCCTCGGCTTCATGTCGTTCTTCGTCAAGGCAGCGGTAAAGGCGCTGCAGCAACACCCGGTCGTAAATGCCTCGATTGAGGACAACGACATCATTTACCACGATTACTGGGATATAGGCGTGGCGGTATCGACCGACCGCGGCTTGATGGTGCCGGTGCTGCGCGATTGCGACCTGCTGTCGTTCGCCGAAGTGGAAAAACAGATTGCCGGCTATGCCAAAAAGGCGCGTGAGGGCAAGATCGCGCTCGAAGACATCACCGGCGGCACCTTCACCGTGACCAACGGCGGCGTCTTTGGTTCGCTGCTGTCCACGCCGATCATCAACCCGCCGCAGAGCGCGATCCTCGGCATGCACAAGATCCAGGAACGCCCGATGGTGGTCGACGGCGAAGTGAAAATCCGGCCGATGATGTACATCGCGCTGACCTACGATCACCGCATCATTGACGGCAAGGATGCGGTGCTTTTCCTGGTGGCAATAAAGGAGGCGTTGGAAGACCCGGCGCGCCTGCTGATCGATATTTGATGGATTGGCGACGCCAGCAAAAGACAGTCCGGCAAGAACAGATATTCCGAGGAGTAAAAAATGAGCGATTCCTATGACGTCATCGTGATCGGTGGCGGTCCCGGTGGTTATATTGCCGCGATTCGGGCCGCACAGAACGACCTCAAGACCGCCTGCGTCGACAAGTGGGTCAATCATGACGGCTCGACCGCGTTGGGTGGCACCTGCCTCAACGCCGGTTGCATCCCGTCCAAGGCGATGCTCGAATCTTCCGAGCTGTATGAACGCACGGGCCACGAATGGGCTGATTTCGGCATCAAGGTAAGCAAGGTCGATCTGGATCTGGCGACGATGCAGAAGCGCCGTGCCGCGATCGTGAAGCAGTTCACCGGCGGCGTCGCCCAGTTGCTCAAGGCCAACGGTGTCACGGCCTACGAGGGTGCGGGCCACCTGGAAAAGGGCGGCAAGGTCGTCGTCGAAGGCCATGATGGCAAGAAGCAGACGCTGTCCGCGAAGAACGTGATCCTCGCGACCGGTTCGGTGCCGGTGGAGCTCAAGCCGTTGCCGTTCGACGGCACCGACATCGTCGACTCCTGGGACGCGCTCGAATTCGACAGCGTGCCGAAGCGTCTCGGCGTGATCGGCGCTGGCGTGATCGGACTGGAGATGGGCAGTGTATGGCGTCGTCTCGGCAGTGAAGTGGTCATCCTCGAGGCGCTTGACGAGTTCCTGCCGATGGCCGACGGCCAGGTGGCGAAGGAAGCCCAGAAGCAGTTAAAGCGCCAGGGCCTCGATATCCGCATGGGCACCAGGGTAACCGGTGCGAAGAAGGGCAAGACCGGCATTACGCTCAGCTACGACACGGCCAAGGGCAAGGAAACCCTCGAGGTGGACAAGGTGCTGGTCGCTGTCGGCCGCCGTCCCTATGCGGATGGATTGCTCGGCAAGGATACCGGCGTGAAGACCGACCAGCGCGGCTTCGTCGAGGTGGACGAGGAATGCTTCACCGGCGTCGAGGGCGTGTGGGCCATCGGCGACCTGGTGCGCGGACCGATGCTTGCCCACAAGGCGAGCGAGGAAGGCGTCATGGTCGCCGACCTGATCGCGGGCAAGGTGGCCGAGGTTAATTACGAGGCCGTGCCGTCGATCATCTACACCGCGCCGGAAGTGGCCTGGGTGGGCAAGAGCGAGCAGGCACTCAAGAAGGAAGGCGTCCCGGTCAAGACCGGCAGCTTTCCGTTTGCCGCCAACGGCCGCGCCAAGGCGCTTGGCATGGCGGTGGGCATGGTCAAGATGATCGCCCACAAGAATACTGACGAGATCCTGGGCGTGCACATCGTCGGACCGTATGCCTCCGAGCTGATCGCCGAGGCCGTGCTCGCCATGGAATACCGGGCCAGCGCCGAGGACATTCAGCGTACGATCCACGCCCACCCGACGCTGTCCGAAGCCTTGCACGAGGCATCGCTCAGCGTGGACAACCGGGCTTTGAATACGGTGAACCGCCGCTAAGGTTTATGCATCTCCGGCACGAGATGCGCGCTGGACACGTGCCATTTGTGGGGCCTTCACCGCAGGTGGATCGACGGCATCGATCACCGTATTTCCTACGACTACTCCGGGATGTGGGGAAAGGCACACCAGAACCAGATTCTGATCGGTACCGGGCTGGCTATCGCGGCCACTGCCTTGTGGGAAGGAAAAAATAGCCGCCTCGGTCACACTATGTGGCAGTCGGGCGATGCGATCGCACTTTCGCTGGCGGCCGACTTCCCGTTGTCCAACGTGTTCCAGCGCGCGCGGCCGCAAGATACGTCCAACCTGAACCGTTGGTTCCGGGCTTCGGCAACACCAGCTTTCCCAGCGGCCATGCGATGATCTCCTCGGCCGGGGTTATGCCCGTCGTGCTGGAGGATGGCGGCGACCACCCGTGGGTTGGGGCGCTTGAGGCGATTCCGTTGTACGAAGGCGTCGCTCGCGTGAAGACGCGCATGCATTGGCAGACCGACGTACTCGCGGGCTGGGCGATTGGCACCGCGCTTGGCTGGTATGCGCATTCGCGCAAGGTGCCGATCTGGATCGCCGTGCTTCCGCACGGCTTTGCCGTGGGGTTGCGCGTCCATTTCTAGCAGCTCGCGGCAGTCATCCCGCTGCGAAGGCGGTTGCCGCCCTCACCGACTGGCCAGGCTCCTTTCTTGAGCCGCTTCCCGGGCGCCCGGTGCGGCGCCCGGACGGATAATGCGCTACGCTTATCGCCTCGGGTGTCAGCTACGCCTCGGTAACGGAACAACCAATGGCCCACCAGAGCCTTTTCAGGGAGCTACGCCGCCGCCATGTATTCCGGGTGGCGGTGGCCTATGTGGTGACGGCCTGGCTGTTGCTGCAGCTTGGCGCGATCATCTTTCCCACGCTGCATGCGCCGGCGTGGTGCGAGGCGGTGCTGCTCGCCTTCCTGCTGCTTGGGCTCCCGGTGGCGCTGTTGCTCGCCTGGGCTTTCGAGGTGACGCCGGACGGCGTCCGTCGCACGGAGTCGGCGGAGTCGGAAGCTGCGCGCCCGGCAGGCTACCGGCGCCACGTGGGCCGGGCGCTCAACGTGGGCATCATCGTCGCGTTGGCGGCGGCGGTGGGCCTGCTCGCCTGGCAACGGTTCGGCGCGGGGACGAAACAGCACGAGGCTCGTATGGCCGGGGCTGTCTCGGCGCCGTCCAAGGGGACCGTGGTCTCGCCCATGTCGGTTGCCGTGCTGCCGTTCGACAACATGAGCGGCGATCCGACGCAGCAGTATTTCTCCGACGGGATGACCGAGCAGTTGCTCGACGTCCTGGCCAAGGTGCCGCAGCTCGAGGTGGTGGCGCGCACCTCGGTATTCCAGTTCAAGAACAAGGGCGGCGACGTGCGTGTCATCGGCCGCAAGCTGGGCGTGGCCAATATCGTCGAGGGCAGCGTGCGCCGGGACGGTCAGGAGATCCGCGTCACGGCGCAGCTGGTGCGTGTATCCGACGGCTTCCACGTCTGGTCGGAGACCTACGATCGCAAGCTCAAGAGCGTGTTTGCCGTGCAGGATGACATTGCCCAGCACATTGCCAACAAACTCACCCGATCGCTGGGCGTGACGCCGAAAGTGGCCAGGCGCGCGCCGATCGACCCGGCCGCCTACGACGAATTCCTGAAAGGGCGCACGCTGTTGCGGCAACGCAAGGACCTGCGCCGTGCCATCGCGCATTTCGAGGCGGCGGTGGCGAAGGCGCCGAATTTTGCGCAGGCCTGGTCGTCCCTGGCCCTGGCCGAAGACGCCATCTACTGGTATGAGCCGATGGATCGCGCCGAGGCCAAGGCATGGATCGAGAAGGCGGCGGTAGCGGCTACGCGCGCGCAGCAGCTGGCCCCCGATTCCGCCGAGACCGAGCATGTGCTGGGCAATGTCGCGCGAGAGAATTTCGACTATGCATCCGCAGAGCAGCATTACCTGCGCAGCATTGCGATCGATCCCAGCTATCCGGACGTACGTGAAGACTATTCCGAATTGCTGCTCCAGGTCGGGCGCGCGCGTGATTCGCTTGCAGCCGCCAGGGATCTGGTAAAGCTCGATCCGTATTTCATCGTCGGTTGGGACCGGATCTTCAGCGCCGACGAAGCGCTGGACGACCCTTCCGGGGTGAAAGCCGCGCTGGATCGCATGCGCAAAATCGATCCGAGCGGTTCGTTCAATCCACTCGGTGATCTGGAGTATCCGTTGATGTATTCGCGTGCCGGTGAAGCACGCCGTGCCGCCGAGAAATTGGGTAAACGATTTCCCGGCGATGCCAGGCAATTGAAGAATCTATTGGCATGGGCTTTAAATGAATCGGTAACGGACCCGGCCGCGTTGAAGCCGGCGATGAAAACAATCGGGGTCTGGGAGCTGCCATATTTCATCGTTGACCACGGTGACGTCGCGACATACCTGGATTTTCTGGATCACGCGGGTCCGGTCGGCCGCACCTACCTTTATATCGAACTTGGCTACGTGCGCCCGGCGGGCTGGAAAATGCTGCGAGACCCGCGCATCAAGGCCAGGCTCAGGGAATACGGCTTCGTGACCTACTGGCGAGAGAAAGGCTGGCCCGCGGCATGCAGACCGATAGGGGATACCGACTTCGAGTGCGGCTTGGGTGCCCGGAATGACGAATCGGATGCCGGATCCGGCGCGCCGCTTGCGAAGCGCGGCCATCGGTGACGCCTGGGCCGGCGTCGGGCATGCGGCAGACAGGCGTATAAACGAGTCCGATCAGGCGCGGAGCTTGCCCCAGAGCCTCAGGACCCAGTTTTCGTGGCCGGGCTCGGGCGGCGCCGGGCCGAGCAGGACGCCGATCCAGTGCGTTTGCGGGTAGGATTCGAGACCGATGCGGATGATCATGGTCAGCGGCACTGACAGGAGCATGCCGACAGGACCCAGCACCCAGCCCCACAAGATCAACGAGACGAACACGACCAGGGTGGAAAGGCCCAGGCGTTCGCCCATGAGGATGGGTTCGATGATATTGCCCGTCACGAAGTGAATCACGAACAGGACTGAGCTCGTATACCAGAACAAAGGCCAGCCGCCCTGCAGCAGAGCGAGCAGGATGGGCGGAATGGCGGACAGGAACGCGCCGATGTTGGGCACGAAATTGAGCATGAAGGCGAGCAGGCCCCAGAGCAGGGGATAGCGCACGCCCAGTCCCCACAGCACAAGCGAGACCACGGTGCCGAGGCCGATGCTGAGCACGGTCTTGAGGAATACATAGCGCTGCATGCTGTCGACGAAGGAGCCGAAGACTTCCAGCGACCGGTGGTCGCCGCTGGGCTCGGGCATGGTCTTCAGTTTGAGCGGCAGCACGCTGGCTTCGAACAGCAGAAACAGCACGGTCAGCACGATCAGGAAGCCGTCGCCCAGCAGTCGCCCCAGGCTGCTGAAGAAGCGGGTCACGAAGGAGAAGGCATTTTCCGGATTGAGATGGGGGCCGAGGCTGGCCAGGGAGACGTCGATGCCGAGATGGTGGACAAGCTTGCTCACGCCCTTCAGTATCCCCTGGAAGCGGTTCTGGTACGTCGGCAAATCGTTCACGAAGCTGCCGATGGAGTGGCCAATCACGAAACCGACTCCGATGAATCCGGCCACGATGACGACTACCAGGACCAGCACCGCCAGGGAGACCGGTATTCGTTTGCCTTGCATCCAGGTCAGTGGCGGCAGGCACAGGATGGCGATGGAAAGCGCGAGCAGGAAGGGTACGATCAGATCGGCCGCCGAGCGGATGGCGGCGATTATGATGATGATGGCTGCAAAAGCCAGCAGGCCACCGATTGCGCGTTGCCGCGTGCCCTGGTTCTGCTCCATCGACATGTTCCGCTCTGCTCTGGCGCCGATGTTACACGATTCCCGCAGGCTGGTGCCGCAAAGAAGAAACGGATTAATCCGGGAAATCGCTCCCGGACCGTTTGATTCAGGATCGTCGATGATATAGGATCCGAAGAAAAGCAAAGTAAGGTAGAGTATTGGCGTGGGGAAAATAGCCATTTATTTCAGCATCTTGACGGCGATTTGTGTTGTGCTGATGACGCCTGGGACTTCGTTTGCGTTTGCGTCAGGACAGCAGGCATCCGCCCCGCAGCAAGCGACTTCAGCAAATCCGGTGAAGCAAGCTGAAACGAAGTTGAGCCCGATTATCGTTCAAGGCCATAAACCGACTCTGCCGGTCATCCTGCAGACCGTCAAGCAGGCACTCAAGCAGCCGGTTTCGTTCGCGCAGAAGGATCTGGACAAGATGGTGTGCCGCATACGCGACAAGACGGGTACACATTTTCAGACTGTGGAATGCGAAACCAATCGTCAGCTATTGCAGCGTAAGACAAGGTGCGGTGACAACCTTGGGTGCTATGCGGAGACGGTTCATGCTCTAACCATCGATAATCCCGGGCGGTTGCTTGGATTGGTGAGACAACTACCGCCCAAAGGCAGCAGCTACACATTGCGTATCACCGATCATGGCAAGGTGGTGAAGGAATACATCGTCAAGCACGGCAAGGTTGTAAAGGTTCTTTCTGGCATTGAATTGAAGAGCGGCAACTGAAGAGGCCCGCGGTCACCAGGGTGTTCGCCATGCAGAAGGTGGCAGGTAAGCGCCAATTTCGCCACTGGAAACGAGTAAGCGTAGAGCTTCCATGTCGCGGTCGTGACGGCGGTCTTCGGTGTATTCGGGGACGTGGCGGCGAATCAGGTCGTGCACCGGCTGCAGTGCGGCGGTGGTGGCCAATGGCCTCTGCTGGTCGAGTGCGACGGCGGCAGCTGCGAGTTCAATGGCGATGACGGAGGCGACGTTATCGGCGATCCGCAGCAGTTTCAACCCCGCCCACGGCGCCATGCTGACATGATCTTCCTGGCCCGCAGAGGTGGGCACGGTGTCGACGCTTGCCGGGTGGGCGAGCGTCTTGTTTTCCGAGGCCAGGGCGGCGGCACTGACGTGCGCCAGCATGAAGCCCGATTCCAGGCCAGGGCTGGGCGCGAGGAACAGCGGTAACGCCGGGTTGACGCCGCGCATGAAGGTGTCGATGCAGCGCTCGGTGAGGCTGCCGAGATCCGCCAGTGCAATGGCCATGAAATCGGCGACCATGCCGACCGGCGCGGCATGGAAATTGCCGCCCGAGATCACGGCGTCGTCGAACACGAGCGGATTGTCGGTGGCCGCGTTGGCCTCGCGTTCGAGGACGCTGGCCGCATGGGTCAGCGTGTCCCAGACCGCGCCTAGCACCTGCGGCTGGCAGCGCACCGAGTAGGGGTCCTGCACGCGGTGGCAGGTGTCGTCCTGGTGCGACTTCCAGATTGTGCTTTCGCTGAGCAGGCCGCGGAAGGCCCCGGCGACGACGGCCTGACCCTGCTGGTTGCGAGCCGCATGGATGCGTTCGTCGAAGGGGCTGTGCGAACCGGCCAGGGCCTCGACCGAGAGTGCACCGCTCACCACGGCGCTGCGCAGCAGGCGCTCGCCCGCCAACAGGCCCTCGATGGCCAGCGCCGCCGACACCTGTGTGCCGTTGAGCAGCGCCAGTCCGTCCTTGGG
>JBAUSV010000121.1:0-16512 GCA_049581885.1 Gammaproteobacteria bacterium | reverse complement strand
CCAGTTACCGATGCCCATTTGCTTGTCGGGCGTGATGTTGGGCGAGTAGATCGTGCCGAAAGGCGTCTTGATCGGCAAGCCACCGGCAAAGGGTTTGCCCGTCTTGCCATTGCCGTGTTCAGTGTGACAGGCCATGCAGTCGGAGAGCTTGGTGAGGTATTCGCCCTGGCGGATCTCCTTCACCTGGGCCGGACTGGCACCACTCATCGCAACCGGCGGATATTGCACGGCCTCGCTCGCAATGCCGCCTGCGATGGCTGTGTTCGTAGCGGCGAGTACGGCACACCCCCCCAGCGCGAGTCCCATAATCCAGTCCAATCGGCGCATGCTTCCTATTCTCCCGACTTCATCGCCGCTCATTATAGAGCCTCTGCCCAAACATGCCTTTAGCACTCAGCGAAGCCCACCATGCAGCAAGCTGTGCGCCTACACTCTCTCACTTCATCCCTTAAGTCTGATGGTCCGGCAACACATCGCAGATTCGGATCAGGTGCAGACTGTTGGTGCCGCCCGAGACGTGACGCAATTTTCCGCGCGTGACCAGAACCAGTTCCTCGCGCCCCACCAGTTCGCGATCAAGCAGCGTCTGTGCCACATCCGGCAACACCTCGTCGGATTCGCCTTCGCCCTGAAAAGGAATCGGATACACGCCGCGGTACAGGGTAAGTCGGCGCCGCGTCCGTTCGTGCCGCGTCAGGGCATAAATCGGAATCCCGGAGCGCACCCGCGACATGAAAAGCGGCGTCCTGCCCGACTCGGTGAGCGCCACCAGCGCGCTCACGTCAAGGTGCTGGGAGACGTACATGGCTGCCATGGAAATGGTTTCATCGACCCGCTGGAAATGGTCTTCGTCCGCCCGCCGGTCGCGGTCCTCGCGCGGTTCGGCTTCGGCTCCCAGGCACACCCGGGCCATGGCCTCGACCACCTTCACCGGATGCTTGCCGATGGCAGTCTCCTCGGAGAGCATCACCGCATCGGTCCCATCGAGCACGGCATTGGCCACATCCAGCACTTCGGCCCGCGTCGGCCTCGGACTGGTGACCATCGATTCCATCATTTGCGTGGCGGTAATCACCACCGTGTTGCGGGCACGAGCATGACGGACTATGCGTTTCTGTACGCCCGGCAGCGGCGCATCACCGATCTCCACCGCGAGGTCGCCGCGTGCGATCATAACCGCATCGCTCGCCTCGATGATTTCATCCAGATTCTCGACCGCCTCGGCCCGTTCAATCTTGGCCACGATGGCCGCCGTGCCGCCGGCCGCGTACAGCAATTCGCGTGCGCGCTCCACGTCCTCGGCCGTGCGCGGAAACGAAATGGCAAGGAAATCGGCTTCCATCTCCGCAGCCAACTTGATATCGATACGATCTTTATCGGTCAGCGCCTCGGCACTGAGTCCGCCGCCCCGGCGATTGAGTCCCTTGTGATCAGATAGTATCCCGCCCGTCTCGACCCGACAACACACACGCCGATCCTCTATCTCATGCACCGTGAGCACAATCTCACCATCGGCCAGCACCAGGGTGTCGCCGACACTCACATCGTGCGGCAGATGCTTGTAGGTCACACCCACGTGCTTGCGGTCGCCGGCATCGCCTGCCAGATCGCAATCGAGGGTAAATGCGTCGCCTTCCTTCAGCTCGACCGGTCCCGACTTGAAACATTCAATGCGGATCTTCGGTCCCTGCAAATCGATCAGTACGCCTACGTCGCGGCCCTGGCTCGCGGCCGCCTCGCGCACTGCCGCCACCCGCCGGCGATGTTCCTCATGCGTGCCGTGCGACAAATTGAGCCGCACCACATCGGCGCCAGCCGCGATCATGCGTACGAGCACATCGTCGGCATCGACCGCGGGGCCGAGCGTGGTCACTATCTTGGTGCGTCGGACGCGCACGGCTTCACTCATCCGCGCGCTTCCAGTGCTGCCACCGCCGGCAATGTCTTGCCTTCCAGAAACTCCAGGAACGCACCGCCGCCGGTAGAGATGTAGCTCACCCGTTCCGTCACCCCGAATTTGGCGAGCGCGGCAATGGTGTCGCCGCCGCCGATGATGGAAAAGGCGCCGCTGCCGGCTACGGCCTCGGCAACAGCCCGCGTGCCTTCGGCGAACTGGTCGATCTCGAACACACCCAGCGGCCCGTTCCAGACGATGGTGGACGCCTTGGCAATGTGGGGTAGGTAATGCGCCACCGTCTCGGGCCCGATATCCAGGATCAGTTCGTCATCGTCAACCGCGTTCACTGCCTTCACGTCGGCCTCGGCATCTTCGGCCAGGGCATCGGCCACCACGACGTCGACCGGCAACGGCAGGCTGACGCCGCGCTTGCGCGCCGCGTCCAGCAAACGTCCGGCCTCGTCCACGAAACCGGCTTCGTACAACGATTTACCGACCGGGTGCCCGCTGGCGACAAGGAACGTGTTGGCAATGCCGCCGCCCACGATGAGCGCGTCACAGCGCTGGATAAGGGCATCAAGCACATTCACCTTGTCCGACACCTTGGAACCGCCGACGATGGCGAGCAGCGGCCGCGACGGGTTTTCTAGCGCCCGTCCCAGCGCTTCCAGTTCCGCGTGGAGCAAATCGCCCGCCCCCGCCTCCGGCGCGAAACGCGCCACGCCGCAGGTTGAGGCCTGAGCGCGATGGGCGCTGCCAAACGCATCCATCAGGTAGATATCGCACAATCCGGCGTAACGCCGGGCCAGGGCATCATCGTCAGCCTTCTCGCCCCGGTTGAAGCGCACGTTTTCCAGCAGCACCGCCTGCCCCGGTTCGGGGGCGGGATCACGCTCGAGATAATCACTCACCAGCGCGACCTCGCTTCCGAGCAGTTCACCCAGGCGATCGGCCACGGGGCGCAGCGAGAACCGCGCCTCCGGCTTGCCTTCCTCGGGACGGCCGAAATGCGACATCAACATCAGTCGGGCGCCGGCATCGAGCACCTTGCGTATACCCGGTACCGCCGCGCGGATACGGGTATCGTCAACAATTCTGCCGCCCTTGACCGGCACGTTGAAATCCTGACGTGACAGGACGCGCTTGTCCTTTAAATCGAAGTCAGCGGTGGTCTTGATCGTCATGTCTCAGGAGTGGCCGTACATCGCGACGGCAGTGTCAAGCATGCGGTTGGAGAAACCCCATTCGTTGTCGTACCACGAGCACACCTTCGCCAGCCGGCCCTTGATTTTGGTGAATCCGGCATCATAGGTCGAGGAATGCGGATTGTGGTTGAAATCGATCGACACCAAAGGCGCCTCGTTGTAGGCCAGCACACCCTTCAGGCGCCCGTCCGCCGCCTCGCGCATCGCGCGATTGATCTCTTCGGCCGTCACTTCGCGGCCGAGGCTGAGCGTCAGGTCCACGAAGGAAACGTTCTGCGTGGGCACACGAATCGCAAAGCCGTCGAGCTTACCGTCGAGCTCGGGCAGCACCAGCCCGATCGCCTTGGCGGCCCCGGTGGAGGTCGGGATCATGCTGGCCGTCGCCGCGCGCGCACGGCGCAGGTCCTTGTGATACACATCGAGCAGATTCTGGTCGTTGGTAAAGGCATGCACCGTATTCATGATGCCGCCTTCGATCCCGGCCAGCTCGTGCATCACCTGGGCGATCGGCGCCAAACAGTTAGTGGTGCAAGAGGCGTTGGAAACGACCACGTGCTTGTCGGGATCGAGCGTGTCGTGGTTGACCCCGTAGACGATCGTGGCATCGACCTTGTCCTTGGCCGGCGCCGACAACAACACCTTGCTCGCCCCGCCCTGCAGATGCAGCGCCGCCTTCTCGCGCGAGTTAAAGAGACCGGTGCACTCCAGCACCAGGTTGACGCCCAGTTTGCCCCACGGCAACTTGGCCGGATCACGTTCGGCCAGCACGTGGATCACGTCGCCGTTGACCACCAGGCAATCCTTTTCCACCCGCACGTCACCGGGAAAGCGCCCGTGCACCGAGTCGTAGCGCGTCAGATGCGCATTGGTCTCGGCGTCGCCCAGGTCGTTGATGGCAACCACCTGGATGTCGTCGCGCCGCCCGCCCTCGTACAACGCCCGCATGACATTGCGGCCGATTCGGCCGTAGCCGTTGATGCCTACCTTGATCATTGATCGTTTCTCCTCGCAGGATTGTTAATGAGTCTTCGCCGCGGCCAGCGCCTCGCGCACCGCGGAGGTGACATGGGCCATAGTAAAGCCCAGTTCGTCGAACACCACCTTGCCGGGCGCGGATTCGCCGAAGCGCTCCAAGCCCACCACGCGGCCATGCAAGCCCACAAACCGATACCAGGGCATGGAGACCCCCGCTTCCACAGCCACCCGGGCAGTAATCGCCTCGGGCAATACGGCGTTTTTCCAATCGGCGTCCTGGGCGAGAAACAGCTCCTGGCAAGGCATCGACACCACCCGCGTCGGCGTGCCCTCCTTGTCCAGCGCGGCTGCCGCTTCCATCGCCAGGGCCACTTCCGAGCCAGTCGCGATGATCAGGGCCTGCGGTGCCTCATCGGGTTCGTGCAGCACGTAGCCGCCGCGGCGGATGGCTTCGACCTGCTTCGCCTTGCGCTCGTAATGCGGCACTGACTGGCGGGTCAGCACCAGCGTGGTCGGCCCGTCGTCGCGCTCGATCGCATCCCGCCAGGCGACGGCGGTTTCCACGTCGTCAGCCGGGCGCCACAGCGTCAGGTTCGGCATGGCCCTCAGGCTGGCCACGTGCTCCACGGGCTGGTGCGTCGGCCCGTCCTCGCCGAGACCGATCGAGTCGTGGGTATAAACGAGGATGGTCGGATAATGCGCGAGGGCGGCGAGACGCACGGCATTGCGCGCGTAATCGGAGAAGGTCAGGAAGGTGCCCCCGTAGGCGATGAGCCCGCCGTGCACCGCCATGCCGTTGAGTATTGCCGTCATGGCAAATTCACGCACCCCCCAGTGCAGGTAGTTGCCTCCCGGCTTGTCGGGTTTGACGGTCTTTGCCTCCGGCCAGAACGTATCGTTGGACGGCGTCAGATCCGCCGAACCGCCGAAGATTTCGGGCAAGCACGGCGCGAGAGCCGCGAGCGACGCGCCCGAGGACTTGCGCGTCGCCTGGGCCTTGCCGGTCTTGGCGACGTGAGCGATATGCTGCTCGACCGTCGCGGACCAATCCGCCGGCAATTCGCGCGCGAGCCGGCGTTTCAATTCCTTCGCCAGTTCCGGGTGTGCCTTGGCGTAAGCGGCAAAGCGTTCGTGCCATTCGGCTTCGGCCTGCTCGCCACGGACACGGGCATCCCAGCCGGCATAGATGTCCTCGGGAATCTCGAACGGCGGTGAGTCCCAGTCGAGTCTCTTGCGCGCCTTGGCGATCTCGTCCTCGCCCAGCGCGCTACCGTGGGTGGCCGCCGTACCCTGTTTGTCCGGCGCGCCGAAGCCGATGATAGTGCGCGCCAGGATCAAAGTGGGCCGCTGCGTCTCGGCGCGCGCCTCCTCGAAGGCCTGCTTCACGGCATCGGCATCCTGACCGTCGATCGGACCGATCGTATGCCAGCCGTATGCTTCGAAGCGCTTGCGGGTGTCGTCGCGGAACCAGCCTTTGACCTCGCCGTCGATGGAGATGCCGTTGTCGTCATACACCATGATCAGCTTACCAAGGCCCAGGGTTCCGGCGATGGAGGCCGCCTCGTGGGAAATACCCTCCATCAGGCAGCCGTCGCCGCAGAATACGTAGGTGTGATGATTGATGATCTCGTGTCCCGGCCGATTGAATTGCGAGGCGAGCAACTCCTCGGCGAGCGCCAGCCCCACGCCGTTGGCCACGCCCTGTCCGAGCGGTCCGGTGGTGACCTCGACCCCAGGGGTATGCCCGTATTCCGGATGTCCCGGGGTTTTCGAATGCAGTTGCCGGAAATTGCGGATTTCGGTCATCGGCAGGTCGTAACCGGACAAATGCAACGTTGCGTACTGGAGCATGCAGCCGTGGCCGTTGGAGAGCAGGAAACGGTCGCGCCCGGGCCACTCCGGGTTGGCCGGATTATGGCGCAGAAAATCGTTGTAGAGCACCTCGGCGATGTCCGCCATGCCCATCGGCATGCCGGGATGGCCGGAATTGGCGTGCTGAACGGCGTCCATGGCCAGCGCCCGAATAGCGTTGGCGAGTTCGCGGCGTGTCGGCATGGGAGATTCCAGAGCGTAGAGGTACTATTGTCGCCGACTGCCGCCTCACGGGCAACCGGGGCTACCGAATCAGGCTTGGGCACAGGGCCTAATGAACTGGCTGACCCGTGGTCGCGCCGAAATCGCGCGCAATCAGTTTCAGACTCTGCTCGCGGCTGACCGCCTCGCCGTACAGGTGCCCCTGGAACAGATGACAGCCCATGTCGGCCAGGATTCTGGCTTGCTCCGGTTTTTCGATACCTTCGGCCACCACCGTCAAATCGAGGTCATTGGCCAACGAAATGATATTTCTGACTATCGCCGCGGTTCGCGCGTCGCGAGGCAAGGCTGCGGTAAAACTGCGGTCGATTTTCAGTGCATCGAACGGCAATTCGCGCAGGTAGGACAAAGCCGAGTACCCCGTACCGAAATCATCGAGGTGCAGCCGCACGCCCAACGCATGCAGCCGGTTCAGCGTGCGCCGTGCAAGCGCCGGCGTTTCCACGAACACCTGCTCGGTGACTTCCAGGCAGAGGCTCTCGGGCGGCATCTGCGCCTGCTCCAGCGCATGCGCTATATGATCCGTCAGTTGCGGCAGGCGAAATTGAGCGTTGCCCAGATTGACCGCGACTGCAATCTTTCCCCCTGCCGAATTTGTCCGCCACTCACGGCACGCAGCCAGGGCAGATGTCAGTCCTTCCCAGCCCAGCAACACAATCAGCCCGGTCTCCTCGGCAACCTGCAGGAAAGACGCGGGCGACAGTACCCCGTGCTGAGGATGCTGCCAGCGCAACAGAGCTTCGAAGCTCACCACCCGGTGGCTGTTCACATCCAGAATGGGTTGGTAGTAACAATCGAATTCGTGACGCGACAGGCCGGTACGCAGTGCCGCTTCCATTTCCAACCGC
Organism: Gammaproteobacteria bacterium; assembly: GCA_049581885.1. Lineage (GTDB taxonomy): Bacteria > Pseudomonadota > Gammaproteobacteria > JAKDMP01 > JAKDMP01 > JBAUSV01. The sequence goes on along the minus strand of JBAUSV010000121.1, from coordinate 9,493 downwards.
GCCATCGCCGCCACATGAATGCTGGAGTTGAACACAACATGACACACCTTGCCTAGGCGCTTGCCCGCGGCCATGGCCGAATCGGCATCACGCAGGATCTCTTCCGGCATTTCGTACTCGCGGCGCCCCAAAGCGATACCGATAGTGGCCTGATTGTAAATTTCCTGCTCACCCACATAAAAGGGTTTCGCCAAGGCTGTTTCGACGCGCTCGGTCAATGCTATGACATCGGATTCCTGAGGCACATTGGTGGCGAGAATCACGAATTCGTCACCACCATGGTGACACACCAGATCCCCCGGACGTATTGCATGGCGCAGCCGGGAAGCAAGCTCGACCAGCAGTTCATCGCCAGAGGCATGGCCCAGGCTGTCATTGACCAACTTGAAGGCATCCATATCCAGGAACAGCACGGCCCAATCGGTCTTGCCGCTTTCGTACGTTTCGGCCAGCACCTCGACCAGACGCTCCCGCAGCTGGACTCGATTCGGCAAGCCGGTCAGCGAATCGTGCGTCGCGAGGCGGCGTAGACGCGCTTCGGCACGCTTTTCGCGGCTGAGATCCTGCACCGTGACGATCGTGACCGGAACCTCTTCGAGCGACACAGTTGATACGCTCAAATTGGCCTTGATGCGAAGCGCACCGTCTGCAGCCAGCAAGGACGCCTCAAGAAGCCTGGGCAAGGTCGACGCTTCCAATTCGGTTTTAATTTCTGCAACGCGACCTTGCGACTCAGGGGCGAACAAATCGGACAGTGGCTGCCCCGACAAAACCGATTCCGGGTAACCCAGCATCGAAGTCATCGCCCGGTTGGCATATGACACCATACCGTCACGCACAAGCAAAATCCCCACATGCGTGTTCTCGACCAAGGTCCTGAATAACTGTTCGGAATGGTAAAGCGCCTGCTCGACCCGCTTGCGCGCGGTAATGTCTTCCACCATACCCTCGTAGCATGTTACCGAGCCTGTCTCGTCATACACCACCCGGGCATGGTCCCGCACCCAGAGTTCCATGCCATCCCGATGACGCAGCCGGAGCTCCGAACCGCTTACACTGCCCTCAGCTTCAAGCCGCGCCTGCTGCCGGTCACGCTCGGCTGTATCGACAAAAAGCATACGCACATTGTCTATATTTTTTCTCAGTTCGGACACCGATTCATAACCCAGAATCCTGGCCAGCGCGGGATTGGCGGAAAGCAAACGGCCATCAGTCGCACTTTGATATATACCGACGACGGCATGCTCGACCATGTCACGAAAACGTTGCTCGGCCAAGTTCAGCTGATGTTCGGTATTTCGATACGTCGTAATGTCGCGCACTGTTCCGGCGATCGCCATTTTTTCCTCTAAGAGAATCGGTCCCGAACGCACCGAGACCTGCACGCGCGTCTTGCCATCCTTCTTTAGTAAACGCGCCTCGTAACAGGCCCGCTGCTGCTGCCCAGCTTGCCGTTCGCGCCATAAATCAAGACTTTTTTGCCGATCTTCGGGGGCAAAAAAACTCAGGAAACTCTCTCCGACCATTTCTGCTGGCGCATACCCCAGCATGGCCGCATACACCGGATTCACGTACACATAGACCCCATCGCCAATCACGAACACGCCGTCTTGGCTGTATTCGACGAGGCTGCGATATTTGTCCCAAGATACGTTAAAAGCGTCGGCTGGCTGCACTACCCCCCCTTACACTCGAAGGCATGACGCCGCGAAAGTTCTTACATGGAGTTTAACTTTAGCTCAAATTGGCGACCTTGAGCTAATTCGCGGGTGAAATCCGGCCCCGTTCAAGAGGTGGAATCGCTATTCAGCAAATCCCGGAAGGCCTCGGGCAGGGTCTCGCCCTCAATCAGATTGGCCAACAAACGGCTGCCCACCTCCGCCGGAGCGAAGACCAGATCGGCCCTTGCCAACTTGAGCCGACGAATGGCGCGACGGCTGCTCGCCACGGCCAGCACACGCAACTGCGGATTGAGATCCTTGGCAGCCAGCGAAGTATAGGCATTTTCGTTGTCGTCATCCTGCGCCGCAATCAACAGATTAGCCTGAGCGATGCCGGCCTGCTTGAGCACCTCATCGTCGCCCGCGTCGCCGGTGACCACGGGTTGATCCTCGCGTGGCGGAAGTTTGTCAGGCGGCACCACCTGCACGAAGGGAATGTGCCGGCGCACCAGTTCATTGGCCGTATTCGTGGCGATGATGCCCGCCCCCACAATGATGACATGGTCTCGTTTCATGGCGTGTCCTCGCGACGGTTTCAACAACCGCTCAAAGCGACGTGATAGCGCCGGCCCGAGCACGGAGAAGATGGCGCTGGCAAACACCGACAACCCGAACACAACCAAAGTGATCGTGTAGCCTTGCGCCATGACGGTAGTGGGATGAATATCGCCATAGCCCACGGTTGACAGGGTGACAACGGTGAAATACAGCGCACTGACCAGATTCCCGACCTTGGGCGCGAACTGATCACCCAGCAGATAGGTGCCGAAGGTACCGTAGGCAAGCACGGCGGCCACACCCACAAAAGATATCAGCACCGAACCGAAAACAGTATAGCGATCGAACTCTCGCTGAAAGAACAACAGCAGCAGAAAGGCTGCACTGGGCACGATCAAAGCCACGCCGAAATGAGCCCGCAATGCATTCACGCCGATAGTGATCATCAACAACAGGCAGGCAAATGTCCAGGCCACGCGTATGCGCCAAAATAGTCCCACGCCGGACAGCACCAACCCGGCACCGAGAATGATCTGCGCGCCGCCCCCGAGGGCGATCAGCGACACCCCCACCGGCATCTGGGACACCGTCCGATTCAGGTCGGAGAACACATTGGCATGGGTACCGACCAGAATATTGAAAGCCCCGCCCAGGATCAGGAAAAGGCCGAGCGGCACCTGCGGCAGAAGCTGCCGCAAGCGACGCAAGGTACGCACTGTCCCCACGGCCGGTCTCATATATAACCCTCCGGACTCCCGGCGAGTCCTACCCGCTCACGGCGATTCCGTGCCTTCCTCGTACTCTTCGGGCAAATCGAGCTTCTTGAGCTCTTCAAAATAGCGATCAGCCTCCTCGCGCGGCAAGGCGCTGCTCAGCGCCATATACAGGATGGCCAGGCTGAACACTGCCACGGCAATCATGTCCCAGCCGAGCCCCAGCGCATCGAGCGGGACTACGTTGAACAGGCTAACGTGCGCAGGGCCGAGGCTGGAGGGGCCGATATAGGACAGCACCCACATGCCGATGAAATAAGGGAACGCCCACCATGCGTGCCGCCAGCCGAAATCCGCCGACGGCTTGCGGGCAACGAGGTAGTACCAGAGCGCATAGAGAATGAACAGCGAACCAAGCAGGCCGAACAGGAAGGTCACTGTCGTGCAACCAGTCCAGAAGATCACCCAGTTGGAGGCGATGAACGCCAGCGGCGCGATGATGTTGGCGCCCTTGAGACGGAAGGGACGGTGCTCCTCCGGGCGCCGCCGACGCATGACCAGCAGAACGATCGGGCCGATGCCGTAGGAAAGCACCGTAATATCGGAGACGTAACCGACCAGCTGATGCCAGGACGGGAACGGAAAGAAGAAGATACAGGCGATCACATAGGTGACCAGCAGCGAGACCCATGGCACACCGTGTCGATTGAGCTTCTGCATCCGCTTTGGAGCACTACCCACCTCGGCCATGCCATAACCCAAGCGCGAGGTGTTAGCCGTATAGACGAGGCCGGTCCCAAACGGCGAAATAATGGCGTCAGCATAGAGCACAAACGACCACCACACAGCGCCGACGGTGACCGCCAGAGCCGCGAACGGACCAGCATCTCCCTTGAAGCTCAGGCTCTGCCAGCCGTTGGCAAAATCCGAGGGACGTACGGCCGTAATCGTCGCCACCTCCAGACCTACGTAGATCAAGGTCGCGATCAGCACCGAGCCGATCACGGCGATGGGAATGTATTTGCCCGGGTTTTTCGTCTCACCGCCCAGGTTGATCGCCAGGCGAAACCCGAGGAAACTGAACACGATACCGGCCGTGGACACGGCAGTCAGCATCCCGGCGGCATGCACCGACCCCAAGTGCAGATGGAAATTTCCGGGATGGAAAGAATAGCTCATCAGAATGATGATGCTTATTGCCGGAATAAACATCTTCCACCATGTGGCGATGCTATTCACCCACAGCACGAAACGGATCGCGAAAAAATTGAAGACGACTACCACGCCCAGAAGCGCAATGGCTACGAAAAAACCCACGGTACTCAGCACATGCGTCGAGGGATCGACAAAATAGGGGATTTTGTTATTGAGATAAGTGAGCACGGCCATCGTTTCGATCGGCGGCGTCACCACACTCGAGAGAAACAGTATCCATGACCAGATCCGTCCGATCAGTTCGCCATGACCGATGTGGCTGATATGGATCAGCGCGCCGCTCTTGGGCATCATGGTCGCGAGTTCGGCGAACACCAGGGCCAGCAGCATCACCACGGCGGCGCCAATGATCCAGGAGGCGATACTCCAGGGCCCGGCCGCCTTGGCCGCATCGAAAGGTCCGAACAACCACCCTGAACCGATAATGCCACCGAGGCTGAAATAAAGCAGGCCGATTACACCCGCCTCCCGTTTTAGCTTGCCCGTTCCCGCCATAAGTCTGTCTCCTATGAAATTAGCGAAAAAGTCTTTTGCAAAGCCTTTCAGCTCGCCGTATAGTAAACGATTGCCTTTCTCCGATTGCGCCAAATGGACAAAATCCGCATTCGCGGCGCCCGTACGCACAATCTGAAAAACGTCAATGTGGAGCTGCCGCGGGGGCGGCTCACCGTAGTGACGGGGCTTTCCGGCTCGGGCAAGAGCTCGCTGGCCTTCGACACCCTCTATGCCGAAGGGCAGCGCCGCTATGTGGAATCGCTCTCGGCCTACGCACGCCAGTTCCTGTCCCTTATGGAAAAACCGGACGTGGACTCCATCGAGGGCCTGTCGCCAGCGATCGCTATCGAACAGAAGGCGAGTTCGCACAACCCGCGTTCCACCATCGGCACCGTCACCGAAATTCACGATTACCTGCGCCTACTGTTTGCCCGCGCCGGCACACCGCGCTGTCCGCATCACGGCCTGGCACTGGACGCGCAGACCGTGTCGCAGATGGTGGATACGGTGCTCGAGCGGCCCGGGGAAGAGCGCGTCATGCTGCTCGCCCCCGTTGTGCAGGCGCGAAAGGGCGAATACGGCGACCTGCTGCGCGACCTGAAGTCACGCGGCTTCATTCGCGCCCGCATCGATGGCGAGGTACACGAACTCGATCCGCTGCCGCGCCTGGCCGCCAACCATGCACACACGATAGAAGTGGTCGTGGACCGCTTCCGCACCCGCCCCGAACTCGCGACCCGCCTTGCCGAGTCCTTCGAGACCGCGCTCGATCTGGCCGACGGCACTGCCCTGATCGCTCCCATCGACGATACCTCAGTGCCCGTGCTCACCCTCTCCTCGCGTTACTCCTGCCCGATCTGCGGCTGGAGCATTGCCGAGCTGGAGCCGCGCCTTTTCTCGTTCAACAACCCCGCGGGCGCCTGCCCGACCTGCAGCGGGCTTGGAAAGGAGAGTTTTTTCGACCCTGAGCGCATCGTCAGCCAGCCCTCGCTGTCGCTGGCGGGCGGCGCAATCCGCGGCTGGGATCGGCGCAACCCGTATTACTACCGCCTGATCGAAAGCCTCGCGCGCCATTACGGCTTCGCGCCGGAAACCCCATGGTCGGATCTGCCTCAGGCTGTACGCAAAATTCTGCTTTACGGCAGCGGCGAGGAAACCATCGCATTCGACTACGTCACGGGACGCGGAAAAACCGAGCAGCGGCGCCACCCGTTTGAAGGCGTGCTGAACGTACTCGAACGGCGTTACCGCGAGACCGATTCGCAGGCCGTGCGTGACGAACTCGCGCGCTACCGTTCGAACCGGGCGTGCGCGAGTTGCGACGGTACGCGACTGAACGAAATGGCGCGCAATGTATTCATCGCCGATGCCACGCTGTCCGACATCAGTCAACGCGATATCGAAAGTACATGGCGCTTCTTCAACGATCTGGATCTGCCAGGGCGCCGCGGCGAGATCGCCCGGCGCATCCAGCGTGAACTGCATGCGCGTCTCGGTTTCCTGGTCGATGTCGGGCTCGGTTACCTCACGCTCGCCCGCAGCACCGAAAGCCTGTCCGGCGGCGAGGCTCAGCGCATTCGCCTCGCCAGCCAGATCGGTTCCGGCCTCACGGGCGTGATGTACGTGCTCGACGAACCCTCGATCGGGCTGCATCAGCGCGACAACCGCCGCCTGATCGACACCCTCATCCGCCTGCGCGACCTCGACAACACGGTGATCGTGGTCGAGCACGACGAGGAAGCCATGCGCAGCGCCGACTACCTGATCGACATGGGCCCCGGCGCCGGCGCACACGGCGGCGAAGTAGTAGCCGCCGGCACTCCGGCGGAGATCATCGACCACGCGGATTCGCTCACCGCCGACTATCTCGCGGGACGGCGCAGCATCCCGGTGCCCCAGGCCCGGCGCCATCCCCGCCCCGGGGAGGTGCTGACCATCCGCGACGCCCACGGCAACAACCTCAAGCACATCGACGTGGAGATACCGCTCGGCCTGCTGACCTGCGTCACCGGCGTCTCGGGGTCGGGCAAGTCCACCCTGGTGCTCGATACACTGCAGGCCGCCGGCGAACGCGCGCTCAACAAGGCCAACACCGACCCGGCACAGCACGGCGCCATCGAGGGCCTGGAGGCGCTCGACAAGGTCATCGCCATCGACCAGAGCCCGATCGGGCGCACGCCGCGCTCCAACCCCGCCACCTACACCGGCATCTTCACCGCCATCCGCGACCTGTTCGCGCAAACCCCGGAGGCGCGAGCCCGCGGCTACAAGCCGGGCCGCTTTTCCTTCAACGTGCGCGGCGGGCGCTGCGAGGCCTGTCAGGGCGAAGGCCTGGTCAAGGTCGAAATGCACTTTCTGCCCGACATTTACGTCGCCTGCGACGTGTGCCACGGCTCGCGCTACAATCGCGAGACCCTGCAAATCCACTACAAGGGACGCACCATCGAACAGGTGCTCGACATGACCGTGGAAGAAGCACGCGATTTTTTCGCCAATGTACCGGCCATTCACCATCGGCTGGATACTCTGGTGACCGTGGGCTTGGGCTACATCCGGCTCGGTCAGAGCGCGATCACGCTGTCCGGCGGCGAAGCCCAACGCATCAAGCTCGCCCGCGAGCTGAGCCGGCGCGATACCGGGCGCGTGCTCTACATCCTTGACGAGCCTACCACGGGGCTGCATTTCCACGACATCCGCCAACTGCTCGCCGTGTTGCTGCGCCTGCGCGCGCACGGCAATACCGTGGTCGTCATCGAGCACAACCTGGACGTCATCAAGACCGCCGACTGGATCGTCGACCTCGGCCCCGAGGGCGGCGACGGCGGCGGGCGTGTCGTCGGCACCGGCACCCCCGAACAACTGGCCGCCACGCCCGGCTCGCACACCGCCACCTATCTCGCCCCCGTGCTCGAAGCCGGCCACCGCCACAAGGAAACCGCCAGATGAGCTGGGAAGCCACACTGACCCTGATCGTGCTCGGGCTGACCGTGATCGCCCTCGCCTGGCCGCGCGTACCGCCGGATCTCGCGCTCATCGCCGCCCTGGTCGTACTCATCCTGGCCGGCGCCGTACCCATCCAGAGCGCCCTCACCGGATTTGCCAGCCAGGCCCTGATCGCCGTGGCCGCGCTGTATGTGGTCGCCGCCGGGCTCAAACAAACCGGCGCCGTCGTCGGACTCGCCCGCTGGCTGTTCGGCCGTCCGCGTCACACTTGGGTCGCGCAATTCCGCCTGATGCTGCCCACCGCCGTAGCCAGTGCGTTCCTCAACAACACGCCGGTCGTCGCCGCGCTCCTGCCCGCCGTGCTCGACTGGGCGCAGCGCCACCGCCTCGCCGCCTCACGCCTGCTGATCCCGCTTTCCTATGCCGCCATCCTGGGCGGCTCCTGCACCCTAATCGGCACCAGCACCACGGTGATCGTAAACGGCCTGCTCGCCGAGTCCAGCCATGGCGTCGGCATGGGCTTTTTCACCATCGGCGCGGTCGGCCTGCCCGTCGCCGTCGCCGGCTTTGTTTACCTGCTCATCTTCGGACGACGCTTGCTGCCGGATCGCGCCAGCGCGCTCGGAGAATTCACCGACCCGCGAGAATACACCGTGGAAATGCAGGTGCCGGAGACGAGCCCGCTCGTCAACCAAAGCCTGGAAAAGGCCGGGCTGCGTCACCTCGACGGCCTCTACGTAGTGGAGATCGAACGCGAGGGTCAACTGCTCTCGGCGCCCGGTCCCGCAGAACGGCTTCGTGCAGGCGACCGCCTGGTATTTGCCGGCATCGTCGAATCGGTGGCGGAACTGCAGAAAATGCGCGGCCTGGTGCCGGCCACCGGCCAAGTGTTCAAGCTCGACACGCCGCGCCCCGACCGCCGGCTCATCGAAGCCGTGGTCGCCGCCGAAAACCCGGTGGTCGGCAAGACCATCCGCGCGGGCGCCTTCCGCACCCGCTACGGCGCCGTGATCATCGCCGTGGCCCGGGCCGGACGCCGCCTCACCGGCAAGATCGGCTCGATCACGCTGGAAACGGGCGACACGCTACTGCTCGAAGCACCCCAGGAATTCCCGCGCCGCTACGCCCGCAGCCGCGACTTCCTGCTCCTGCGCCCGCTTGCCGGCAACGTGCAGCCGCACTACGAACGGGCCTGGATCGCTTGGGTCATCATCGCCGCCATGATTGTCGCGGTCACCCTGCGCCTGACTCCGCTGGCACCGGTCGCCGTGGCCGCCGCCATCGCCATGGTTCTCACCCGCTGCGTACGCATGGGGGCCGCGCGCCAATCCATCGACCTGCAAGTCCTGATCGTGATCGGCGCGGCTTTCGGCATCGGCGCGGCCCTGCAGCACACCGGCGCCACGCAAGCCATCGCCGGGCCGTTGCTGCATCTGGCTAAAGGCTCGCCCATCGGTCTGCTCGCGGCCATCTACGTGATCACCACCATTCTCGCCTCGTTCATCAGCCACAACGCCGCCGCCGTGCTCATGTTCCCGCTCGCCATAGCCGGTGCCGTACGCCTCAACCAACCGCTGCTACCCTACGCCATAGCCATCGCCATGGCCGCTTCGGCGAGCTTCGCCACCCCCATCAGCTACCAGACCAACCTCATGGTCTATGGTCCCGGCGGTTACCGCTTCACCGACTTCGTCCGTATCGGTCTGCCCCTCAACGCCATCGTTGGCGTCATCTCCATCGTCGTTATCTCCTGGTTCTGGCTACCTTAATCTCACCGTCTATTAACCGACAAGAACCTCTTTCCGGAATTTCGCGAATTCAACTCGGAAGTGCAACTCATTGAATCGGAGTGAGAGGCGAGCTGCGTTAGCATCCAGTCCTTTCGTTCCACCAAGAATGAGAGGCACT
>JBAUSV010000120.1:0-2403 GCA_049581885.1 Gammaproteobacteria bacterium | reverse complement strand
AGTTATGGCCCCGCCGGCACGGGGCCGGCGGTAGCCGGGAGATGTTCGGGCGCAAGGTGGTAGCACACCAGTTATGGCCCCGCCGGCACGGGGCCGGCGGTAGCCGGGAGATGGTCTGGCGCAAGGTGGGTAGCACGTCAGTTATGGCCCCGCCGGCACGGGGCCTCATCGTACCACACAAGTTGTTCCCAAATTGTTCGCGAGAAGAAAGAACACGGGAGCGTGCTGCCTACCTTGGTGGTCGAGAGCCTGGTCCAAAAGTGTCCCAAGCGTTGGCGAGGTCGTAGACGCGCTGAAGTCCCAACCAGAGCGTTTGTGTTCCAGGGTTCGTGGTCTTGCGGATCACGTAGCCGCCTAGCGACGCGATCAACCGGATCATTTCATTGATGGTCGGTGGTTGGCTGGGCGGGGACTTGTGTTTGATGATGGTGTAGACTGCTTTCCATTCGCTCTCGCTGAAGACGATGTCACAGGGCAGGTCAGGACACTCCTGTCCGAGGCGACAGAGGTAGAGGATTTTCCAAGCGATCACGATGTAGATCGCAAGGCAATTCTCCAGGCGAGGCATCGTCTCAAAATATCGTTCTTGGATGCGGCAGCCAGATTTCAAGACACGAAAGTAGATCTCGATCTGCCAGCGGTGGCAGTAGTAGCCGACGATCCGTTGGACGTCCTCGATCGTGTCGATGGGTAGCGAGGTAATCAAGATCCACTGAATAGGAGCCTCGCCTGCGGGTGGCGAGAGTTCCTCGACGAGCACAACGTTGTACACCAGGGACGGCCGGCAAGGGCCGTTGCGAGGCGCGCGAATCGTGACCCGGGTGGCGCGCACTTCGACTTCGGCCAGACGCGCCTCGCGGGAACACTTGCGAGGAGACTTCGTCGTCGCTTTCGTCTTCTGTCTCCGCTTGCTGACATCCACCGTCGCGCGGTAGAGGCAGGGCGTACTGCGCACGCTGGACAACAACTTGTCTTGGCCGTCCGCGAGATTCCGATCCCCCGCCGCGCGGACAATCAACTCGAGCTGGCGGTCCTCATCGAGGACACGCGGTTCGGCGAGCACTTCGTAAATGTCCGATTCACTGTCGCTAATCGCGATACACTGCGTTCGCGGACACTCGCACGCCACCTCGACCGCGGCGCGCACTCCTTCCACCCAACGGATGCTCTCTTTCTCCTCGATGGGTTTACTACGCACTGCCTTGCGCTTTTCGGATGCCGTACGACCGGTCTGGATCGCCTCCCGTACCCAGTGCTTATTCCAGACCGTGCCTAAGGCCAGTCCCTCGGCACTGTAGGCCATCAACGGATGATAGTAGCTGCCTCGACGGGAATCCTGTGTCAATGGTCCGGCTCCGCTCACTTGCTGAGAGGGACGCGTGACGTCCAATTCCGTCGTGTCTTGCACAAGCAGCACCACGTCGCACTGACGCATCCGCTCGACGGTCGCGCAACGGTGCTGGGATGTCAACTTCGGAGGCGAAACCTTTGGGTTGTCCACAAAGCGATAGATGGCTTCCATCTCCGCACGGCCGTCGGCCGCCGCCGGAATGGAAGCATGGCAAGATCTTCCCAGGCCTTCCGCGATCCGCTCCACCCGCTTACTCAAACGCTTGTCGTTGAAATCGATGCCGACGAACTCCTCCGAAAACCCACTCGAGACCACGCGCGTATCTCCATAAGATCGCCCCTGCTTGCATCCTTTCGGTCCCTCGATGACATTGTGGTACGTCGTTGACCATCATTGCATCATTTTCAGCACCCTCCGAAAAGTCCAGGGGCTGACGCCCCACCTCCGGTGGACTTGTGTGGTACGATGAGGCCCTGTGCCGGTGGAGCCACAACTGACGTGCTACAAGGCGCACGCGCCAATCGCCGACGGTCGCGTCGATACGTATCCAACGCACCGGCGCGCAACCGCGACAGGCACTCGGCCGTAAGTTGCGGGTTGATGTGGCCTCGAAATGCTGCCGGTTTGATGGTGAGCCTAACGCTCGGCCATTTTCAATCGGGATCCATCCCACCCTGGACTGCACTTGCGGCTGCGCCGCTGCGTTTGTCCAGGGCTGGCATAGGTGGCCCTTTCAGGGCCAAGAAGCAAGCAGCCATCCCAGTTCGCTGCGAGGCTGCCACCGGCCCTGTGCCGGTGGAGCCACAACTGACGTGCTACCATCCTCCCATCCACCATCACCCGGGCTGCCACCGGCCCTGTGCCGGGGGTGCCACAACTGGCGTGCTACAAGGCGCACGCGCCAATCGCCGGCGGTCGCGTCGATCGGTACCCCATTCACCGGGGCGTGACCGTGACCCGCGCGCGGCACGCCGACCGAGCACTCGGCCGTAGGTTGCGGGATGATGCGGCCTCGGAATACCGCCGGTTTAGTGGTGAGCGTAACGCTCGGC
>JBAUSV010000119.1:0-1970 GCA_049581885.1 Gammaproteobacteria bacterium | reverse complement strand
GCGCTGCCTGCGCCCGCGGTGACGTTGCCGCCCTGAACCGGGTCGGACACCGTGTTCGTCAGGTTGCTGTAGGTCGTGCTGATCTTTTGAGCGGCCTCTGCCCCTTTGGTCTTGAAGAACGCGGTGACCGCGGCGAGATAACCCGGGCCGGACGGCTCCGTCGCCTGAACCGCCGGCGGATCGGCCGGGTTCGGCGTGTTGTTGGCGGCCTGCGCGGCCACCGCGACGGTGGTAAGTCGCCCGACCGTCAACGCATCGACGTTTAACGTCGAGGTGCTGATCCGGCCGGCTGCGGTCGGCGCGATATTCGAATCGTCGTCGGTTGCTCCGGTCAGCGACAGGACCGACGAGTTGTCGCCAATGAAGGCCGAGGTGTCCGTCGTCATTGAAGCCAGCGCGACGACCACGCCGACGCCGGTCGCCTTGCTGGCGCCGACACCACCACCAATATCGAAGGACGAAATAGTCTGCTGTGCCGCGATCGACAGCGATTCGGCCGTAACTTGCGCGCTGTCGCTGATCGACGCCGACGTGTGGTTATCGAGCTGAAGCACCGAGGCGATGCCGTTCAGCCCTAGCCCTGAGCCTTTGCCCGAGGTCGGCGCGACCGCATAGATCTTGTCGCTTGTCGTCGCCGAAACATCGACCGTGCCGTCGGCATTGACCGTGGCCCCCGCGCCGATGCCCGCGACCGTATCGGTGCCGAAAATGTTGACGTTAGCCGAACCGCCGATGGCCTTGCCGGTCGACGACGTGGAGTTCGTGCCGAAAACCGTCAGCCACGAGAAATTGCCCCCAATATTGATCGATGACGTGGTGGTCGACGCCAGCACCTCGACGTCATGCGCCCAATCGATCGTTGTCAGGTTGGTCGGCACACCCGCCAAACCCGCGGCACCCAAATTCGAGGTCCAGCAGGTGTTGCCGCCGGTGTCGACGCAGGATGTGCCCTTTTGCCTGAGATCCGCGCCGCTGCCGACCCAAGCCGTCGTGCTGCTGTCGACCTCGAAGTAGTTGACGGCGCCCGATATTCCCTTCGTCGCCGAATTCGCGGTGGCATTGGCATAGCTCGTGAGGATGTCGTTTACGACCCCGAAATTGCCGTTCAAATGCGACGTAACCGCCGAAAAACCATCGAAGTTGAGCCAAGTGATCGTAATCGGCGAGGTCATGTTCGCCTTGACGCCGATTTCAGGCGCGGTGATCGAGACGCCGGACCCGATAAATGCGTTTGACGACTGCGTAATCTGGTCGACGTTGACGGCCATCGACAACGCGGCTTGAGTCGTTGGATTCGTGGGCGTCCCGCTGGCATTCGAATTGATGGTTGAACTGGCGTCGCCGCGGATACCGGCGTCGGTCAGGCTGCTGACGACGGCGACGCTGCCCGACCCGACGATCGTCGGCGCCGCGCCGGAGGACACCATGTTGCCGCTCGAATTCGGCGCGACGTTTGCGATCGAGGCCGTGGAGTTGAGCGACGAAAGGTTGAGAGCCAGGGTGATGCCGCCGCGCATGCCGGCGATGGTGTCGTTGCTGGACGCGGCCTCGCCGGCGCCGGTGCCGTCGAATGGCCCGCCGGGACCGAACGCGCCGGCCACCGACGTGCTCAAGGTGCCGAGCGCATTGGCAAGGCCGGAAACCAGGAAGTTGCTGCCGACTGTGCTCGACGCCGAAACCGCATTCTTGATCGTGTTGGAGCCCGAGTAGACCAGAATCGAGCCGGCCGATGCCGTTTGCGGGATGCCGGCCCCGAGATTGGCGGCCGCCTTATTGGTTACATCGCTGATAGCAACGGCGACGGCTGCCTTACCCGTACCGGCGGCGAAGCTGCGCGCCAATGTGGAGAAACTATTCGTGTTCTGCGCGCCGACAACGACATTGCCAACCTTGGTGATCGTGACGCCGGGGTCGACCGTCGCTCTCGTATTCACCGTCCCGGTCGTGTAGGCAAGCGCGCCGTCATAGGC
>JBAUSV010000118.1:0-2912 GCA_049581885.1 Gammaproteobacteria bacterium | reverse complement strand
AGAGAGTTGTCACCGAACAGCAATATGCCCAGATAAACGGCTAAAACGACCATAATAGTAAGTGCTGCTAGAAATTTGGGAAGCGAGAGACCGAGGTATCGCTCGGTTATTCCCTCGGTAGGAGTGGCATAGAGCTTCTCTTTATATTCAGATTCTTGCTGGTTGCCAGGTTCAGACATAGATCAAAGCTCTTTTTACTTTATTTGAAAAGTACGCTGCCCAGGTATTCACCGTACACGATCTCGTTTTCGATCTCTAAAAGACGGTTGTATTTTGCCGTACGTTCGCCGCGGGCCGTTGAACCTGTTTTGATCTCGCCGCAGTTAAGGGCTACGGCAAAGTCAGCGATGAATGCATCTTCACTCTCGCCCGAACGGTGGCTCATAATGCATTTGTAGCCGTTGCGCTGCGCAAGACGGACTGTCAACATTGTTTCAGAAACAGAACCGATCTGATTTGGCTTGATCAGAATAGAGTTGGCAATATTTTTTTCAATACCTTCGGCAAGGATGTTCGCATTCGTCACAAAGAGGTCGTCGCCGACAAGCTGAATCTTGGAAGCCAGTTTTTCGGTCAGGACCTTCCAGCCGTCCCAGTCATCTTCGCTCAAACCGTCTTCGATAGAGACGATAGGATATTTTGCACACAGATCTTCGTAATATGCTACAAGTTCTTCAGACGTTACCGTGCGGTTTTCAGACTCCAGGCGGTACCCGCCGTCAACGACAAGTTCGCTTGCTGCGACATCAAGTGCGATCGCGATCTGCTCACCCGGTTTATAGCCCGCTTTTTCGATCGCCTTCATGATCACCTGGATCGGCTCTTCGTTTGAACTGAGATCGGGAGCGAATCCCCCTTCATCACCAAGTGCAGTGTTTTGGTTGCCCTCTTTCAAAATCTTTTTAAGGTTATGATAGACCTCTGCCGATGCCTGCAGTGCAGTTGCAAAGTTCTCAAAACCTACCGGCATGATCATGTATTCCTGGAAGTCGACTGAGTTGTCTGCGTGTGAACCGCCGTTGATAATGTTGAGCATCGGCGTAGGAACGACCATCGCGTTTGCACCACCGAGGTAGCGATAAAGCGGCATATCCAAACTTTTTGCTGCCGCGCGTGCTACTGCCATAGATACACCGAGTACGGCGTTGGCACCCAGGTTTGAGTAGTTCTCAGTCCCGTCCACCTCTTTCATCGTCGCATCGATAATTGCCTGGTTGAAAGGGCTGAGACCGATAAGTGCATCGGCAAGTTCACCGTTCACGTTCTCAACCGCTTTGAGTACGCCTTTGCCCATGTAACGGGTGTCGCCGTCGCGCAGTTCAAGTGCTTCACGCTTGCCGGTACTTGCGCCTGAAGGCACGATAGCGCTCTCAACTGTTCCGTCACTCAACGCGACTGTCGCTTTGACTGTAGGATTCCCGCGGGAGTCCATCACTTCCATTGCACTTACATTATCGATATAAATCATAAATCAACCTCTTCTAATTCAGATAAATCCATGTCCATAACACTGGTTGTCAGGCCCATGGCTTCTTTAATCTTATCTTCGATCTCAGCCGCAAGCAGCGGATCTTCTTTAAACTTGTCTTTAACTTTCTCACGGCCCTGACCGAGTTTTTGATCGCCGTATGAGAACCAGGCACCGCTTTTGTCGATGATGTCGAGCTTCACGCCGTAGTCGACCAGTTCACCCTCTTTTGATATGCCTTCACCGAACATAATATCAAATTCTGCTTGTTTAAACGGCGGTGCCACCTTGTTTTTGACGATCTTTGCTTTTGTACGGTTACCGATCGATGCTTCGGCCTGTTTCAAGGTCGCGATGCGGCGGATATCGATGCGTACCGAAGCGTAGAACTTCAATGCGTTCCCTCCGGTTGTCGTCTCTGGCGAGCCATAGCCCATCATGCCGATCTTCATGCGGATCTGGTTGATAAAGATGACCGTACAGTTCATCTTATGCAATATACCGGTTAATTTTCGCAGGGCCTTGGACATCAGGCGCGCCTGCACACCCACCTGCTGATCGTTCATCTCGCCTTCGATCTCAACCTTCGGCGTCAACGCCGCAACAGAGTCAATAATGTTCAGGTCAATCGCACCCGAGCGTGCGATCGTCTCAACGATATCAAGTGCCTGTTCGCCGTAATCGGGCTGTGAGACCAGAAGATTATCTACATCAACACCCAGATTTTTGGCATACTTTACATCGAGAGCATGTTCGGCATCGATAAAGGCACAGACACCGCCCTGTTTCTGGCACTCTGCCGTGATCTGCAGCGCCAGTGTCGTTTTACCTGAACTCTCCGGGCCATAGATCTCAATAACGCGGCCTTTCGGTACGCCGCCGATCCCCAGAGCAAGATCAAGCCCCAATGAGCCGGTACTGATCGCTTCGATCGCTTCGACCTCTTTGTCGCCGAGACGCATCAG
This sequence comes from Gammaproteobacteria bacterium, assembly GCA_049581885.1. Taxonomy (GTDB): domain Bacteria; phylum Pseudomonadota; class Gammaproteobacteria; order JAKDMP01; family JAKDMP01; genus JBAUSV01. The sequence goes on along the minus strand of JBAUSV010000118.1, from coordinate 479 downwards.
CGCCCCTTTGCCGAAGGCTTTGTCGATCTGCTTCATTGCGAGATCAAGTGATTTTTGTTTATTTGCGTCCATTAATTATCCTCTAATGAGACAGTTATATCCATCTCAAATATATTTGTCTATATTCTATGGCAGAATGCAATAATTTTTCATAATGATTGCATTCTGCCATATTTTTGCAGCTAAACCATTAAAATCACAATAGTGCGTAATTTTAGCGTTCTTTGGTTAAAATCAACATTACTAATTACCCATATTTATGCAGATCAGGACACTTTTTGAAAAAAATGTTAATTGCCCACTCTCCCGACGCCGACGACATCTTTATGTACTATGCAATCAAGTTTGGCTGGGTAACACAAGAAGGTATCGAGTTTGACAATATAGCCCTCGATATCGAAACACTCAATGTCGAAGCCCTCAAAGGCACCTACGACATTTCGGCCATCAGTTTCGCACTCTACCCCCACATCAGGGAG
>JBAUSV010000117.1:0-3493 GCA_049581885.1 Gammaproteobacteria bacterium | reverse complement strand
GCCTGCGGAGCGCTATGTCGTGCAGGCTTCGTGATGAACAGATCGGACGAGTCGGCCATCACGCTGCGCCGCGCCGAGGCCGACGACTGGCCCTCGATCTGGCCGTTCTTTCGCGCCATCGTAAAGGCTGGCGAAAGTTACCCCTATCCGTCAGACATGCCTGAACCCGAGGCGCGGGCGGTTTGGATGGAGGTGCCGACAGCGACCTGCGTGGCCGAGCGCGGGGGGCGGGTAGTCGGCAGCTATTACATAAAGCCGAACCAGCTAGGACGCGGCGCGCATGTATGCAACTGTGGCTACATGGTGGATCCGGCGGCCCGTGGCAGTGGTGTGGCCACGGCGATGTGCCTGCATTCCCAGGAAGAGGCGCGGCGCTTGGGCTTCCTGGCCATGCAGTTCAATCTGGTGGTGTCGACCAACGAGGCTGCGGTGCACCTGTGGCGAAAGCTCGGTTTCAAAGAAGTCGGGGTGTTGCCGCGAGCTTTCGACCATGAGCGGTTGGGGTTGGTCGATGCGGTGGTGATGTATCGGTGGTTGGGGTGATGGTTTCGCGTATGCGTATGCGTGATTGAAGGCGGCGTACTCGCTGGCTGTGGTGCTTTGTTTCGGACGCGATTCGACGTTTGGGGCTCAAATCAGTCGAGGTGACGCGCCCGAGCCGATTTCTTTGAAATGCGCAAAGAAATCGTCGAAAGAAACGCACCCCCGAGATCGCTTGTCCCTGACGGGCAACCTCGCGAACGCACTCCTGAACGGGGCCCGCAGCCATTCGCATCCCCGCTCAGGCGCACGTCCGCGAGGCAAGCGATCAGGGGGACCTCACGTCAAAACACAGCTTCCGTAGGTTGGGGTGAGTGCAACGAACCCCAACATGTCCTGCACCGCCCGCGTTGGGGTGCGCTTCGCTTACCTCAACCTACCCCCTCAATACGCGAATGCGCGACTCACGGGTTTGGGGTGCGTTCTGTTTTGACGTACCGGTTCCCGTTAGGCCTTGCCCCGTGACGGGGTGTGCGCTCGAGGTCTGCCCGTCAGGGTCAAGGCATAGCACTCTGCGCCTGTGCCATTGGCGACTGCAGTTGGCTTGTGTGCGTTCAGGGCAAGGCGCGGTGAGCAGGCAATGGCCCGAGCCCTTGGCAAGCGCCGCAACGCAGCCATGGGCGCGCACAAGCCAACCCGAAGGGCGACTCCAGGCTGTCCCGCCCTGGTGTTGCACCGCTGGTGAAGGCAACAAGCCTTCCCTGCGCGACTAGCCTTGGGGCGAAACAGCCTGGGGTCGCTACAGCCGCGAATGACACAGGCGCAGAGTGCTTGGGGCGCCATTCTGTCGTATCTTTCTTTGGGCGTGCAATGAAAAAATCGCCAGGAGCTATTTTTCGCGTTAGCCCCGAAGGGGTGAAGCGCAGGGATGCGCTGAACAAAGGTACTCGGGCGCGTCACTCACGTAAGACCAGTGTTACCTAACGCTGATTCGCGCCCGAAAAGTGCCCCAAATGCAAAACAAAATATATGTGCTTCGCGAATCGCCCCAAACTTCGAGTCGCGAGCGAAACATGCGACTCCGCCCGGCAAGTACGTCGCCTTCAGTCCCAAAACGGGGTATTCAGAGTTCCCTGAAAAAAACGGTTTGCATCGCCGGATAACCGGTTCCAAAACAACCCTCAGAACCGATCCGTCCGCGCCGCCTCCCAATCCGCGGCATACGGCGTGGGTACGGCGCCCTCGAGCAGGTCGCCTGGTTCGAGATAGGTGTACAGCTCGCGGTAGTTGCGCGCAGTGCCGTCGGGCATGCGCCGCCAGATGTGGCCGGGATGCAGGTCGCCGGGATCACTGACGCCGAGCACCGAACAAATTTCATAGAAGCTCTTGATCGTGGCCTGATGGAAGCGGGCCACGCGTTCGCCCTTGTCCTGCACGTCGATGGCGCGGGCGCGCTGGCGGTCCTGCGTGGCGACACCGGTCGGGCAGTTGTTGCTGTTGCAGCGCAGCGCCTGAATGCAGCCGAGGGCGAACATGAAGGGGCGCGCCATGTTGCACAGGTCGGCGCCGATGGCGAGCTTTTGCACCATGTCGAAGCCGCTGACGATCTTGCCGCTGGCGATGATGCGGATCTGGCTGCGCAGGCCGGCGCCGGTGAGTACGCTGTGCACGTAGGGCAGCGCCTCGTTGATTGGCGTGCCGATGGTGTCGGCGAGTTCCAGCGGCGCCGCGCCGGTACCGCCCTCGGCGCCGTCTACGGTGATGAAGTCGGGCGTGATTCCGGTCTCCAGCATCGCCCTGACCTGCGACAGGAAGGCGGGACGCTGGCCCAGCGCGAGCTTGAAGCCGACCGGCTTGCCGCCGCTCAATTCGCGCAGGCGGGCGATGAACCGCATCATTTCCAGCGGTGTGTCGAAGGCGCTGTGGCGCGGCGGCGAGTGGCAGGTCTCGCCTTCGGGTACGCCGCGGATGCGGGCCAGTTCGGCGCTGACCTTGGACGCCGGCACGATGCCTCCCTGCGAGGGTTTGGCGCCCTGCGAGAGTTTGAGTTCGATCATCTTCACTTCGGGGCGCTGGGCCTGGGAGGCGAAAAGGTCGGGGTCGAAATGGCCGTCGCGCGTGCGGCAGCCGAAATAGCCGGTGCCGACCTGGAAGATGAGGTCGCCGCCGCGCAGGTGATAGGGACTGATGCCGCCTTCGCCGGTGTTGTGGGCGAATTTGCCGCTGCGGGCGCCTTCGTTGAGCGCTTTGATGGCGCGGTAGGACAGCGCGCCGAAACTCATGCCCGAGACGTTGAGCCGTGAGGCGAGGTAGGGCTGGCGGCAGTCGGGGCCGCCGATCAGCACCCGTGCCGCATTCGGGTCGACCGCCACCGGATTGCCGTGCAGGGCGTATTCGTAGCCCTCGGAGACGATGTCCTGCTGGGTGCCGAAGGCGAGAGTGTCGTTTTCGGCCCTGGCGCGGGTGTAGACCAGGTGGCGTTGCTCGCGCGAATAAGGGCGGCCGTTGGTGTTGGATTCGATGAAGTACTGGTGGATCTCGGGGCTGATGAACTCCAGCATGTAGCGCAGATGTCCGACGACCGGATAGTTGCGCAGCACGTTGTGCCTGGCGGCCAGCGCATCGAACAGGCCAATCGCGGTATAGGGAACCAGCAGCCACAGCAGGCGCAGGATCGGTGGCCAGAGGATTGCTATCAACAGGACGGGGAGCCAGAGAGCCGGCAGGCTGAAATAGAAAATCTTGCGCACGGTCGGGGGACGGTGGAGAGGGGTAGGCCGCCTATTCTAGTCCGAGCGCACGACGTTTGCCGCGGGGGCTTACAAGGCGATGAGTTCGGGCGGGGACTCGGGATCGAGTATCAGCAGGCTGTGTTCCGGCAGCGGCTGCCACAGACCCTGCGTGGTGAGTGCCTCGGAGGCGACCAGCTGTGCGCCGTCGGGAAATGTCTCGTCGTCCACGCAGTAGTACAGACTCGGGCTGTCGTGGTTGACCGCGTGGCGCACCGCGTAGT
>JBAUSV010000116.1:0-1775 GCA_049581885.1 Gammaproteobacteria bacterium | reverse complement strand
GATACACCACGGAGGTGGATGTCCATCATGAAGAACGTCTTGCGGGGGATTCCAAATACAGCGTCTGGAACCTTGTCAACCTTCAGTTCGATCTGCTCACCAGCATGACGACTTTTCCCTTGAGACTCCTGAGTGTGCTCGGGGCCATTGTGTCGGCGCTGGGGGTTGGTTTTGGTATTTTCCTCCTCATTATGCGGATCATTTACGGGGCGGGCTGGGCGGCAGCCGGCGTATTTACCCTGTTTGCCATCCTCTTTATCTTTATCGGCGCGCAATTCCTGGCCATGGGCCTTTTGGGGGAATATATCGGTCGCATATACAGCGATGTGAGGGCGCGGCCCCGCTATTTTGTAGAAAAGATTGTAGGAAGAAACTGAACTATTTACCTTCTTAACCGGATCTGAAAACAGATCTTCATCATAGGAAATATCCATGAAAGCCATTGTCCTTGCATATCACAATATCGGTTGTGCCGGAATCAGAGCCCTTCTCGGAAACGGTTTTGAAATTGCCGCTGTTTTTACCCATAACGATGATCCGAAGGAAAAGATATGGTTTGAATCCGTTGCCAGGCTCGCGGCGGCCCATGACATTCCCGTATACGCACCGGAGGATATCAACCACCCCATCTGGGTGCAGAGGATGAAAGAGATGAATCCCCATTTCCTCTTCTCCTTTTACTACCGGAACATGGTCGGATCCCCCATTCTCGAGATCCCGCCGGGGGGGTGTCTCAATCTGCACGGCTCACTGCTTCCCGCTTACCGGGGCAGGTGCCCTATTAACTGGGTGCTTGTAAACGGAGAAAAGGAAACGGGGGTGACGCTTCATTACATGACCCCACGGCCGGATGATGGAGAGATTATCTGCCGGAGTACGATTCCCATTCATGGGGACGATACGGCAAAAACGCTCCATGAAAAGGCGGCCCGGGCCACTTCGAAAATGCTCCATGAGATCCTGCCCCGAATCGCCGATGGTTCCGCTCCGCGTCAACCGCAGGATCCTGCAAAGGCCTCCTATTACGGGGGGCGCGGTCCCGCGGACGGGGAAATCGACTGGTACGGAAGCTCCGAGCAGGTGAGAAACCTTGTCCGGGCCGTAACCGATCCTTTTCCGGGGGCCTTTTCCTATGTGGGGGACAGAAAATGCCTCTTCTGGCATGTTTCGGAGGTGGACGATGCGGGGAACGCGAAAAGGCCCGGAGAAATTCTTTCCGTGGATCCCCTTGTGATTGCCTGTGGTAAAGGGGCGATCCGGGTCGATTTCGGAGAGAAAGAAGGGGGCATCTATATGGGTGGGTCCCAGTTGGCCTCCGAACTCAACCTGGTGGAAGGAATTCGATTTGGTCCTTGTGTGAGCAGCGAAATCAGGACCAAGAGGAAAAAAAGCGTGCTGATTTTGGGGGTTGACGGGTTCATCGGAAACGCGCTGAGTGAAAGACTCTTGGACAGTGGAAATTATGAGGTGCATGGGATGGATCTTCGCTCCGATTATATCGAGCGTCTCCTGGGTCGTCCCGGGTTTCATTTTGACGAGGGAGACATTTCCATTCACCGTGAGTGGATTGAATATCACATCAGAAAATGCGACATCATTATTCCACTTGTGGCCATTGCGACGCCCATTGAATATACACGCAACCCGATACGGGTCTTTGAACTGGATTTTGAAGAAAACCTTCGGGTGGTGCGATACTGCGTAAAATACGGGAAACGCATCATTTTCCCATCCACCTCCGAAGTCTATGGAATGTGCGACGAGCAGAATTTCGA
>JBAUSV010000115.1:0-1859 GCA_049581885.1 Gammaproteobacteria bacterium | reverse complement strand
GAACCAACCGGCGAGGCCGAGCAGGGCCACGTTGGCGAGTACGACGGCGAGTGCGAGCGCCGCGCCCAGTGCAAAGGGCCAGCGGGCCTCGCGGCCGAGCGATAGCAGGCGGAGCAGGGTTCTCATGTTGAAGCTCCGACCGGTAGCATGGCATCGAGCAGGCGGCGGTAGGGTCCGGCCTGCCCGGCCAGCGTGCTGTGGGTGCCTTGGGCGACGACCTGTCCGGCTTCGAGCATCACGATGCAATCGGCCTTGCGGATCGTATGCAAGCGGTGGGCGACGGTGACCACAGTGCGCCCCCGGGCCAGCCTCTCTATCGCCTCGCCGACCGCTGCTTCGCTTGCCATGTCGAGGCTGGCGGTCGGTTCGTCGAGCACGACGAGCGGCGCATCACGCAGGAACGCGCGTGCCAGGGCGATACGCTGGATCTCTCCGCCCGACAGTCCCGTGCCGTCTTCGCCGACCGGCGTGTCGTATCCGCACGGCAGGGCGGAGATGAACTCGTGGGCTCGCGCCTTTTCGGCGGCCTCGATGAGGGCCTCGCGCGCCGCGCCCTCGGTACCGAGCGCGATGTTCTGTGCAATGCTGCCCGCAAACAGGTGCGCACGTTGCGGCACCCAGGCGATGGTACGGCGCCAGTCCTTCAGCGAGAGCGAGTCGAGTGCCTGGCCGCTCGCCAGAATCCGGCCGTCCGAAGGCCGGGCAAAGCCGAGCAGGAGGTAGAGCAGGGTGCTTTTACCGGCGCCCGAAGGGCCGACGACGGCGACATGGCTGCCCGCGGGAATCTCGAAGCTGACGTCGCGGAGCGCCGGCGGCCCTTCGGCATAGGCGAAGTTAACGCGATCGAATGCCACAGCAAAGTCACGCCCGGGCCTGAAGGGGGCGCCGCCCGTGGCCGCGGGAGCGGGTGTGGCAAGGATGTCAGCGATGTCCTCTGCCGCGGCGACCGCGCTGAGGCGGGCATGGTAGGCCGTGCCCAGGTTGCGCAGCGGCAGGTAGAACTCCGGCGCCAGGAGCAGTGCGGCGAGCCCGGCGCTGAACGCGACCTCGCCCCACAGCAGGCGGAAGCCGACCAGCACCGCGACCATGGCGATGCTTATGGTGGCGAGGAATTCGAGCGCGAACGAGGAGAGGAAGGCGACACGCAGCACGCGCATCGTGCTTCGGCGGTAATCCTCGGACAATCGCTCGACCAGCTTGTACTCGCCGCGCGCGGCGCCGAACGCCTTGAGGGTGCCGAGCCCGGCGAGCACTTCTAGGAAGTGTGCGGACAGGCGTGTCAGCCGCGACCACTGGCGTTCGTTGAGCGCGGCAGCGCCGCGGCCCAGTAGCACCATGAACAACGGGATGAGTGGCGCGGTCCCGGCGAGGATCAGGCCCGATACCCAGTCCACGGGAAACACCACGACCAGGATCGCGAGCGGCACGATGAGTGCCAAGCTCGCCTGAGGCAGGTACTGGGCATAGTAATCATGCAGCGCTTCTACGCCGTCCACCATGGTATTGGCGAGTTCGCCCGGTTCGCGCGCCGTACTCCATGCCGGACCCAGCGCATGGATGTGGGCGACCAGCGCGTCGCGTGTGCGGGTCTTTACGGCCAGACCCGCCCGGCTGGCCGCGCGGCTGCCGGCATATACGCAGGCCGCGCGCAGCAGGAAGACCCCGAGCAGGGCGGCGAAGGGCACGGATTGCGAGGCCACCGTCAGGTGCTTGAAAATCGTGTTGTCGACGAGGTGGGCGAGCAGCAGCGCCTGCGCGATCAGCAGTCCGCCGTTTACCGAGCCGCTTGCAATGGAGGCCACGAGCGGGAAGCGGACCTCGCGTGCCCCGTGGTTCAACCAGCGTTTTGCCTTGGCGGC
>JBAUSV010000114.1:0-2309 GCA_049581885.1 Gammaproteobacteria bacterium | reverse complement strand
TGCAAGCAGGTTGACCCTGCCGTCCGCGCAACCCAGATCCATGAACCGGGATTTTCCGGGAATGAGAATCTTTTCATCCACAAGACGGTCCAGACAGGCAAGCAGGACCTTGAGATCCGTGGATCTTCTGAAACCCAGAGGACCCACGTTCCCCACTTTTCGCTGGTCGAAAAACTCCGAAACGGCTTCTAAAGTACTTCTTAACCGGTTTTGCATTGCTTCATAAACGTCCGTAGCGATTCCTTGAGAAGGAATAGGGTTTCCAGTTCCCTGCCCTCCAGTTCCCTGAGTTCCTTCAAATGATCCGGGGGAATGCGGCGGGTAATCTTTCCGCACAGGTAATTGATGCAGATTACATGCCGGCTCACGAGGAGACAGCCCTTTTCACCCAAAAGAAAGCAACTCTTCTCGTCATGTCTCTTAAAGGGGATATCCGCACCAAGAAGCAGGTTTATCAGCAGAAGCCACCCGTCATAGCGGTTTTCAAGCCCCGCACCGCAACAGGAACCCCCTTCGAGCTGGTCGCAACGTCTGCATATCTCCACGATGCCGGTTTGGCCCATCTCCTCTCTTGAGGCCAGGGTCGCCTCTTTAAGTTGTCCTAAAAGACGGTCTATCTTTGGAGTTTCCAGCAGGTCCTTGCCGAATTCCCGGTAAATATCCCGTGCGTTTTTTACCCTTTCCCGGAAAGGCAAGGAAATGGTTAACCGTTTTGAAATCATGCGTCTTGCTTCTTGCCGGTTCCCTTGCCGCGCTTTCTGGTGGTTGTTTTTTTCTTCCCGTTCTTGTCGTCCGCAAATTCTTTGAGACCCATGGCCAGGGATTTGAGTTTTTCGTCCACGAGATAATTGACGGAACCCTTTGTGTAATGTCCCGTTGCGGTCCTCACTCCGGCCTTCTTTCCGGTGAGGATTTCAATGCCTTCGTCAATGGTTTTTACGGAATATATTGTGAAGTTTTTCTTTTTCACCGCCTCCACGACATCCTGCCTGAGCATCAGGTCCTTGACGTTGGTCGCGGGAATCATGACCCCCTGATCCTTGGTCGGCCCCAATCTCTTGCAGCAGTCAAAAAAACCTTCGATCTTTTCGTTCACGCCACCTATGGCCTGAATCTGACCGTTCTGGTTCACGGAACCGGTGACGGCGATATTCTGCTTGATGGGAATTTCAGACAGGCTCGAAAGGAGGGCATAGATCTCCGTGGAAGAGGCGCTGTCTCCATCCACCCCACCGTAGGACTGTTCAAAGGCGATACTGGCGCTGATGGTCAGAGGCTTGTCCTGCGCATATCTCTTCCGCATATAGCCACCCAGGATGAGAACCCCCTTGTTGTGCGTCTTTCCTGACATGTCGGCTTCCCGCTCGATATTGATTATCCCGGCCCTTCCCATGGAGGTGGAGGCGGTAATGCGGGAAGGTTTTCCAAATGCATAATCTCCCATGGAATAAACCGCAAGGCCGTTTACCTGCCCCACGACCTCTCCGTGGACATCCATATTGAGCGTTCCCCGATCGATCATCTCCTGGATGTGCTCTTCGAACATGCTGGCACGGTATTTCTTTGCCTCTATGGCCTTCTCCACATGTTTCCGTTCAACCACCGACATACCCTCCTGATCGGCAAAGAAAGAGGCCTCTCGGATAAAATCGGTGATTTCCAGGAAACTGGTGGATATCTTTTCCTGTTTCCCAGCCATGCGGACCGTCTGCTCCACCATGGCGGCCACGGCGCCCCGATCAAACGGTTTCAGCTCTTCCTCGTCGGTTTTCGACTTGATGAATCTGGCGAGCTGGAGGACGGTTTCCTCATCCCGGTTCATGGATGTGTCAAAATCGGCCCTCACCTTGAAAATCTTTTGCAGATCCTCATCATAGTTCAACAGGAGACTGTACAGGTGGTAGTCTGAAATGACCACGACCTTCACATTCAGTTCGATCGGTTCCGGTTTCAGGCCGCTGGTTGTAAACAGATAAAAGGGATCATAGGTCTGGATTTCCAGTTTATCGCTCTTCAGCGCCCGCTTGAGAGCCTGCCAGACGCCCGGCTCAACGACAGCGTCCAGAAGATTGATCACGAGATATCCTCCGTTGGCCTTGAGCAGGGACCCGGCCTTTATTTTGCTGAAGTCGGTGCGCCACAGACCGGCCCGATCCACAATCCTTTCTATGCTTCCGAAGATATTCTTGTAAGTGGGATATCCTTCCACAATAATGGGGGGGCCTTTCTGCTGACTGTTGTCCACCATCAGATTGACCTTGTAGGGTTGAAAACGATCTCCTTCAGGCATCAAAGGAGGCATCCCGGGG
>JBAUSV010000113.1:0-2915 GCA_049581885.1 Gammaproteobacteria bacterium | reverse complement strand
GTGAAGTACACGTGCCCGGAACGCGGGCGTGCGAGGTTGGAGATTTCACCTTCCACGGCGACGGTGCCGAATTCGCCTTCGAGCAACTGCTTCGCTTCGCCTACGAGGGCGGAAACAGTGAAAACTTCACTGTCCGGATAAGTGTCGGTTGTCATAGCGGCATTTTATCGCCAAGTGGGATAATTCCTTGCGCAATCACATATTTTGGACTATAAACAAGAATACAGTCAGTATGAAGGGAAGCGTCATGTCGGCAACGCATCTTTCCCTGATGTTTCTGACAAGTGAGGGATTGGGAGCAGCTTCAAACGCAGAGTCGCATCACGAGTAAAGCGTATTTCAAGCGCCAGCATGCGATGCAGTTCGCCATGGCAATTGCCCGGAACCTGAAAAATTTGAGGCTGTTTTGCTTGGGGTAGGGAGGCTGGAACGGTAGTCCCCGCAGCGATTAGGCAGACGGTCGCTGCCGGGACTACCGCCCATGATCCCGGAACGCTGGAATGCGGGCCAGGATTTACAATAAACACAATTAATTCCACGGACGCCCCATGGCACGAGCCGCCGAGAAGCAGAATCCCGATTTCCCCGACTTCGTTTGCGACGGGCCGGCGCGAACGCCGCAGGGCCTGCGGGCGGCGATCAATACGCTGTTCCTGGCCGACGAGGACGAGGCCGTCACGCGCCTGATCGAGGAGGCGCGTTTCGCGCCGCAGGCGGGACAGCGGGTCAGCGAGCGGGCGCGGGGCCTGGTCGAGGCGGTGCGCAAGCAATCCAGCGACCAGAGCGGCGTGGAAGAGTTTCTCCATCACTACGACCTGTCCTCGGAAGAGGGCGTGGTGCTCATGTGCCTGGCCGAAGCGCTGATCCGCATCCCCGACGCCGACACCGCCGACAAGCTGATCCGCGACAAGCTCGCGCGCGGTGCCTGGTCGGAACGGCTCGGCGAAAGCCGCTCGCTGTTCGTCAACGCCTCCACCTGGGGGTTGATCCTCACCGGCAAGCTGGTGCGGCTCGACGAGGACACCCGGCGCAACCCGGCCACGTTCCTCAAGCACATGACGCAGCGGGCGGGCGAGCCCATCGTGCGCACCGCGCTCAAGCAGGCCATGCGCATGCTCGGGCGCCAGTTCGTCATGGGCCGCACCATCAAGGAGGCGCTCAAGCGTGCCGACGAGAAGGACAACCGCCCCTACCGCTACAGTTTCGACATGCTGGGTGAGGCGGCGCTCACCGAGACCGACGCGCAGCGCTACCTCGACGCCTACGAGTCCGCTATTGCGGCCATCGGCACCGCCCGCGAGGACAGTGACGACATCTACGACGCGCACAGCATTTCCGTGAAGCTCTCGGCACTGTACCCGCGCTACGAACTGGCGCGCCGCGCCGATGCGTTGCCCGCGCTCGCCGAGCGGCTCAAGACGCTGACGCTGGACGCCAGGGCGGCGGGCATCGGCCTCACCGTGGACGCCGAGGAAGTGGACCGGCTGGATCTCTCGCTCGACATCATCGAGGCCGTCTACCGCGATCCGGAACTGGAAGGCTACGAGGGTTTCGGCCTCGCGCTGCAGTGCTACCAGAAGCGCGCGCCGGCGGTGGTGGACTGGCTTGCCGCGCTGGGCAAGGAGGTCGGGCGCCGCATCCCGGTGCGCCTGGTCAAGGGTGCCTACTGGGATACCGAGGTCAAACTCGCCCAGATCGAGGGCCTGTCCGACTACCCGGTCTATACACGCAAGATCAACACCGACGTGGCCTACCTCGCCTGTGCGAAACGCCTGTTCGCCGCGGGCAATGCGCTGTATCCGCAGTTCGCCACCCACAACGCCTACACCATCGCGGCAGTGATCGAGCTGGCGGGCGAGCGCACCGACTACGAGTTCCAGCGCCTGCACGGCATGGGTGAGGCACTCTACGGCGAAGTATTGGGCGGCGAAGGGCAGGGCCGGCACTGCCGCGTCTACGCCCCCGTCGGTGCGCACCGCGAACTGCTGCCGTACCTGGTCCGGCGCCTGCTCGAGAACGGCGCCAACACCTCCTTCGTGCACCGCATCAGCGACGAAGAGACACCGATCGAGGACATCATCGCCGATCCGCTCGCCCGGGCCGAGGCGAACGCAAGCAAACGCCACCCCGGGATCGTCATGCCTGCCGATCTGTATGCACCGGACCGCCGCAACTCGAAAGGCATCAACATCGCCGACGAGGCGGTGCTCGCCGAACTGCAAAAGGAAATGGCGAAGGCCCTGGAAAAACCCTGGAAGGCCGTGCCCATCGTCGGCGGCAAGCCGCGCACGCAGGGTACGGCTCGCGCGGTGCTCGATCCGGCGAACAATACGCGGAAAGTCGGCGAAGTGATCGACGCCGACGAGGCGCTGGTGGAGGAGGCCATCGGCAAGGCCGCCGCCGCCCAGGTGCGCTGGGATGACACCCCGGCGGAAGAACGTGCGCGCCTGCTCGACACCGCCGCGGATCTCCTCGAAGCGCGCATGCCCGAGTTCATGGCGCTGTGCGTGCGCGAGGCGGGCAAGTCGATCCCCGACTGCATCGCCGAGGTGCGCGAGGGTGTCGACCACGTGCGCTACAACGCCATGCAGTGCCGCAAGCAGTTCGGCGAGCCCACACGGTTGCCGGGCCCGACCGGCGAGCGCAACCAGCTGTCCCTGCACGGGCGCGGCGTGTTCGTGTGCATCAGCCCGTGGAATTTCCCGGTGGCGATCTTCCTGGCCCAGGTGACCGCGGCGCTCGCCGCCGGCAACACCGTGATCGCCAAGCCCGCCGAGCAGACCTCGATCATCGGCCACCGCGTCATCAGCCTGCTGCACGAGGCCGGCATCCCCGGCGAGGTGCTGCACCTGCTGCCGGGCGACGGGCGCATCGGCCATACCGCCGTGTCCGACCCGCGCATCGCGGGTGTCGCC
>JBAUSV010000112.1:0-4774 GCA_049581885.1 Gammaproteobacteria bacterium | reverse complement strand
CCCTCGCCGGCCTTTGCCGTGCTTGCGCCGGCGGCGCCGGTTCGCGTCGCCGCCGCCGGCGCACCCGTCTGGAACTGGTAGGACGGCACCCGGAAGTTGAACTGGACGAATTTTGCGGACAACAAGCCAACCGTCAGGAAAAACACGATGCTGACGAAAAGGTACAGGCGCACCGGCGGGATGTAGCGCTGGCGATGGCCGGCGAGGTACTCCCGGGTCAGATGCCCGGGCCGGAACAGCAGCAGACCCAGCGTGCGCCAGATGCGGGCGTCGAACTGGAACGCATCCGAGAGAAAGTCGAGGACCAGCCGCGGCAGCGGCACCGCCAACGGGTGGTCCTCCTGCCCGCAGGCAGCGCAGTAGTGCCCTGTAAGCGGCGCACCACAGTTGGCGCAGCTGCGCCTGGTGTCCGGGGTGTCGTTCATCCGATGAGCCCAAAGCTGCCGACCCTCGGCATATGCTACACACCTGCGCCCTCGGGTGCGTAAGCAACTGCGCACCCCCTACCGCCCGGGATACCCAAGCTTATGCAGCAGCGCCTCCAGAGCCGCCCCGCCGGGCCGTGGATATCGCCGATGGTGTCGTAGCCGTCGGGAATACTCGTGAATTCAACTCAAGGCCAGGCCTGCACCCCGTTTACGCACTCTCGTGCGGCACGCCCGCCTGCTGCAACGATCCCCTCGCCGTGCATCCGTTACATGCCGGAAACCGGCGAATACCGCATCCCGCTATATCTAATTGCAACGGAAGCGAATAAGATGAAGCCCTGTCGGAAACGTTCCCCATCCCAACCTCGAAAACCGGAATGTGACCCGCTTGCGGCAGCTGCTGCGAAGCGCGATATCGCGCGCCCACTATCTTGTGATCGCGAATTCGATCGCCCTCGTATGCAGAGATAGATTATCTGGAGAAGATAATGAAAGAGTTCAAAGTCCACGACGTCAAGACCGCCCCGTCCGATTCACGCGCCGACCTCGAAAAGATCAACAAGGATAACGGCAACATACCCAATGTGTATGCGGTCATGGCCGAGTCCCCGCAGCTCCTGAAGGCGCACATGGCCGCCCGGGAGCTCTTCAACAAAGCGACGCTCGGCAAGCAGGATCGCAAGATCGTGCTGCTGGCCGTCAGCCGCGAGCTGGGCAGTGCCTACGACATGGCCGTCCACAGCGGCGCCGCCGAGAAGCACAACGTACCTGCCGAGGTGATCGAAAGCGTCCGCGCCGGTACCGCGCTCAAGGACAAGAAACTGGAAGCGCTGCGCTCCTTTACGACCCATGTCGTGAAGCAGCATGGCGAAGTAGCCGACGGCGAAATCAAGGCGTTCCTGGACGCAGGCTACAGCCACGCCAATGTCCTCGAAATCGTGCTGGCCGCCGGCATGGTGACCTGGACCTCCTACACCAGCCAGATCGCAAAGATCGAGCTCGACGCCCAGTTCGAGCAGAAAGTCTGGAAAAAAGCCAGTTAAGCTAACCCTTAGCTGACTTTTCGGGGCGGGAAACCGCCCCGTTTTTTTATGCGCCGGATTCAAATGGTCCTCGCTGCCAGAGACACTGCCCAAACCGGCTCATCATCGCCCCAAAAGACTAGATCGGATCCATAGGCCCGTCGTAAAAACGCCCTAAACCGTGGTCTGTCGCCGGTTACCGGGTGCAGACAACCTCCACGCCCTTGGCTATACTTCAGGGAGTCTGCACGGCATAGCATGCAGACGCCGCAAATATCAAACGGGGGAGGAGAAATCATGCCTGTTCGTTATCTCAAGATGGTGTTCGTCTTTTTTGAAGCCCTTTTATGCCTGTTCTATGCGACCCAGAACATGGCAAATCTTCACGCCGCCTACGGCGCGGTTGCCTACACCACCACCATGCAGGGGCACGCCCTGTATCCCCATGCCTTCGGCCCCGGGTACGGTGCCCCGTTCCTGGTCGGGTTGACGCTGGCCGTGATCATCTTCTTCGAATACCTTGCCGGCCTGCTCTCGGCGAAGGGCCTCTGGGACCTGTGGAAAAACCGCACGGCACCGGTCGATGTTTTTAACAAGGCCAAGGGCTTTGCTCTGTTCGGGGCCGGGACCGCCATCTTCGTCTGGTTCGGTCTTTTCTCCGTCGTGGGTGGTGCCTATTTCCAGATGTGGCAGACCCAGCCCGGATGGACGTCTCTGCAGGGCGCTTTCACTTACGCGGTGTTCAGCGCAATCGTCCTGTTTTTCGTGAACATGAAGGACGACTAGGCTTCCGGTACAAGGGCAGCGCATGAGGCCCGGGGGCAGCTGCCCAGCGCCGGCGCGATCTGCGGTGCCGGCGCAAGGCCTTGGCATTGCAAAGGACTGCCGTCTGGAAACTGTGGTCTGTCCCCGGTTACTCCGTCAATTCAAACAGCACTTCTTGTACTTTTTGCCACTGCCGCACGGGCAGGGATCATTTCGTCCCACGCGCGGGGTATCACGACGGACGGTTTGTGAAGGCGGCGCGAACTCTTCCCGGCGCGCCAACCAGTAGGCGTGAATGTCTCTAACGCACTCGACAACCCTATCCTGGAGCACATGCACTTCGTCCGGCTCATAATCGTGTCCGGCCCAGTCCGTGACTCCGGTAAAGGCGAAGATCGGCAGCAGCATCCTGTGCATCTCTTCATCTTCCGTGTGCCAATCCTCGAAACTTAGTCGCACGGCCAGCGCATAACCGCCACACCACTCGTCAACAATGGTGTAGGTTTTGCCATCGACTTCCCGGTACAGGAACATCGGTTCAAATTCCTCGGGCGCCTCCATCAGCATGGCGACAATTCCATTCATGTGGCGAACGATCAGCTGCAACACCCGCTCGGCTTCCGCCGTGCTCTCCCAGATCGGCTCGAAGTCCCCCCACACCGCCGGAAGCCATCGCGACATCGGCACCACCGTCGGTCCGCTTACCACGGCGGTCAAAAACCCATCGAGCTCGGAAACGCAGATAAGGCCTTCGTCCTTGTCGTCCGTAGCCTCCTCTTCGGGCACGCGATCGAGCAGAAACCGGTCCAGCTCCTCCAGCTCCTTCTCGTTCAGCGGCTCATCCAATGCCTGCATTGACTCTCTCCATCATCTGTATTTCTCTCTACACCTACGCCGAACGACCCGGAACAAACAGCTCCCGAAATACCCGCTCGGCCCGCTCGATCGCCTCCGGGCTCAGCGAGAGCGATTGCGTCCGGGTACGAGGGTTGCCGATCAGGCCCTTTTCATACAACCGATCCGTGACATCCCAGGAGATTTGCTTCCAAACCCGGTTACCGTCATGCAATGTCAATGACAGGATCGCCAGGGCCACATCTTCCACCCGATCCCAGTCCGGCTCCTGCGCCATATTCATCCTCCTGCAAAAACCGAAAGCGCCGCCAAGTGGACTGAATAGTGTCGCGCCTACACCAGCAATGCGCAAGGGGCGAAACTCAAGACAGGCTCCTCAATGAAGTGCCCTCGGTTTCTTGCGAAACCGTGGTCTGTCCCGAGTTAGTTCACCGAGTTAGTTCAGACCCTCATCGAGCGCAAGCAGTTCTTTGCCAAGATCGTTCGGCAGCTTCTTCGCGGCCTGGAGCGCCGTGCTGTGGAATTTGTCGTGATACGCACGTGATGCATCCAATCCGGCTACGAGAGCCCCCGGCATGTCCTCGAGTAGCACCTCGATCAGCGAGGCTGCCTGCAATAGGTCTTTCCGCGCCTTGGTTGCCCATGCTGCCGGCCGTCGCTGCGATATGACCAGCTTGTGCAAGGCAAAACGCGCCGGATCCGGGACGTTCACCGCAATGCCGTCCTTGGCGAGCAGAACTGCCGGCTGCGCGTCCTTCATCAGGAAATCCAGAAACCGGAGCGGTTCCGCGTACGCACCGACGCGTTTTACAAAGACAGGTTTACTGCTGTCGGGGCCTGCCATGGGAGTCAGCAAATCTAGGCGCTGACCCTGGCTTTCGAAACTGGTGGCCTGGTCTTTCCAGAGCAGGCCGGGGATCGAGACGAGCGGAGCCGTCTCCCGCAGAATCTCGGTCAAATTCACCCCTTCCTGCGAGACCGCAAGACCAATCGGCCCCGCAGCGATATCGATGTCCTGCGTGCGAAGCTCGCCGCCGGGCCAGCGTACGCCGAGCATGTTGGCATACGCCTGGAACGCCACGGTTCCGATCAACACGGCGCCGGCCCGGAATACCCCACCATCTGCCAATGTTGCAAGCACCGCGCCCGAGGCAGCAGGCGTCGCCATGGCGCCACTGTTCACCAGGTGCGCGACCAGACGGCTCCGGTTGCGGGCACCCTCCTTGGCATCCGCCCATCCCGCCTTGGCAGCTTCGATCTGCGCATCCATATCGGGCGTGACCGGCCCGAGATAAGCTTGCATGCGCTTGCGCCCGACCGCGACGCTCAAATACCAGTATCGCCGGCCCTTCACGGTTTTTCGGGTGAAGCTGATCCCGCGCCCCTCCGGTAACGCGGACGACAGCACCTCCTGCAGTAAATCCGCGTAGAGGGTCTGATTTCGGGGGCTTTGCCGCCTGATCATCCGGTTATACTCATAAATACATTTTTGTGAGTATAACCCATTTGGCTCCCCCGATCTTTGAGCCTCCCACCAATTGCGCACGTGGCCAAGTCATCGACAATCCAAAAAATGTGGCCTCTTGCTAATAAGCCACCAACCGTTTCGTTGACGCACGCCCCGACTCAGGAGCGAAACGACGCTCAAAACCGTGGTCTGTCCCCGGTTATTCGGTTATTCCGGTTATTGTCCTTGGCTTAGAC
>JBAUSV010000111.1:0-4691 GCA_049581885.1 Gammaproteobacteria bacterium | reverse complement strand
GACCATGGAGGCCGCCGTCAAGCACTGCAGCGAGGGGATCGGCATCTGGCAGTGGGCCAGCAACGATCAGGACGCCGCTCCCGACGTGGTGATGGCCTGCTGCGGCGACGTGCCCACGCTGGAGACGCTCGCCGCGGTGTCCATCATGCGCGAGCATCTGCCCGACCTGAAGGTCCGGGTCGTCAACGTCGTCGACCTCATGAAACTGCAAACGCCCAGCGAACACCCACATGGCTTGAGCGATATGGATTTCGACGAACTGTTCACCAAGGACAAGCCGGTGATCTTCGCCTACCATGCCTACCCCTGGTTGATCCACCGGCTGACCTACCGGCGCAACAACCACCACAATATCCACGTCCGCGGCTACAAGGAGGAGGGCACCATCACCACGCCCTTCGACATGACGGTGCTCAACGACCTGGATCGCTTCCATCTCGTGATGGACACCATCGACCGCCTGCCGCAGACTGGCGACAAGGGCATCTACCTAAAGCAGCAGCTCAAGGACAAGCTGATCGAGCACAAACAGTATATCGACAAACACGGCCAGGACCTGCCGGAGATTCGGAACTGGAAGTGGGGGCTGCTCCATGTTTAGGTTGAAACAAACCTGGATCAATCTGCGATCAAGCTTTTGGTTTCTACCCTCGCTGATCGTCGTTTTCTGTATGAGTTTCGCCGCAGCGATAATCGAAACGGACTCCGCGGGCAGTGACCGATGGCTGGCCCACTGGCCACGGCTGTTTGGAGTCGGGCCGGAAGGCGCGCGGGATATGCTGTCTACGCTTGCCGGTTCGATGATGTCCATTACGGGCGTCACGTTCTCCATGACATTGGTGGCGCTGGCGTTGGCGTCGAGCCAAAACACCTCACGTATTTTGCGGAACTTCATGCGCAGCCGTGTCACGCAGGTCACCTTGGGGGTCTTCGCCGGGGTGTTCGCCTATTGCCTGATCGTGTTGCGCACCATCCGCACTGGCGATGGCGTTTTCGTACCGATCCTGGCGGTCTTTTTCGCATTTGTGTTGGCGCTCGGCGGTATCGGTGTCCTGGTATTCTTTATTCATCACATCGCCTCGTCGATCCAGGCGTCCAATATCATCGCCTCGATTGCCCAGGAAACCACTGCGGCCATTGATCGGCTTTTCGCCGAAAAATGGGATCGCGGACCCGACAGGGCTGAGGCGGAGGAAAACGACCAGGTCCTCGCATCCAGAGATGAGAGGACCTGGTACCCTGTACCGGCAACACTGAGCGGCTACGTACAGAGCGTACACAGTGCTTCCCTCCTGGACTTTGCGCGGAACAGGAAGACCCTCGTGCGTATGGAGCGCGGCGTCGGGGCATTCGTTGTAAAAGATACTGCATTGGCATCCCTCGCCCTGGCGTATCCGCCAGATCAAGAGATGATTGACGCCTTGAATGAGGCTTACAGGATTGGGCGTCTTCGTACGGTCGAGCAGGATCCCTCTTTCGGAATCCGACAGCTCGTGGATATGGCAATGAAGGCGCTTTCACCCGGTGTCAATGACACCTCGACAGCCGTGATGTGCATTGATTATCTAGCGGCAATTCTGGCTCGGCTGGCCTGCGTGCAATTCCCGTCATCGCACCGCTACGAGGGAGGAACGCTGCGTGTGATCGCTATCGTTCCGACCTTTGGAGATCTGCTCGCCGAAGCGTTCGATCAGGTTCGGGACAGCGCCGAGGGCAACGTCGCCATCATGGCGCGGATGCTCAGCGCTATC
The DNA here is from genome assembly GCA_049581885.1 of Gammaproteobacteria bacterium. GTDB lineage: Bacteria > Pseudomonadota > Gammaproteobacteria > JAKDMP01 > JAKDMP01 > JBAUSV01. The sequence continues at coordinate 2,940 of JBAUSV010000111.1, read as the reverse complement.
GATGCCATCGCAAGTCTCACGGTCAACCCTGACCACATACGAGTACTGGATGAACAGCTCCAGTGGATTGCCGAACTGGCCGATCGAACCATCGAATCCACGCATAATCGTGCGCGGATCGAGGCGCGGCTGACGGAAGTGCGCGAAACACTGGAAGCCGAACTGGCGCTGGCCGTTGGACTAGAGACAGCATAGTGTTATGAACCCGGAACGGGAAGGTCGAGGCAAAACCGGAGTAGCGAAGGCCGGGGTGGTCGTCTCGGTACGCGGCAGCGTCGTGGATATACGGTTCGATGAGCGGCTGCCGCCGATCTACTCTGTGCTGCGCGCCGGCGCCGAGAAACGGATCGTAATTGAAGTGCTGGCGCAACTGGATGCGCATCGCGTACGCGGGATTGCGTTGACGCCCACCCAGGGCCTGGCCCGCGGTATGGCGGTGGTAGACACCGGCGGGCCGCTATTGGCCCCGGTGGGCAAAGGGGTGCTGTCGCGCATGTTCGACGTGTTTGGCAACGCCATCGACCGTCAGGCAGCGCCGTCTGATGTGCAATGGCGTACGGTTCATCGTGCACCGCCTGCGCTGGCGCGACGTTCCACCAAATCCGAGATATTCGAGACGGGGATCAAGGTCATCGATGTGTTGATGCCGCTGGAGCGCGGCGGCAAGGCGGGTCTGTTCGGCGGGGCGGGCGTGGGCAAGACGGTGTTGCTCACCGAAATGATCCATAACATGATCGGCCAACAGGAGGGTGTCAGTATCTTTTGCGGTATCGGCGAACGCTGCCGCGAAGGCGAGGAGCTGTACCGCGAAATGAAGCAAGCCGGCGTGTTGTCGAATATGGTGATGATCTTCGGCCAAATGAACGAGCCGCCGGGCGCCCGGTTCCGCGTCGGCCACGCTGCGCTGACCATGGCCGAGTATTTCCGGGACGACGAGCGCCGCGATGTGTTGCTGCTCATCGACAATATCTTCCGGTTCATTCAAGCCGGCTCGGAAGTGTCCGGCTTGATGGGGCAGATGCCGTCGCGCCTCGGTTATCAGCCCACCCTGGGCACCGAGTTGTCGCGGTTGGAAGAGCGCATCGCCAACACCGATCGCGGCGCCATTACATCGATCCAGGCGGTGTATGTGCCGGCGGACGACTTCACCGATCCGGCGGCGGTCCATACCTTTTCCCACCTTTCGGCGTCCATTGTGCTGTCGCGCAAGCGGGCCAGCGAAGGGCTTTATCCAGCCATCGATCCGCTGCAGTCCAGTTCCAAAATGACCACACCGGGCATCGTCGGTACACGGCATTATCGCCTGGCCAAGGACGTGCGTCGCACGCTGGCGCAATACACGGAACTCAAGGACATCATCGCCATGCTCGGCCTGGAGCAGCTGTCGCCGCAGGATCGAAACGTGGTGGCCCGCGCGCGTCGGCTGGAGCGCTTTCTCACCCAGCCGTTTTTCACCACTGAGCAATTCACCAGCCTGCAAGGCAAACTGGTCAGCCTCGAAGACGCGCTGGAAGGCTGCGAGCGCATCCTGCACGATGAATTTAAAGAGTACCCGGAGAGTGCGCTCTATATGATCGGTGCCCTAGACGAGGCGAAAGCTAAGGCAACACCGGGCGCAAGCGCTGCCCAAGAGTCGTTCCAACCTGCGGCAACACCACAATCGGAGTCAGAATATGGCGCAGCCGATGCTGATGAATCTTAAGGTGCTCCTGCCGTTCGGAATCTTCGCCGAGAAAACCGGCGTGTCGCGCCTCGTCGCGGAGGCCCGTGCGGGCGCGTTCGGCCTGTTGCCGCACCGGCTCGATTGTGTGGCGGCGCTTACGCCGGGAATTCTCATCTACGAAACCGAAGGGGACGGCGAGGTCTACGTGGCCGTGGATGAAGGGGTGCTGGTCAAAACCGGCCAGGACGTGCTCGTTTCCGTGCGCCGGGCGATAGCCGGAACTGAACTCGACCAATTGCGCGATGCGGTGGAGCAGGAGTTTCTGACCCTGGATGAGCACGAGCAAAGCGTGCGTTCGGTGTTGGCGAAAATGGAAAGCGATTTCATACGCCGCATGGCGACGTTCCACAATGAATGACGAACCGGAAAAACGCCGCTCGACGCCGAAGTCGTCGCTAAGTCAGGAGGTCGGCGCGAAGGCGGCGCGCAAGCTCAAGGCGCGCCGCAACCCCACGCCGGGTGTCTGGTTCGGCTTGGGTATGATGGGAATTATAGGCTGGTCGGTGGCGATTCCGACGCTTCTCGGCGCGGCGCTCGGGCTGTGGCTTGACCAGCGGTATCCGGGGGGGCGCTCCTGGACATTGGCGCTGCTGGTGGCCGGACTGACGATCGGCTGCTTAAATGCCTGGCGTTGGGTAACCAGGGAAGACAAGGCCATGCGCGACGAACAGGAGGATAAGCATGAATGAAGGGTTGACGCTGGCGCTGGCATTGATGGCGGGCCTGCTGCTCGGTGTCATGTTCTTCGGCGGCCTGTGGTGGACGGTGCGGAAGGGCCTGTCGTCCAAACGGCCGGCGCTTTTATTTCTGGGCAGTATGCTGTTGCGGACAGGTGTCGTCGTCGCTGGATTGTATGTTGTCTCTGACGGGCATTGGCAGCGGCTGCCGGCCTGTCTGCTCGGCTTCGTCATCGCGCGTTTCATCGTGACGCGGATCGCCGGAGCGCCGCTCCGACACTACGGCGCGCCAGCGAAGGAGCCCGGTCATGCGCCTTAGTCCCGACGAGATCATCTTCTGGCAATACGGGTTGTTCAAACTCAACGCCACCATTGTCTTCACCTGGGGGTTGATGCTGGTATTGGCGGTCGGTGCAAAACTCATCACGCGAAACCTTTCCATCGGACTGAAGCGGGCCCGCTGGCAGAATGTGCTCGAAATCATCGTCATCACCATCGAAAAGCAAATTGAAGAAGTCGGCCTCAGTCATCCGGACAAAT
>JBAUSV010000110.1:0-1515 GCA_049581885.1 Gammaproteobacteria bacterium | reverse complement strand
CCGTCGGCCTGTCCGGCCGGCACCGTTGGCAGACCGTCAGTCGCGACTTCCCATGGCGGCCAGTTGGGGCCGCGAGAGAACCGTGGCGATGGCGGGTCACGTCCGTCAAGGTGGTGTAAATTCCCGGATGGCCTGAGGGCATGATCAGGCGGCTTTCGTGGTTATGCTGAGAATGGGGTCGATCTCCTCCTTGTCGATCTGGGCGAAGGCCTCGACCATCATGTAGCGGCTTGAGGTCTGCCATTCGTCGTTCTGCTCGAAGAGCACGGCGCCGATGAGCCGCATGATGGAGGCCTCGTTGGGGAAGATGCCGACAACATCGGCGCGGCGCTTCACCTCCTTGTTGAGGCGTTCGATCGGGTTGGTGGAGTGCAGCTTGGTGCGGTGCTGGCGGGGGAAGGACATGTAGGCCAGCACGTCATGCTCGCTGATGTCCATCAGGTCGGCCAGCTTGGGCCAGCGCGGGCGCAGTTGTTCGGCGACCTTGCGCCAGGTTTCGCCGGCATGGGCGCGGTCGGGCTGGTCGAAGGCCTGCCGGATCGCGGCAGCGACAACGGTGTGTTGGCCGCGCGAGACATGCGCCAGCGCGTTCCTCATCCAATGGACACGGCACCTCTGCCAGGTGGCCTCGAAGACCCGGGCGATGGCGGCCTTGAGGCCGGTATGGGCATCGCTGATCACCAGCCTGACCCCGCCCAGGCCGCGGGCGCGCAGCGAGCGCAGGAACTCGGTCCAGAACGTCTCGGCTTCCGAAGGGCCGATGCCCAGGCCGATGATTTCCCGGCGCCCCTCGGTATTGGCGGCGACCGCGATTATGGCCGCGACTGGCACGATCCGGCCGCCCTGGCGCACCTTGAGGTAAGTGGCATCCAGCCAGACATAGGGCCATTCGCCGGTGAGCGGGCGGTTCAGGAACTCGCCGACGCGCTCGTCGATGTCCTTGCACAGCTTCGAGACCGTGCTCTTCGAGATGCCGTTCAACCCCATCGCCTGCACCAGCTCGTCGACGCGGCGGGTCGAGACGCCGCCGATCCACGCCTCCTGGATCACGGCCACCAGCGCTTGCTCGGAGGTCTTGCGGGCCTCGAGGAAGCCCGGGAAGTAGCTCCCCTGCCTGAGCTTCGGAACCCGCAGGTTCAGCGTGCCCAAACGGGTATCGAGAGCGCGCTCTCTATACCCGTTGCGCCAGGTCCTGCGTTCACCGCTGCGTTCGTGCCGACCGGCGCCGATGAGGCCTTCCACATCGGTCTCCATGATCAGTTGCAGCACCGCTTCGGCAATGCCGCGCAGAAAGTCTCCCTGATCGTGCTTGGCCAGAAGCTCGGACAGGTCCATGTTCGTCTTGGTCATCGGGGTCTCCGTAAGGTCCGTGGTTGAAGCGTCGAAACTCCACCTCGACCATACACCTCGATGGCCACCCAGGATTACACCGCCGATGGCGACGAAATTACACCAGATCCTCGGACACTAACCGATGGCGGCAGCGAGTTCGTCGCGGCGATAAGGCTTTCGGAC
>JBAUSV010000109.1:0-2321 GCA_049581885.1 Gammaproteobacteria bacterium | reverse complement strand
ATGGTATCCATCACCAGATGAAACCGGTCCAGATCGTTGAGCACGGTCATGTCGAACTCCGTGGTGATGGTGCCTTCTTCCTTGTATCCGCGCACGTGAATATTGTCGTGGTTGGTGCGGCGGTAGGTCAATCTATGGATCAACCACGGGTAGGCATGGAAGGCGAAGATGACCGGCTTGTCCCTGGTGAAGAGTTCGTCGAAATCCGTGTCGGAGAGCCCGTGCGGGTGCTCGGTTTGCGGCTGCAGCTTCATGAGGTCGACGACGTTGACCACCCGGATTTTCAGGGCGGGCAGATGCTCGCGCAGGATGGAGACGGCGGCCAGCGTCTCCAGTGTCGGCACGTCGCCACAGCAGGCCATGACCACGTCGGGCGCGACGTCCTGGTCATTGCTGGCCCATTGCCAGATGCCGATGCCCTCGGTACAGTGCTTGACGGCGGCGTCCATCGTCAGCCATTGCGGCGCCGGGTGTTTGCCCGCGATCACGACGTTGACGTAATGGCGGCTGCGCAGGCAGTGGTCCATCACCGACAGCAGGCAGTTTGCATCCGGCGGAAAGTAAACCCGCACGACCTCGGCCTTCTTGTTCACGACGTGATCGATGAAACCGGGATCCTGGTGGGTGAAGCCGTTGTGGTCCTGGCGCCAGACATGCGAGGCCAGCAGGTAGTTCAGCGAGGCGATCTTCCGCCGCCACGGCAGGTGCGCCGTGACCTTCAGCCACTTGGCGTGCTGGTTGAACATCGAATCGATGATGTGGATGAAGGCCTCGTAGCAGTTGAAGAGTCCATGCCGCCCGGTGAGCAGGTAGCCCTCGAGCCAGCCCTCGCATTGGTGCTCGCTGAGCATTTCCATCACGCGCCCAGTAGGTGCAAGCCATTCGTCGTTCGGCACGGTCGCGGCGTCCCATTGGCGTTGGGTCACGTCAAAGAGGGCTTCCAGGCCATTGGAGAGCGTCTCGTCAGGGCCAAAGACCCGGAAATTCCGCCGCTCACTGTTCAGCTTCGCCACATCGCGCAGGAAAGGCCCGAGCACATGCGTGTCGCCGATGCCGCGCACTCCCGGCGCGGGGACGTCCTCCGCGTAGTCGCGGAAATCCGGCATGCGCAGGTCGCGGAGCAGCATCCCGCCGTTGGCGTGGGGATTCGCGCCCATGCGTCTTTCGCCCTTGGGCGCAAGTTCGGCCAGTTCCGGTTTCAGGCGGCCCTGCTCATCGAAGAGCTCCTCCGGCCGGTAGCTCCTCAGCCAGTCTTCCAACAGCTTGAGGTGCTCGGGATGGGTGGCCGGGTCGGAGAGCGGTACCTGGTGCGCACGGAAAGTGCCCTCAACCTGCAGGCCATCGACCATCTTCGGACCCGTCCAGCCCTTGGGTGAATTGAGGACGATCATCGGCCAGCGCGGACGCACGAAGTTGCCGTGGATGCGGGCGTCCTGCTGGATTTTTTTGATCCGCTCTACTGCCACATCGAGCGTTGCGGCCATGGCCTCATGCATCAGCCCGGGCTCGTGACCCTCGACGAAGTAGGGGGTCCACCCGTAGCCGCGGAGCAACTGTTCCAATTCCTCATGCTCGATGCGGGCCAGGACGGTCGGGTTGGAAATCTTGTAGCCGTTGAGATGAAGGATCGGCAGCACCGCGCCGTCGGTGACCGGATCGAGGAACTTATTGGAATGCCATGCGGTGGCCAGTGGACCCGTCTCCGCCTCGCCGTCGCCGACGACGCAGGCGACGACGAGATCGGGATTGTCGAACACCGCCCCGAACGAATGGCTGAGCGAATAGCCCAGTTCGCCGCCCTCGTGGATCGAGCCCGGGCACTCCGGCGATGCATGGCTGGGGATGCCTCCGGGAAACGAAAACTGAATAAAGAGCTTCCGCAGCCCGGCCTCATCCTGGCTGATGTTTGGATAGATCTCGCTGTAAGTGCCCTCGAGGTAAGTGTTGCCCACAACAGCCGGGCCGCCGTGTCCGGGGCCGGAGACATAAATCATGTCGAGGTCGTATTTTTTAATGACCCGGTTCAAGTGCACGTAAATGAAGTTCTGCCCGGGGGTCGTGCCCCAGTGTCCCAGCAGCATGTGCTTCACATCGGCAAGTGTCAGCGGCCGCTTCAGCAGCGGATTGTCGTAGAGATAAATCTGGCCGACCGACAGATAGTTGGCGGCGCGCCAGTAGGCATCCATCTGCTGGAGCAGTTCCGGGGAAAGAGTTTTTGTCTGCATGGTTCAATTCTCCTTTTTTCAGGCGAGGTCGAGAACGCGGCAAACCATCTCGGCTATCATGCGTTCTTCGTCCGTGCAAATGACGCGAACCGCAAC
>JBAUSV010000108.1:0-2465 GCA_049581885.1 Gammaproteobacteria bacterium | reverse complement strand
GCCGCCTGGTCAGTGCGTACCCGATTTGCCGTACGAACTTGCAGGCCGGCGAAAATCAACGCGCCGACGACCGCAATTGCCGAAACCAGACTAAATAGAGTGGCCAAATCTATATGCATTACGATTTAACGCCTAAGCTAACCTGGCGCCCATAGCGGCGCGGGGCGGTAAGATTCGGGTCAGGTCGTGACTTTTGCCCATGACTTTCTTCCCTCAATAGCAAAACGCAAGACCTTGAGCCCATTTCTTTGTTACTGTCCCTCTTGCTCGACCCAAGTATAGCCAAGGCTGGACAAAAGCGGGCCCCGCATGTGGCATGGGGATCCTGCTCAATCGGGGGAAGCGGATTTTGGGCAAAAGACAAGACCTGAACATCCCTCTTGGATTTTCAAGTCCTATCTGTCTTTCATCTCGTAGTCCCGTTCCTCGTTGAGCATACGCCAGATCACCCGCACCAGGTGTCGACCGAGGGCGCGCACGGCTTGGTTGTGGCGTTTCCCCTGTGCCCGCTTGCGATCATAGTAGGCGCGTGACTCAGGCACACAGGCCATGTGGCGCACGAGGCAGGTCATTAGCGCCGCCTGACATCGGCTGTTGACGCATTTGGGGCGCTTGCCCCGCTGAACCAGCCCGGAGCTGTGATCGAGCGGCGCCATGCCCAGGTACAGCGCGAGAGAGGATTCGCTGGCGAAGCGCTGCAGTGTACCGATCTCGCCCGCGAGCTCTGCCGTACCCGTGGCCCCGAAGCCGGGGATGGTACGCAACCGGGTGGCGATCGGGCAGTCCTCGGCCACGGCCTCGATGTGCGCGTTGAGCCCGGCGATCTGTTCATCCAGGGCCAGGATCGCCCGAGCATCGTCGACGATGTCGGTGTCGGCCAGATCGATGTTGGCTCCGAAGGTGGCCCGCTTTTGCCAGGCCCGGATGCGGGGCAGCGTCTTGGCCCCCACGCCGCGGATCGAGGCCACCGTTCTCTGCTGCAGCCGCGGCAAGGCGGTGAGCCGGTCGCGGCAGGTGAGAAAGCGCAGAAACCAGCGATTGTCCACCGCCTTGCTCAGCGCCAGCAGATCGGGGCATACGGCCGATAAGTCCACCCGCAGCCGGGCCAGGCGTAGGGCCCGATCCCTTACCAGGGCGCGGCGCCGGCGGGTGAGATACTTCAGCCGCCGCTGTGCCGGTGAGCAGGCCCTCACCTCCTGGAGTACATCACGTCCGAGCGGGCGCTGCCGATCAAAGGCAAACAGCTCCAGAATCCGCCGGGTATCGATCGCATCGCTCTTTGCCGGGGCCGGGAAGATCTCCTTATAGCGCGCGAGCTTGAGGTTGTTCACGTTATACAGCCGCCAGCCCCTCGCGAGCACCTGCTGGTCGAGCGGACGGGCCCAGCCGTTGTAGCCCTCCATGGCCACGCGAATATCGCGGGCGGCGTGACGCTCAACACACTCGAAGAACCGCTCAAAGCCCGCTCGGTCATGATCGATACGGAATTCATCCAGCAGGCGCCCAGCCCCATCACCAATCGCTACCTGGTGAAACCGGCTCCCCACGTCCACCGCGACTCGCAACTCCTTCATTGCCCCGACCTCCATAAACAACAACACCGAGTTATCACCCGGCGTCTCGTCTATCTTGGAAGCCACGGCCCGAGGGCTGGCACCATCCACGGCAGACTCTCCGGATGATGCAGTGGTGACGAGGGCGGCATTTCAGAGTCGAGCATCCGGTGAAAGATGCGTACCCCATGAGCCACACCCCCGTCACCGGCCCCAGTCTATCTAATCCCGCAACGCCTCGTCAGCTGCAGAATACAAAGATAGACCCCGCATCTCCGCGCTTGCTACCACCTGCTCAAGGACGGCACCGAGTTCGATCCGAAGCGCGCCTTCGGTTGATTGTGTCGGCGGTTGCAGGTCGGAATAGGGGATCGACTAGCAGTCAGTGGGTCTGAATGGTCGCAACCGCCGGCCACCACGTAGCAGAGAGGACCGCACGCGGACCGAGCCACAAAGGGGTGGGCCTTAGAGCCCGCGAGTCTGTGCAGCGCTAGCGCGCACCTGGATGGAATCCGCGTCGACCGATGCGTGTTTGGTTAACAACCAGAATGGTGACTGGGGCGATCCTCGCACCGAGTGAAAACACAGCGGGAGTCGGAACACATGCTACGCGGCATGCAGCTCACCGGAAACGGCGAGACGGATATCTATAACCAATTGACAGGGGCGGCGAAATGGCGTCCCCTATTATTCAAATATCTTTCAGACCTAATCCCGAATCTCCTACTTGAATTTAACGAAACTATATATTAGTATCCCGGGTACTTGCCTAAAGTTTCGCAAGGAGAGCCACGGTGAGCGGTAGGATTTCTGTAAAAGAAGCTAGTAGTCGCCTTCATATAAGCGAGCAGCGAGTTCGTACACTTTGCCGAAATAACCTACTTCAAGCTCACAAAGATGGAAGATCATGGG
>JBAUSV010000107.1:0-1574 GCA_049581885.1 Gammaproteobacteria bacterium | reverse complement strand
CGCAAGCGAAGCTTTGAACTGAAGCCCCGGTGAACGGCGGCCGTAACTATAACGGTCCTAAGGTAGCGAAATTCCTTGTCGGGTAAGTTCCGACCCGCACGAACGGCGTAACAACTGGAGCACTGTCTCAACGAGGGACCCGGTGAAATTGAAATGGCTGTGAAGATGCGGCCTACCCGCAGCAGGACAAAAAGACCCCGTGGAGCTTTACTGCAGCTTGGCATTGAATTTGGGCATAATTTGTGTAGGATAGGTGGGAGGCAGAGAAACTAGGGCGCTAGCCTTGGTGGAGCCGATGGTGAAATACCACCCTGATTATGTTTAGATCCTAACCCCAGACCGTAAACCGGATGGGGGACCGTGCCAGGTGGGCAGTTTGACTGGGGCGGTCGCCTCCTAAAGAGTAACGGAGGCGCCCAAAGGTTCCCTCAGGCTGAATGGAAACCAGCCATTGAGTGTAAAGGCACAAGGGAGCTTGACTGCAAGACCAACGCGTCGAGCAGAGACGAAAGTCGGGCTTAGTGATCCCACGCTTCTGAGTGGAAAGGGCGTGGCTCACCGGATAAAAGCTACCCCGGGGATAACAGGCTAGTCAGGTCCAAGAGTCCATATCGACGACCTGGCTCGGCACCTCGATGTCGGCTCATCGCATCCTGGGGCTGGATAAGGTCCCAAGGGTCGGGCTGTTCGCCCGTTAAAGCGGTACGCGAGCTGGGTTCAGACCGTCGTGAGACAGGTCGGTCTCTATCCACTGTGGGCGTAAGGGATTTGAGGAGAGCTGCTCCTAGTACGAGAGGACCGGAGTGGACAGACCTCTAGTGTGCCAGTTGTCGTTCCAACGGCATCGCTGGGTAGCTACGTCTGGCAGAGATAACCGCTGAAAGCATCTAAGTGGGAAACTCGCTCCAAGATTAGATCCCTGTAATCCAGTTAATGGAGTAAGATCGCAGGTAGACCACCTGCTTGATAGGCAGTGTGTGTAAGCGTAGCAATACGTTTAGCTAAACTGTACTAATGATCGAGGGCTTCACCACGTGATGTGGAGAACTCGCTGCTTTTTCGCCTCAATTGAAGTGTCATTATGATTCGCTGGTATATTAATAATTAATTTGTTAAATTGTCCCTTGGTGATTTGAGCGACGAGGCTACACCCGGTAACATCCCGAACCCGGTCGTTAAGCTCGTCAGCGCTGATGGTACTTGGGGGGTGACCCCCCGGGAGAGTAGGTCATTGCCAAGGGACTTTTTTTGTTAAGGCGGACTGCCAACGCACCCCGTCATCATCCCTGCAATTTTCCCAGAATTCGAGTATAATAATTACCCGGTGCGTCCAGCTCTTTTGAACGCGCCAGTCTGCCTTGGGAACGTAACAAGGTTGGTTTGGACCTTTCCTTCCAACCCGTGATTGTTCCAATGATCTCCTTTTGGAAGGGAGGTGAGGGTTTTGGCTCGTGTCGTTTTACGACCCAACGAATCTCAAGAACAACTGCTCAGGCGTTTTCGAAAGCAGGTTGTCAAGGGCGGCGTGTTGAGCACGATCCGCCGCAAGCGCTGGTTCATATCAAAGAGTGAAC